>NZ_JBMDJU010000009.1:0-168548 GCF_057809355.1 Pseudomonas sp. FG29 | reverse complement strand
GGGCGAAAGTTCGACCCCGAACTCCATGTCGCTTGCGTCAAATAACAGTATCTACATGGATCGAGTGTCGCGTAGGGTGGGCTTCAGCCCACCTCTCCCCCTGCCCATCCCCTTCCACTCAACGCCCCCACCCGCCCCACCAATGATCGACGACACCGGCACGTCGGCAACGGAATGGCTACAATGGCGCCCCGTTTTTCTGCCCGCATGAGTGACCGATGAACCGCCCCGCATTCGACCCCGCCACCTACGACGCCCAACTCGCCGAGAAGAAGGCCCGCCTGGTCGAACTGCTGGCGCCGTTCGCTGCACCGGAACCCGAGGTGTTCGACTCGCCACGCGAGCACTACCGCATGCGCGCCGAATTCCGTCTGTGGCGTGAAGATGGCCAGCGCCACTACGCGATGTTCGCCCCGGGCGACAAGCACACACCGATCCTGCTCGACGACTTCCCCATCGCCAGCCTGCGCATCAACGACCTGATGCCGCGCCTGCGCGCCGCCTGGCAGGCCAGCGAGGCGTTGTCGTTCAAGCTGTTCCAGGTCGAGTTCCTCACCACACTGGCAGGTGATGCGCTGATCACCCTGGCCTATCACCGCCCGCTGGACGCAGCCTGGCAGGCCGAGGCGGAAAAACTGGCGGCCGAGCTGAACGTCAGCCTGGTCGGCCGCTCCCGTGGCCAGCGCCTGGTGATCGGCCGCGACTATGTGGAAGAAGAACTCAGCGTGGCCGGGCGCAGCTTCCGCTACCGCCAGCCGGAAGGCGCCTTCACCCAGCCCAATGGCCGAGTGTGTGAAAAGATGCTGGGCTGGGCCTATGACGTGCTCGGCGAGCGCAGCGATGACCTGCTGGAACTGTACTGCGGCAACGGCAACTTCACCCTGCCGCTGGCCACCCGCGTGCGCCGCGTGCTGGCCACCGAGATCAGCAAGACCTCGGTGAACGCCGCCCTGGCCAACCTGGCTGACAACGGCTTGAGCAATGTCGAGCTGGTGCGCCTGTCCGCCGAGGAACTGACCCAGGCGCTCAACGAGGTGCGCCCGTTCCGCCGCCTGGCCGATGTCGACCTCAAGAGCTACGACTTCGGCAGCGTCTTCGTCGACCCGCCGCGCGCCGGGATGGATCCGGACACCTGCGAGCTGACCCGGCGTTTCGAACGCATCCTGTATATCTCCTGCAACCCGGAGACCCTGGCCGCCAACATCGCCCAGCTCGCCGACACCCACAAGGTGACGCGCTGCGCCCTGTTCGACCAGTTCCCCTACACCCATCACATGGAAGCGGGTGTGCTGCTGGAAAGGCGCTAAGCCTGAGTGCAACCGAGCGCCGGCAGTAAGGTGGACAACGCTTTTTTGTCCACCTGCGTGAAGTGCCCGATCGCCCATCAGCTCTCGCGCTGAATCCCCCGCAACGCCCACCAGGCCAGCCCGGCTGATATCACCTCCAGCAGCAGCGCCGTCAGGTTGAAGGTTTGCTGCGCGCCGCCGTCCAGCCACAGGCCGGCGATACGCGCCAGTGCCAGCGCGGCGTAGAGCAGAGTCAGCAGCGTCAGCGCCGGGCGCAACAGATCCAGGCGCGTCAGCGCCATCACCAGGTAGGCGGCCAGGCCCAGTTGCAGGCCGCCGTAGTAGGCGCGCACCTCGGTGACGGCGGCATTGCCCATCAACAGCGCACCACTGAAGCTGGCCATTTCCTCGGGGCGAATGAAGTAGGCCAGCCCCAGACCGGCGAGGGCGACAATCTGGATCATCAGTACGATTCGGGCGAACAGCATCGGCGGGCTCCTGATCGTTGAAGGCAGCCAGCAGCATAGGCGCCGTCAGTCGCGACGCCTAGTCGCAATGGCTTGGGCGGTCGGCAAGGGCGGGCTATCCTTGGCTCTCACCTTCAGGAGTCCCATCATGCGCCGCACTCTCCTCGCCCTTTGCCTCTGCAGTGGCCTGGCTCAAGCCGCCGAGCCACTGACCATCGACGTGCACCGTGACGCCAACTGCGGCTGCTGCACCGCCTGGATCGATCACCTGCAGGCCAACGGTTTCGTGGTCAACGACCATGTGGAAAACGACATGAGCGTAGTCAAGCAGCGCCTTGGCGTGCCGCCGCGCCTCGCTTCGTGTCACACCGGCGTGATCGATGGCAAGTTCGTCGAAGGTCACGTCCCGGCCGCCGATATTCTCAAGCTGCGCCAGCGCCCGGATCTGCTCGGCGCCGCCGTGCCCGGCATGCCCATGGGGTCGCCCGGCATGGAATATGGTGGCCGCGTGGATGCCTACCAGGTGATCGGTGTGGATCGTGAGCACCAGGACGTCGTGCTGAGCGACTATCCGGCCAACTGAGCGAACAGGGAGCACGCCCATGCGCTGGCAGCGCGGTAGACGCAGTGACAACGTGGTGGACGCACGCGGCCGTACCGGCATGCGCGTCGGCGGTGGCCTGAGCCTGGGCGGAGTGGCGGTGATCGTCATTTTCGGCCTGCTCACCGGGCAGGATCCGCTGCAGATACTCGGTCAGATCGCCGGCCAGGCCACGCAACCGCAGGTCAGCCAGACTGATCGCACAGCGCCGGCCCAGGATGAGCAACGCAACTTCGTCAGTGCCATTCTCGGTGATACCGAGGACACCTGGCGCGAGCTGTTCCAGCAGGCCGGCAAGCAGTATCGCGATCCGCAACTGGTGCTGTTCTCCGGCGGCGTCAACTCGGCCTGCGGCTTTGCCAGCTCGGCAGTCGGCCCCTTCTACTGCCCGGGCGATCAGCGCGTGTACCTGGACATGGCGTTCTTCCGCGAGATGGAGCAGCGCTTCGCGGCGGCGGGCGATTTCGCCCAGGCCTATGTGATCGCTCATGAAGTCGGCCACCACGTGCAGACGCTGCTGGGCGTCTCGGCCAAGGTCAACGCCGCGCGCCAACGTGGCGAGCGGGTCGAGGGCGACGGCGGCTTGCTGGTGCGCCAGGAACTGCAGGCCGACTGCCTGGCCGGCGTCTGGGCCCATCATGCCCAGCGGCGCCACGCCTGGCTGGAAGCTGGTGATCTGGAAGAGGCGCTGAACGCGGCCAGCGCCATCGGCGATGATCGCCTGCAGAAGCAGGCCCGTGGTCAGGTGGTGCCGGACGCCTTCACCCATGGCACTTCGCAGCAGCGCGTGCGCTGGTTCAGCACCGGTTTCGACACGGGCCAGCCAGGGCGTTGCGACACCTTCAAGGCAACGCGCCTGTAACGATCACTCAGGCCTGCGAAGGCGTCAGACTCGCCACCCGGCGCGCCGGCAACAGCACCAGCAAGAGCAGCGCCGCCGCGACGAACACCAGGGCGAACCAGCCATACAGCTCCAGCGGCTGCCAACCACCGTCGAGCATCAGCCCGGCCACGGTCGGCGACAGAATCGCCCCGCCACGGCCAATACCGATGGCCCAACCCACGCCAGTGGCCCGGATCGACGCGCCATAGAGCAACGGCGACAACGCATACAGACCGGCCACGCAACCGTTGGAAAACAGCCCGATCAGCAGCCCCATGCCCAGTGCGGCCAGGTAGGACGAGCCGATAGTGGTGAACACCAGCAGCATCACCGCCGTGATCAGCATGAAAGCGGCCAGCACCCGTGGCAGGGCGAAACGTGCGGAGAGCAGCCCCAGCAGCGTGGCGCCGAAGATGCCGCCAACGCTCAGCAGCACCCCGCCGGTGACGCCCTGCTGCACCGACAAACCGGCCGAGGTCAGCAGCTTGGGCGTCCAGCTCATGATGAAGTAGAAGCCGAACATCACCAGGAAGAACAGCAGCCAGATCAGCAGCGTGCTGCGCAGCAAACTCGGCTCGAGCAGGCGCAGCACCGGGTTGCTGCTGCCACCCGCCGCCTGCACGGGGCGTGCAGGCAAGGCGCTCAGGCTCGGCTGCTGCAGGCGCGCCGCCAGGGCGTTGACTCGCTGCAAGGCATTGCGCGGCTGCTTGCTGAGCAGGAAGTCCAGCGACTCCGGCAGCCACAGCAGCACCAGGGCGATGGCGGCGAAGGTGATCAGCCCGCCGGCAAGGAACACCGAGCGCCAGCCCCAATGCGACAGCAGCCAGACCGCCAGCAGGCCACCTAGCGTCGCCCCCAGCGCATAGCCGGTGGACTGCAGGCTGACGGCCAGGCCGCGCCAGCGCGCGCAAGCGTATTCACTGGCGATCACGTTGCTGCTGGCAAGAATGCCGCCGATGCCCAGCCCGGTCAGGCCGCGTAGCAGTGCCAGTTGTGTGGGCGACTGACTCAGCGACGACAGCACCATGCCCGTGCCGGACAGCACCAGACACAACAGGATCAGCGGGCGCCGGCCGATGCGATCAGCCCAAGGCGCCAGCAGCAGCGAGCCCAGTGCCATGCCGAGCAGGCCGGCGCTGAGCAGCATGCCCAGTTCGGCACCGCTCAGCGACCATTCCGCCGTCACCGACGACGCGGTAAAGGCCATCACCAGCACATCGAAACCATCGATCATGTTGAGCATCACGCACACGGCGATGGCCACCCACTGGAAGCCGCGCATCGGCCCCTGATCGACTATCTGGCGTAGATCACTCATTGCCCACCCTCCTTGCCGGCAATCGGCATGGACAGTGCATTGGAGGCGAGAGGACACAGCCGGCAGCAGACCGCTACCAGCGAAAAGCAGGCATGATTCATCAGCGAGAACCCTTGATTGTTCTTGTCGGGTGACAACCCAGGGCAAGCTCGCAGAGCTGGATCCAAAGCACAATTCATCGACAGGCTGGCGAGACCATGCCGAGTCGACGAAAAATGCGTGAAAGGTTGGCAAAATCTGGCTTTCAGCCCTTTTTCAGGGCACCAAGATTGTGTGCGCTGATCGAACGCCGCCAGCGCAGGGGGCGCACGGACTAAAACCGTAGGGCGGGTGTAACCCGCCAGCTCCTCTGTCGGCGGGTTACACCCGCCCTACGCCTGGCGATCAATATCGAGCACGCCTTCAGGCGTCAATGGATCCAAACCTGGCGAAAGCCAGGCGGCGACGCTCTTCACTGCAGCGGCAGAATCAGCCCAGCCGGGCCAACAACTGCGCACAATCCACGGCATGCAGCTCGGTCAGCTCCGGCCAGGGGTTGTCCGGCAGATTGACCAGTACGCTCCGTGCCCCGGCAGCCTGGGCGCATTCCAGGTCGAAGCGGTAATCGCCGATCATCAGCAACTCGCTCGGCGCCACCTGCCAGCGTTCGGCCAGATGCAACAAACCGCCGGGGTGCGGTTTGGGCGGCGCCTCGTCACGGCCGAGGATGTCGTCCACGGCAAAGCAGTCGTTCAGGCCGATGGCCTGCAGGGTCAGCAACGCCAGCTCATGGGCGTTGCGGGTCAGGATACCGAGCCGGCAGCCGCGCTCACGCAGGCTGCGTACCAGCTCGATGGCGCCCGGCGCCGGCTGCGAGGCCACCGCCAGTTCGCGCTCATGTTCCAGCAGCCAGGCGTGCTTGGCGGCAGCCTCCTCGGCTGGCAGCGCCGCGAGGTGGTGGAGGATGTCATCTTCCTGCGGAATGCCCAGCACCCGCTTGATCGCCGGGAAATCGTGCACGGCCAGGGTCAGGGTGCCGTCCATGTCGAACACCCAGTGGCGAACATCGTCGAGGTTCATTTCCAGTCCTCACGCACGCGGGTCAAGCCTTCCTGGGCGACCGAGGCCACCAGTTCGCCCTGGCGATTGAAGATGCTGGCGCGGGAGAAGCCACGGGCATTGCCGGCCCAGGGGCTGTCCATGGCGTACAGCAGCCAGTCGTCCATGCGCAGGTTGCGATGCACCCACAGCGAATGGTCGAGGCTGGCCACCTGCATGAACTTCTGGAACACCGAGACGCCATGCGGCAGCAGCGAGGTGGTGAGCAGGTTGAAGTCACTGGCGTAGGCCAGCAGGTACTTGTGCAGTTGCGGGTCGTCCGGCAGTTCGCCCGCAGCGCGGAACCACACGTACTTCACCGGCTCGGCCGGCTTCGGGTCGAACGGGTTGACCGAGGTGACCGGACGAATCTCGATGGGTTTGTCGCTGATGGCCCGATCACGCAGGCGTTCCGGGATCATCGCCGCCACCAGGCGCGCCAGCTCGGTTTCCGACTTGAGGTTCTCCGGGCCGATCACTTCGGGCATCGGGCTCTGATGATGGAACCCTTCCTCGTCGTACTGGAACGAGGCGCTGCAGAAGAAAATCGGATGGCCCTTCTGCACCGCGGTGACGCGGCGCGTGCTGAAGCTGCCGCCGTCGCGGGTGCGGTCGACCTGATAGACCACCGGCAGGCTGGCATCGCCGGGGCGCAGGAAGTAGCCGTGCATGGAATGCACATGGCGCGCTTCCTCGACCGTCTGGCTGGCGGCGGAAATGCACTGGCCAAGTACCTGGCCACCGAACAATTGGCGAAAGCCCAGATCCTGGCTGACGCCACGGAACAGGTTTTCCTCGATCTGCTCCAGGCTGAGCAGCGCGACCAGATCGTTGAGCACCTGGGTCATGGAGTCTCTCCTCGTGCGGTATGGGTCGGGGTGGGCAGGGAGCGAGATGGTAAAGAATTTGCGCGCGTCTGTCGGCATCGGCAGGCGATCAGCGGCCGAAATGCGGCGATCATCGTCGCGCCAGCCATCGCTCACGGCTGATGCGATAGAGCAGGTGCGGTTGCAGCGGATGGCCGTTCGGCAATTTCGGATGAAGGAAATCACCACGCTCGTCACGCTGCATGCCGATGCTGCGCATCACCGCCTGCGAAGGCAGATTGGCCGGCACGGTAAAACTCACCACCTCGTCCAGCCCGAGACGCTCGAAGGCCACGACCAGTGCCGCGCACGCCGCCTCACGGGCAAGGCCCTGACGCCAGTGCGCCCGGGCCAGACGCCAGCCGATTTCCACGGCGGGCACGAAGGGCGCCTCGAAACTGACATGCGCCAGCCCGGTGACCCCAATCAGCTCACACGTGTCGCGCCGTTCCAGCGCCCAGAAACCAAAGCCATATTGATCAAACTGCGCGCGCAGACGCGCCAGCATCTGCTCGCTCTGCGCGGCATCCAGCGGTGCCGGGAAATGGCGCATCACCTCGGCATCGGCATTGAGCGCGGCCAGCGCCGGCAGGTCACTGTCGCGCCAGGCGCGCAACAACAGCCGCTCACTGTGGGTTTCGATCAAAGGCATGGCGATTGACTCGGCAGATTGCGACCATAGGCCGTCGCGTCAACAAGGTTAAAGTGTATGCGCTTACCGCTGGTCTACCACGAGGATTACAGCCCGCCCTTCCCGACCGGGCATCGTTTCCCCATGGAAAAATTCCGTCTGTTGCGCGATCACCTGGTCGAGAGCGGCCTGACCCGCGATGCCGAGCTGCAACGCCCCGAGCTGTGCCCGGCGGAGGTTCTCGGCCTGGTGCATTGCCCGGACTACATCGCCCGTTACATGGCCGGCGAGCTGTCCCATGAAGACCAGCGCCGCCTCGGCCTGCCCTGGAGCGAGGCGCTGGCGCGGCGCACGATACGTGCCGTGGGCGGTTCGCTGCTGACCGCCGAACTGGCGCTGCGTCACGGCCTGGCCTGCCACCTGGCCGGGGGCACGCACCATGCGCACTACGACTTTCCGTCGGGCTTTTGCATCTTCAACGACCTGGCGGTGATCGCCCGCTACCTGCTTGAAGCAGGCCGCGTGCATCGGGTGCTGATCTTCGACTGTGACGTGCACCAGGGCGACGGCACCGCGCGGCTGCTGGAAGACGAGCCGGACGCGATCACCGTATCGCTGCACTGCGAACAGAACTTCCCGGCGCGCAAGGCCAACAGCGACTGGGACATTCCCCTGCCACGCGGGATGGGCGACGCCGATTACCTGAAGGTGGTGGACGATACGCTGAACTACCTGCTGCCGATCTACCAGCCGGATCTGGTGCTCTACGACGCCGGCGTCGACGTGCACAAGGACGATGCCCTGGGCTACCTGCAACTCACCGACGCCGGCCTGGCGGCGCGCGACGAAGCGGTGCTGCAGCACTGCCTGGGGCGCGACATACCGGTACTCGGGGTGATCGGCGGTGGCTACTCCAAGGATCACACTGCCCTTGCCCGCCGCCACGGCATCCTCCATCACAGCGCGGCGAAGGTGTGGGCGGCGCGCGGGTTGGGCTAAGCGCGCTTCCGATGGCGGGTAGCACCCGCCCTACAGGCCTGCTCGACACGTAGGGCGGGTGCAACCCGCCAGTTCAGCGAATGGCTCAGCCGGCCAGCACCTTGTCCAACGCCTGTTCCAGCGTGGCCACGGTGCGTTCGATATTCTGCAGCTTATCGAGCCCGAACAGGCCAAGGCGGAAGGTCTGGAAGTCCGCCGGCTCGTCGCACTGCAGCGGCACACCAGCGGCGATCTGCAGGCCGATGGCAGCGAACTTGGCGCCGGTCTTGATCTGCGCGTCGTCGGTGTAGCAGACCACCACGCCCGGTGCATCGAAGCCCTTGGCCGCCACACTCTTGAAGCCGCGTGCTGCCAGCAGCGCACGCACCCGGTCACCGAGTTCCTGCTGTTGCTCGCGCACCTTGGCGAAACCGAGGGCCTTGGCCTCCAGCATAGCGTCGCGGAAGCGCGCCAGGGCATCGCTGGGCATGGTGGCGTGATAGGCATGGCCGCCCTGCTCGTAGGCCTGCATGATCTGCAGCCACTTCTTCAGGTCGCAGGCGAAGCTGGTGCTCTGGGTCGCTTCGACGCGCGCCTGGGCCGCCTCGCTCATCATCACCAGCGCGCAGCAGGGCGAAGCGCTCCAGCCCTTCTGTGGGGCGC
This sequence comes from Pseudomonas sp. FG29, assembly GCF_057809355.1. NCBI lineage: Bacteria > Pseudomonadati > Pseudomonadota > Gammaproteobacteria > Pseudomonadales > Pseudomonadaceae > Pseudomonas > Pseudomonas sp. FG29. The sequence continues at coordinate 159,778 of NZ_JBMDJU010000009.1, read as the reverse complement.
TGATCAGCACGTCGATGCCACAGGCCTGCATGTCCACCCAGAGGGCGCCGGAGGCGATGCAATCGAGCACGAACAAGCCGCCAACGGCATGCACCGCGTCACTCACCGCGCGCAGGTAATCGTCCGGCAGGATCATGCCCGAGGAGGTTTCCACGTGCGGGGCGAATACCACCTGCGGTTTCTGCTCGGCGATGGTCGCCAGCACCTCGTCCAGCGGCGCCGGAGCGAAGGCGGCTTGCGGGCCTTCGGCGACCGGGCGCGCCTTGAGCACATGCGCTTCGGCGGGAATCCGACCCATATCGAAGATCTGCGTCCAGCGGTAGCTGAACCAGCCGTTGCGCAGCACCAGGCACTTCTGCCCGGTCGCCAACTGGCGCGCCACCGCCTCCATGCCATAGGTGCCGCTGCCCGGCACCACCGCCACGGCATGGGCGTTGTAGACCTGTTTCAGGGTGGCGGAGATATCGCGCATCACACTCTGGAACGACTGCGACATATGGTTCAGCGAGCGGTCGGTGTAAACCACCGAATATTCGATCAGGCCATCGGGGTCGATGTCGGGGCAGATATGGGACATGGCAGGCTCCATCCAAAAAAGGTTCGCACAGAACCTGCCCGATGCCTGGGCAAATGACAAGGCCACGAGGCACTCGGGTAGAATGCGCAGCCTTTCTTCGACCGTCCTGCCGCCATGACCACAGCACCCCAGCCCATCACTCATCACGTCGCCATCATCGGCGGCGGCCCTGCCGGGCTGATGGCTGCCGAAGTGCTGGCGCAAGGCGGCGTGCGGGTGGAGCTGTTCGACGCCATGCCCTCGGTGGGGCGCAAGTTCCTGCTGGCCGGTGTCGGCGGCATGAATATCACCCACTCCGAGCCCAAGGACGACTTTATCAGCCGCTACGGCGAGCGCCAGGCCGAAGTCGCGGCGCTGCTGCGCGAGTTCGACGCCGATGCCCTGCGCGAGTGGATTCATGGCCTGGGCATCGATACCTTCGTTGGCACCTCCGGCCGCGTATTCCCCGGCGACATGAAGGCCGCGCCATTGCTGCGCGCCTGGCTGCGTCGCCTGCGCGAACTGGGCGTGGTGATCCATACACGCAGCCGCTGGCTGGGCTGGAACGACGACGGCAGCCTGCGTATCGCAGACGCCGACGGCGAACGCGCCTTGGCCGCTGATGCCTGCCTGCTGGCTTTGGGCGGTGGCAGCTGGGCGCGGCTGGGCTCGGATGGCGCCTGGGTGCCGCTGCTGCAGGCGCGCGGTATCGAGGTCGCGGCGCTGAAACCGAGCAACTGCGGCTTCGAGGTGGACGGATGGAGCGAATACCTCAGGGAAAAATTCGCCGGTGCGCCGCTGAAGAACGTCGCCCTCGCCCTGCCCGATCAGCCCGCCCGCATCGGTGAATTCGTGCTGACCGCAAGCGGTATCGAAGGCAGCCTGGTGTACGCCTTTTCCGCCGCTATCCGCCGCGCCATCGAGGCCGACGGCCAGGCGCTGATCCACCTCGATCTGCTGCCGCAGATGCCACTGGCAAAGCTGCAACAGGCGTTGGCCAAGCCGCGTGGCAAACACTCGATGGCCAAGCACCTGCACCGCCAGGCGGGACTCGATGGGGTGAAAGCTGCGCTACTCCGCGAGCTGGCGCCGGCTGCTGCCTTTGCCGAGCCTGCCGATCTGGCGCCCTGGATCAAGGCGCTGCCGCTTACCCTGCTGCGTACTCGACCGCTGGATGAGGCGATCAGCAGCGCCGGCGGCGTGCCTTTCGCAGCGCTGGATGAGGGCCTGATGCTCAAGTCGCTGCCCGGCGTGTTCTGCGCCGGCGAAATGCTCGACTGGGAAGCACCCACTGGTGGCTACCTGCTCACCGCCTGCTTCGCCAGCGGTCGGGTGGCCGCACAAGGCGTGCTGAACTGGCTAGAACCGTAGGGCGGGTGCAACCCGCCATCCCCTGTTGGCGGGTTGCACCCGCCCTACACAAGGAAAAGCCTCGTAGCCCTCATGTAATCCGGGACAGCGCCACATCAGCCCCCGGATTTCATCCGAGCTACGCTTGAAAAAGCACGCAAAGCGCTGTGACGCCGCTCGGCGTGCAGCTATGCTGTTTTCCAGCGCTTCTCCACACAGGTAAAACCACGCCGTGATCCCCCTGCTGGTCTGCGACGACTCCAATATGGCGCGCAAGCAATTGATCCGCGCGCTTCCAGCTGAATGGCCGGTTAGCCTCAGCCAGGCGAGCAATGGTGAGGAAGCCCTGGCCTTGATCCGCCAGGGACAGGGACAGGTCATGCTGCTCGACCTGACCATGCCGGTGCTCGACGGCTACCAGACCCTGGCTGCGCTCAAGGCAGAGGGGCTCAGTACCCAGGTCATCGTGGTTTCCGGTGACGTACAGGACGAAGCCGTGCGTCGCGTCCGCGAGCTGGGCGCGCTGGCCTTCATCAAGAAGCCGGCCGACCCCGAGATTCTGCGCCAGACGCTGCTCGAACTGGGCCTGTTCAATCCGCAACCCAGCCCGGCGCCACACGCTCAGGCCGTGGAACTGCCTGAGCTGAAGGTGAGCTTCCGCGACGCCCTGCGCGAGGTGACCAACGTCGCCATGGGCCGCGCTGCCGCGCTGCTGGCCAAGGTGCTCGGCGTATTCGTGCAGCTCCCCGTGCCGCAGGTGAACATCTTCGAAGTCAGCGAACTGCACATGACCCTGGTCGACGCCCAGCGCGGCGAACGCTTCAGTGCCATTTGCCAGGGTTTTATCGGCGAAGCCATCGCCGGTGAGGCATTGCTGCTGTTCCATGACTCGGAAGTGAACGACATGGCGCGTCTGCTGGGCTGGCAGCCGAAGAACGAGGCGGAAACCTCGGAGATGCTGCTGGATCTGGCCAGTATTCTGATCGGCGCGTGCCTGGCCGGCGTTGCCGAACAGCTCGACCTGCGCTTCTCCCAGGGTCATCCGCAACTGCTCGGCCAGCACGCCAGCCTCGACCAGCTCATTCAGGTCAATGCCCAGCGCTGGCGCAAGACCCTTGCCGTCGAGATCAGCTACAGCCTCGAAGGCCACGCCATTCATTTCGACCTGCTGCTGTTGTTCACCGAAGACTCGATCAAACGCCTGACCGGCAAGATCGGCTACCTGATGGAGTAAGGCGATGCCCGCGCAGATCGATATCAAGGAAGTTCACTGGCTGCTCGACATCGTGCAATGCATCGACGTCGGCGTGGTGGTGCTCGACCGCCAGTACCGCGTCGAGGTGTGGAACGCCTTCATGGAAAACCATTCAGGCCTGGGGCCGGATCAGGCGCAAGGGCGCTCGCTGTTCGAACTGTTCCCCGAGATCGATCGCCCCTGGCTGGAACGCAAGGTGGAAAGCGTGGTGCAACTGGGAACCCGCGCCTTCAGCCTGTGGCAACAACGTCCGTACCTGATGCGCTTCAAGAGCTACCAGCCAATCACCGGCCAGGCCGATTTCATGTACCAGAACGTCACCCTGCTGCCACTCGCCGGCCAGCCGGTGGAGCATGTGTGCCTGGTGATCTATGACATGACGGCAGCGGCGGTGGCGGCGCAGCCGTAGGGCGTACTCGCCACAGACAGTACGCCAGGGAGCCTGCATGGCGGACTGTTCGCTGGCGCTCCTGAGTCCGCCCTACTAGCTGGCGGGGTTCCCCCGCCCTACAGTTTGCACCCGTAGGGCGGGTGCAAACCGCCAACTTAGCCTGCTATTTCTTGCCCCCCTTGGGCTTGCTGCCAAAGCTAGGCACCTTGCGCACCGCCTTGGCCTTGGGCTTGCTGTCCTCCTCCTCGAACCAGCGGCCGAGGTGGATATTGCCCTTGCCGGCAGGCTTGGCCGCACCAGGAATCAGCTTCTGCTTGGGCTTTTTCGGCTTCTTCAACACCTGGCCACCAACTGCCGTCAGCGGTACGCGATGATCCGGAATGAAATCCGGCTCGTCGACGCGCTTGATCAGTTGCTGAGTCAGGTTCTCGATGGCCGCCAGCTGATCCACCTCGTCGGCGCAGACCAGGGAGATCGCCTCGCCGGTGCTGCCGGCACGGCCGGTACGGCCGATGCGGTGCACGTAATCCTCGGCATTGATCGGCAGGTCGAGGTTGACCACCAGCGGCAGGTCGTCGATATCCAGGCCACGCGCGGCCACATCGGTGGCCACCAGGATCTGCACCTCGCCGGCCTTGAAGCGTTCCAGCGCACGCAAGCGGCTCGGCTGCGGCTTGTCGCCGTGGATCGAGTCGGCGGCCACGCCCATGGCCAGCAGTTCCTGCTCTAGCTGGTCGACGCCCTTGCGGGTCTTGGCGAACACCAGGACCTGGCTCCAGCGTTTGACTTGCAGCAGGTGCAGGAACAGCTCGCTCTTGCGCTTCTTGTCCACCGGGATCAGCCACTGCTTTACGGTTTTTGCCGCAGCATTACGCGGGCTGACTTCCACCGACAGCGGGTCGCGCAGCAGCTCGCCGGCCATCTGCCGGATGGCATCGGAGAAGGTGGCGGAGAACAGCAGGGTCTGGCGCTTTTTCGGCAGCGCACTGAACAGCTCGTCCAACTCGCGGGCGAAGCCCAGGTCAAGCATGCGGTCGGCCTCATCGAGGATCAGCGTCTGCAGTTGGGAGAACTTCACCGCGTTCTGTCGGTACAGGTCGAGCAGCCGGCCCGGCGTGGCCACCAGCACGTCGACGCCCTTGCGCAGTTTCATCATCTGCGGGTTGATGCTGACCCCGCCGTACACCGCGTAACTGCTCAGCGGCAGATGCTGGCCGTAACTCAGAAAGCTCTGCAGCACCTGTTCGGCCAGTTCGCGGGTCGGCGTCAGCACCAGCGCGCGCACCGAGTTACTTGCCACCTGCGGGCCTTCCAGGGTCAGACGCTGCAGCAGCGGCAGGGCGAAACCGGCGGTCTTGCCGGTGCCGGTCTGCGCAGCGGCCATCAGGTCGCGGCCCTTGAGCACGGCCGGGATGGCCTGGCTCTGCACCGGAGTCGGGGTCTGGTAGTCGAGATCGGCGAGGGTGCGCAGCAGCGGCTCGATCAAACCGAGGGAGGCGAAGGTCATGGAGGGTAACCGCAGGAGTCAGAGAAACAGGCGCATAGTTTACCCGTTCACGCCCACCGTAGGAGCGGCTGGGCGGCATTCCGTTTCAGCCGCGAAAATCCTACAGTCTGTGCCAGGACAGAACAGTGGGTGGGGCTTTAGCCGCTATAAACGCTCGCGGCTAAAGCCCCTCCTACAAACCTCGCAGACGCAAGCTAGGTAGCCCGGATGCAATCCGGGGATTTACCCATCTGAATTCCCGGATTGCATCCGGGCTACGGACATGGCGCTGCCAACAGCGCGCGCACCTTGGCAGCGGAGAGGTTCTGCAACTGGCAGAGAAACGCATGATCGGCCTGGTGCCGGCCATGGCGTTCACGCAGCAGGCCGAACAGGTGCAACGTCAGGTTCGCCGCCATCTCGGCATCGGCCAGGGCACGGTGGGCCCGACCTGTGTCCGGCAAACCAGCCCAGGCGTTGAGGTTGCCCAATTTGTGGCTGGGTGCTTCCGGCAGCAGACGCCGCGACAGCAGCAACGAGCAGGCGAACGGCTGCGAGCGACGGCGGCGCACACGCGCCAGCTCAGCGTCCCAGAACTTCTGGTCAAAGGCGGCGTTGTGCGCCAGCAGCGGTCTGTCACCGATGAACTCGGCCACCTCGTTCATCACCTGATCGGACGGCGGCGCCTTGCGCAGCATGGCATTGCTGATACCAGTGAGCTGTTCGATGAACGGCGGCACCCAGGCGCCACTGTTCATCAGGCTCTGGTAACGGTCGACGATGCGCCCGCCTTCGATGATGGCCACGCCGATTTCGGTGGCGCGCGCCTGGCTCGGCGATACGCCCGTAGTTTCGAAGTCGATAACGGCGATGGATTCCACGTGAAACCTCAGTTGTTGCGTAGTAACAGTTCGCCCTCGATGGGCACGTACAGGCTGGCGGCGCGGATCAGCGACTGCGCGGTCAGCCCTGGCGCGCCGAAGGCGATGGCCTCGACGCCACGGCTGCGCACGCGTTCGAGCAGCAGGTCGAAATCGCCATCGCCAGAGGCCAGGACGATCTCGTCGACACGGTCGATGGCGTCGAGCACATCGATGGTGATGCCCACGTCCCAGTCGCCCTTGGCCGAGCCATCGGCACGCTGGATGTAAGGCTTGAGCTTCACGGTGAAACCCAGTTTGCGCAGGATCTGCTGGAACTGCTGCTGCTTGGCGTCACCACGGTCGATGGCGTAGGCGTAGGCCTCTACGATCACGCCACGGCGGCTGACCTCGGCCCACAGCACGCTGTAGTCGAAGTGACAGCCATGCACCTGGCGCACCGTGTAGTAGAGGTTCTGCACATCGGCGAATACGGCGATCTTCTTCACCGGGAGTCCTCGGGGGGCAACGAAGGCGCCAGTATGCCAGAGCCGGGCTGCCGACGCGCCCAGGGCTGGCCCGGATGCGGCGCAACCCCTATGCTGACCGACATGACGCCTCTCGACCGCCTCTGCCAACGCAACCTCGACCTGCTTCAGCGCCTGCAAATCCGTCATCGCCTAGTCGAGCACGAGCCCGTGCTCGACTACCCCACCGCGCATGCCGTGCGCCAGCGGTTCGGCCTGCGTGGAGTGGAGAGCAAGAGCCTGTTCCTGCAGGTGGACGGCACGCGCTACGCCATGCTGATCACCCTCGAAGGTACACGCGCCGACTGGGCCGCGCTCAAGCACCTGCTGGGCAAGCGCCCACGTGTCGCCAGCGACGAGGCGCTGAGCGCGCAGACCGGCTGCGTGCCGATGTGCGCCTGCCCGTTCGGCCACGACGCGAGCATCACCTTGCTGATCGATCGCGCGGTATTGGCCTGCGACTTTCTTCTGTACTCCCCCGGCCCGCCCGAGCTGACCCTGGAAGTACCAGGCGAAGAGCTGCCGCGTCTGCTCGCTGCGCATCCCAATGCACAGCTGGAGTACCCTTGAACCTGTCCCGGCAACCCGCCACAGTGCGGGGGCCTTCACCCTTGGTAATCTGCCGATGAGTCCACTTTCCGTCCTGCGTGACGCCTGGTTCTTTTCCAGCCACAACCTGGCCGCCATCGCCCGCCTGACCCTGCCACTGCTGCTGCTCGAAGCCATCGCCCAGGCCTTGCTGGCCTCCCAGCTCGGCGCAGGCGCCAACCCCGCGTACGGCATCCTGCTCGGCATCCTGTTCTATCCGCTGTATGCCGGCCCGCTGATTCTCTTCCTGCACGCACGCAGCAACGGGCAGACGCCCGGCAACGCCCAACTGTTCGCCGCCGGCCTGCAGTTGTGGCCAAGCTTCGCGCTGCTGGCCGGTTTCAGCACGCTGGCGATCATGCTCGGCCTGTCATTGTTCATCGTGCCGGGGATCTGGGTCATGGTGCGCCTGGCTTTCGCCGAACTCCTGCTGGTGCTGCGCCAGGAGCCGCCACTGCGCGCATTGCAAGGCAGTTTCGCGATGACCGAAGGGCGCTTCTGGCCAGTGCTGACCTGCCTGCTCAACGTACTCCTGCCCCTCTGGTTGCTGGACTGGTGGACGGTTCCGGAACCGAGCGACACCCTGCTCTGGGTGGTGCAGCAAAGCGCCAGCGGCTTCCTCCAGCTGTTCGCCATCGTGGTGCTGTTTCGCCTGTTCATGCTGCTCGAAGGGCAGCAACCGGCACCGGAAAATAACGACTAGGCCGGATGAGTCGTGCCGGCCAGGCTGTCTCAGGCGGACGGGCGGTGACGGCCAGCCTCATGCAGACTGCAGCTACTGCTGCACTACGACCTCGTGATAGCGCATGGCCGCACGGGCGATCCAGCCATCGGTCTGCATGCTGCTCAGCGCAGCCGCTACGCGGGGCAGTTGCGCCAGACGCTTGCGGGAGAAGCCGATGTAAAGATCGGTACGCGCCTGCGGCTGGTAGCTTGCCTTGACGATATGCCCGGCCAGATTGGGGTCGAGCAGGGCGAAATCGACCTGGCAATCGGTGCCGATCAGTGTGTCGATGCGCTTGCGCACGAGCATTTCCAGCAACTGTGCCTCGGCGCTGACGCCGACCTTGTCCAGCGCCTGGTCGGCATCGAAGCGCGGAAAATAGGCCGACTCCAGCACATAGCCGATGCGCAGCCCGCGCAGGCGGTCGTAACGATCGAGTAGCGATGCCACCGACGGCCGGGCGTAGAAACGTGGCGAACAGGCGTAATAAGGCGTCTCCAGGTACTGGATATAGCGCTCGCGCTCCGGGGTTTTCGCCAGACCGGTCATCATGTCCGCACGCCCCTGCTCCAGGGCGGCGAGGCCTCGCGCCCAGGGTGCGCGCTCGATCTCGAAGCGCAAGCCGCTGCGCCGCGACAGTTCATCGAGCAGATCGATGTCCAGCCCGATCAGTGTGCCGTCGGCCGCCTCCATGCGAAACGGCGGCCAAAGATCGGTCATCACCCGCAACGGCTCAGGTTCCGCAGCCCGGCAAAGCAAGGGCAACAGGAACAGGCCAAGCCAGCAACGACGCATATCAGCGCACCTCGGAGCGTTGCGGCTTGAGCCCGGACAGGCGCGGCAGCAGCGCCCGTTCGAACAGCCGGGGGAAGAAGCGCGCCAGCAAGCGGGCCCGCCAGTCGACATTGGACAACACCAGCAGGCGCTTGCGCCTGAGTGCGCCACGGTAGATCGCTTCGGCGACGTCCTGCGGCGAGGCCACCTTGCCCATTGCCAGCGGCGGCTGCGCAGCCACCGAGCCGTCCCCAACCAGGGCATTCTTGCGCAGATCGGTGGCGGTGAAGCCAGGGCACACCAGCATCACGTTCACGCCCGAGCCCTTGAGCTCGTAGCGCAGGGTTTCGAACAGGCCATGCAGCGCATGCTTGCTGGCGTTGTAGGCGCTGCGGTAGAGCAACGGCGCGATGCCCGACAACGAGCTGAGTACGATCACCTGGCCGCTGCGCGCGATCAGGCTCGGCAGGGCCGCCTGGGTGCAATGCAGGGCGCCGAAGTAGTTGACCGCCATGACCCGCTGGAACACGTCCAGCCGGGTATCGGCGAAGGTGCTGCGATGGGTGATGCCGGCATTGTTGACCAGCACGTCGATACCGCCGAAATGATCCACCGCCAGTGCCACGGCGCGCTGCACCGCCTCGGCGTCGGCCACGTCGCAGAGCAGGCCGAGCGCCTCGGCATTGTGATGATCGGCCAGGTGCTGCACCAGGCTGTCCAGCGCCGCCTGATCGAGATCGAGGATCACCAGGCGCGCACCGGCCTGCGCCATGCGCATGACCAGTGCCCGACCGATCCCGGCGCAACCACCGCTGACCAACACCACCTTGCGCTCGAATACCTTGTTGGCGAATACCTTGCGATGCATCTGTACTCTCCCCGTCTGCCAGGCTTTTTAGCACGGTCACCATGACAACTGTCACCCAGCCTGGGCCACGAGGCCCGGGTCGGTTATTCTCGCCACCTTCTCAGCATAGTCGTCGACACTGCCATGTCCCTGCCTCGCCTCGCCCGTCTGCTCGCACTTGCCCTGGTGCTGCTGTTCGGTGCGCTGTGCGCGCTGATCTACGCCCTGACCTGGCAGCCCAAAGCGCACGAAGTGGCGCCGAGCGCCTGCAACGGCAAGGTGCCGCCCTTGCAGCCGGGCCAGGCGCTGAAGGTGATGACCTGGAACGTGCAGTACCTGGCCGGCAAGCGCCATGTGTTCTGGTACGACCTGCCCGACGGCGATGGCCCGGACACCCGCCCGAGCAGCGAGGATCTGGCCACCACGCTCGACGAGGTGGTGCGCATCCTGCGCGACGAAAAGCCGGACGTGGTGCTGCTACAGGAACTGCACGACGGCGCCCGGGCCACCGACTACCAGGATCAGCTCGCGCTGCTGCAGGCGCGCCTGGCCGATCTCTACCCCTGCGCCAGCCAGGCCTTCTACTGGAAGGCCGGCTTCGTCCCACACCCGCGCATCCTCGGCAGCGTCGGCATGAAGCTCGGCACCCTGAGCCGCTTCCGGATCAGCCGGGCCGAGCGCCTGCAACTGCCGGAAATGCCCAGCGACCCGATCAGCCATCTGTTCCAGCTCAAGCGCGCGCTGCTGGTCAGCTACCTGCCGATTCGCGGCGGTGGCGAACTGGTGGCCATCAATACCCATTTCGATGCCTTCGCCCAAGGCAACGACACCATGCAGCGCCAGGTGGCGATGACCGATGGCCTGCTGCAACACCTGCAGAAAACCGATGCGCCCTGGGTACTGGGCGGCGACCTCAACCTGCTGCCACCCGGCCAGTTCCAGCACCTGCCGGAAAATCAGCGCGGCTGGTACGCCGCCGACAGCGAACTGCAAAACCTTGCCCGCCGCTACCCGATGATTCCCAGCCTCGTGCAGGCCAGCGGAACGCAGCAGGCAAAGTGGTACACCCACTATCCCAACGATCCGGCGGCCAGCGGCCCGGATCGCACGCTCGACTACCTGTTCTACAGCCCGCACCTGACCCCCTTCACCAGCCAGGTACGCCAGCATGACACCCAGGCCATCTCCGACCACCTGCCGCTGATCGGCCGTTTCTTCCTGCCGCACCAGCAGTAGTGCGTATCAGCCTGACGTATCGGGCTGGACAGGCCCTGACGAGTTGTCCATGCTCGTCCAGCCCGACAATGACAAGACGGCCCAGCGCCGCGACACCCGGATGCCAAGACGTTTCTGCCTGCTGCTTTTCGCCCTGCTCTGGCTACCTGTAGCCCAGGCCACCGATGGCACACGCCATATTCAGGTCGGCTACTACGAATTCCCGCCCTATACCTACACCGACGCCCAGGGTGAGCCTGCCGGCCCCGGCCTGGCACTGACCCGGCGCCTGCTGCAGCAGGCCGGCTATACCGGCGACTTCCGCTCCTACCCCGGCGCCCGTCTGTACAGCGGCCTGCGTGACGGCAGCGTGCAGCTGTGGCTGGGCGCACCGGGCAAGCCGGAGCTGGCCGCGCATACGCTGGAAGGACGCAACCTCTTGGGTGAAATCACCCTGAATCTGTACTTCCTGCGCGATACCCTGCTACCGCGCCTACCCGAGGATCTAAAGGATCGGAGCCTGATTCTGATCACCGGCTACAGCTATTGGCAGGCAGTGAATGAATGGCTGGAAGACCCCGCGCTGAACCTCACCCTGCACCGCACCGCGACTCACACCTCGGCACTGGAAATGCTGCAGCGCCACCGTGGCGACTTCCTGCTCGACTACCAGACACCGGTCGAACAGGCCAGGCGCCGCCTGGGCATGGCCGAGCTACCGTTCGTGCAACTGCAGCATCTACCGCTGAAGTTCATCTACTCGCGCGCCTGGCCGGGAGCCGAACGCCTGCGCGACGATATGGAGCATGCATACCAGCAACTCGAAGAGGCCGGCGAGGATCTGCGGCTGTACTGATCAGAGATATCGGCAGCTCTCCAGGGCACGGGTTCAGTCCACCCCTTGCCCGAGCATCACGCCGTTGACGACCTTGCCGTACAGGTTCACACCATCATCAGCGTGGTACTTGTCTCGGGTTTTCTCGATGGAGCCGTCGATCAGCCGAGGGTCCTGCGGGCGCTCGTGGCTGTTCATGTAGGCCGCCACATGCCAGGCATCGGCATCGCTGAGCGTACCGCCCTTGCCCAGCGGCATGTTGTGACGGATGAAGCCGGCGGCGGTGTTGATACGGTGCATGCCCGCTCCCCAGTTGTAGGAGTCCTTACCCCATAGCGGCGGCAGGACATAGTCCTTGCCGGCTTTCTGCCCCTCACCGTTATCGCCATGACAAACCGCGCATTGCTGCTGATAGACCTGCTCGCCACGGGCCAGGTCATAGCCACCCGCCGGTTCCTGCACCACTGGATACAGCCGCCCCGGTAGCGCCTTGCCCACCGGGGCACCGGTCGCCAGCCAGTACGAATAGGCCGTGATGGCGTTGATGATGTGGCTGTCCACCGCTGGCGCGGTGCCGTTCATGCTGAACTGGAAGCAGCCCTGGATACGCTCGGCGAAGCTGTTGACCTTGTCGTTCTTCTTTCGATAAGCCGGATACATGGTGTAGGCACCCCACAACGGCGCCGAGTTGGCCTTGCGCCCCTGATCCAGATGGCAGTTGGTGCAGTTCATGCCGTTGCCGACATACTCGCTCGCCTGGTTGCGGGTATCGACGAAGATAGCTCGCCCCTCACGTACCAGTTGGCCGAATCCATCGTTGGGCAGGTCTTTCTCATGCGGAGGCTGAAACCACTCGCTATGTTCGGCCTTGGCCGGCGCTGCGGGTAGCTGACTCTGGTCTTCCATGGCGATGGTCGCGGCATGGGCGGTGGCAGCGCTGGCCAGGCCAAGCGCGAACGGGATCAGGTGTTTCATCGGGCACCTCCGGCGGGCAGACCGGCAAAGTAGTCGGACACGGCTTGGATTTCTTCTTCGTTCAGGGCCTTGGCGATATGCCCCATCAGGTCGTTCGGATCATTGCGGCGCACGCCCTTCTGCCAGTCGTGCAACTGATTGGCCAGGTACGCAGCAGGCTGCCCGGCCAGGGGCGGGAAGGTCTTGCCAACGCCGACACCTCCCGGGCCATGACAGGACACGCACTCGGGAATATTGCGTTCCCAGGCGCCACGCAAAGCCAGGCGCGCACCGAGGTCGCTGGCCGCTGCGGCACGGTTGGGTCTTGCGTACTGTGCCGCTGGTAACGCGGCGAAGAACCGCGTCACGGACTGGATATCCTGATCACTCAACCCGGCCGCGAATTGCTGCATGAAGGGATTGGAGCGTTTGCCCGCCTTGAAGTCATAAAGCTGCTTGGCCAGGTAGTCGGCAGATTGCCCGGCCAGACGTGGAAAACCGGCAGCCGCCACGCCCATCAGGGCATCGCCGTGACATGCCGTGCAAGTCAGCATCACCTGGCTGACGCCGCCTTGCTGCGCAAGCGGTAGCGACTCGAAAGCGAACACGCTGGACGTCAGCGCCACACACAGCCCTAGCAGAGATAAACGAGAGGCTCTCATTGGTATCCTCTTCAATAGTTGTTATCAGGCTTTTCCAGGCGCACAACCAAGGCTGTGCGCCGTCACTCAGGGCTTGGCAGAGCCCATGATGGTTTCCAGCATGTCCGGACGCGGCGCACCGTTCTGCTGCTGCAGACGGCCCGCATCATCGAGGTAGTAGATGGCCGGCGTCGCGGAGGCGCCCATTTCTCCCATCAGCTCCATGTTGGCGTTCAGTTGCTCCGTGATCTTTTCGGGGATCTTGCCCATTGGTTTGAGCGTGCTTTCGCGTCCGGCCGATTCATGCTCGCCGAGCGCCTTGCGCTGATCGCTGGCATCGAGCAGCGCCGCCGCCTTGCCGGGGCTGTCCGGGCGCAGCATGCCGACCATGACGTGGCGTACCTGCACACGCCCAGCCTCGACCCAGGGCCGCGCCTGACGCCAGAACATGTTGCAGTAAGGGCAGTTGGGGTCGGAGAACATGTAAACGACGCGTGGCGCCTTGTCGTCGCCGTCAGCGATCCAGGTGCTGTCTTGCAACTGCTGCCACATCTCCTGGCCCAGCGGCTGATAGACCAGACGCTCCAGTGGCTCCTTGGTCAGGTCCTCACCCTTGGCATCGAGCAAGGTACCGATCAGCACATGCTCACCATCGGCCGTCAGGTACAGCGCCAGCCCCTGGCCGTTGTAGCGCGCGGCATAGCCCTTGAGTCCACCAGGCGCGTCGAAGCTACCCACTACCTTGGCCCCACGGCCTTCGACAGCCTTGATCGCCGCAGGCAGCTCATCGGCCTGGGCCAGTGGCGTCAGCAACAAGCCGAGCAAGGCTAGAGACTTGATTGAGTTCATGATCATTCGTCCGTCTTCAGGGTTTCCAGGGCCCGGGCCAGGCTGGCGCGGGACAGTTCACCGAGGTGGCTGCCAACCTGGCGACCCTCGGCGTCGTAGAACAAGGTGGTGGGCAGTGCCCGTGAGCCAACCAGTTGCCCGAGGCGGCCGCCACTGTCGAGCAGCACGTTGTCCAGTTGCAGCGCCTGGCTAGTGAGAAAGGCACTGACCTCTCCAGCACCCTCGCCCTGGTTGGCAAAGACGAAGGTCACACCCGGATGCTCACGCTGCGCCTCGGCCAGTACCGGCATCTCCCGCCGGCAAGGTGGGCACCAGGTCGCCCAGAGATTGATCACCATGGGTTGGCCAAGCTGTTCGCGCAGCACCACCGACTGCCCCTGGACATCGCGCAGGGCCAGTTCCGGCAGCCGTGTACCCTGCTCCAGCGTGTGCAGCACCAGGCTGCCCATGCCCCAGATCAGTAGCCCCGTGGCCATGCCACCGCCCAGCGCCACACGCAACTGCGCGTGACGCCACAGATACCAGGCGCCCAGCAGCCCTGCTGCCAGCACACCGCCCCAGGCGATGAAGCCGCCATCGCGGATGTCGATCACGCGCCAGGGCGCATCCTGATAGTGCTCGAAATACAGCGCGACGAAAGCCAGGCGCGCGCCCAGCAAGGCGGCCAGCAACAGGCGAAAGATCAGTTTTTCCGGATTGACCTGACGCTTGCGCCCCAGCCACCAGCCGACCAGGGTCGCCAGCAGCAGGCTCACCAACAGCAATACATGGCTGACGCCCAGCGCCAGCGGACCTACACCTATCGTCAACATCAGCCACGCTCCATCGTGCTATCCCAGACCCGCAAAAACTGCTGCGCATCCGCCTCGCCGGTGATGCGCTGCTGGCGCCTCTCCTCGCCGTCCGGGCCGATCAGCAGCAGCGTCGGCGGCCCCAGTACCTGGTAACGGCTGAGCAGTTCACGGCTCGCCGCCCCAGGCGCGGTGACGTCCAGACGCAGCTTGCGCGCATCGGCCAGGCGCGCCTGCACCTCGGTGTTGCCGAATACCTCGCGCTCCATGACCTTGCACGACACGCACCAGTCCGCGTAGTAGTCCACCAGCACCCATTGTCCCTGCGCCTTGGCTTCATCCAGTTCGCGCTGCAGGTGTTCGGGCTCGCGCACATCGACGAAGCTGGCCGTGCGCACCTCGGCCTGGGGCGCAGCGACAGCAGTGAACACCCCCAAAGGGCGCAAAGGATCGCTGCCGCCAGCCGCCGCGCCCAGCAGCATCGCCACGCCCCACAATCCGAGTAACGCTGCGCCGGCATGGGCCAGCGCACGCTGCGCCTGAAGCTGAGCAGCCAGGTGCACGAGACTGCTGGCCGCCAGGATCAGCCAGGCGCCGCTCAGTGCCAGCCAGATCGACTCGGCCAGCAGTGGCCGCAGCAGGTACAGCGCCGTGGCCAGGAAGAGAAAACCGAACACCACCTTGACCCGCTCCATCCACAGCCCCGGCTTGGGCAGCAGGCGATTGCCCAGCGTTACCAGCAGCACCAGCGGCGTACCGATGCCCAGCCCCAGCGCGAACAGCACCAGGCCGCCCTGCAACAGGTCGCCACTCTGCCCGATGAACAGCAAGGCAGCCGCCAACGGTGCGGTCATGCAGGGGCCGACCAGCAGACCAGAGAGCACGCCGAGCAAACCGGCCCCCACCAGGCTACCGCCCTGCCGCCCGCGCCCGACCCGCTCCAGGCGATCCCGCAGCGCATCCGGCAATTGCAACTCGAAGAAACCGAACATCGGCAGCGCCAACAGCACGAACAGCGTCGCGAACGAGCCAATCAACCAGGGTTGCTGCAACAGACTCTGCAGATTGGCGCCGAGCGCTGCCGCCAGTACGCCGAGCAGCGCATAGACCAGCGCCATGCTCAGCGCATAAGTACCCGCCAGGGCAAAGCCACGTGATGGCGAAGCGCGGCTACCCACCACGATACCCGCGAGAATCGGCAGCATCGGTAGTGAACAAGGGGTGAACGCCAGCAGCAGGCCCAGGCCGAAGAACACCGCCATACTCAGCCACAGCGCCTGCTGCTGCAGACCATCGAGCAAGGCCAGATCGTCGGTCCGGCCGGCTTCGATGGCGCCAGTACCACCGAGATCGAGCATCCGGGTCTGCGGTGGGTAACACAGGCCGGCATCGGCACAGCCCTGCCATTGCACCTCGATACGCCCACGCGCCTCGGCTGGCAGGGTCAGTTGCAGCCGCTCACGATAGATCTGCGAGGCGCCGAAATACTCGTCCTCATGAGCCAGGCCCTGTGGTAGCTCTGGCGCCTGTTCATCCGTCAGGCCAGTGAACTTGAGCCGTTGCTGATACAGGTAGTAACCAGGCGCTATGTCCCAGCTCAGCGTCGTTTCACCTTCGCTCTGCTGCTGCACGTCGAGCACGAATGCCTGCTCGGCAGCGAGAAAGTCATCGCCCGAGCGCAGGCCGTCGATGGGCAGCGAGGCAAACGCGGCGCTACAGAACAGACTGAGTAGAACAACGAGCGAACGCATGACGGCACCGCGAAACTGAGGAGGTGTCGAGGATGCCAAAGTGCAATTAACAGCCGATTAACAGCCCGCCAATCAGCGCCAATAATCCTGCCTTAATCGCGATGAGCGATACTGTCGACTCGCCCTCTGCCGCCACTACCGCCCTATGCATGTTCTGCTTACCGAAGACAACTCGCTGATCGCCAGTGGCGTGCTCGCCGGCCTGCAAGCCCAGGGGTTCACCGTCGCCCATGCGGCCAGTGCGGCGGCGACGCAAAGCCTGTTGCAACACAGCCATTTCGACCTGCTGATTCTCGACCTCGGCCTGCCCGACGAAGACGGCCTGGCCTTGCTGCAACGCCTGCGCCGCGACGGCATGGCACTGCCGGTACTGATCCTCACCGCACGCGATGCCATCGCCGAACGGGTTGCTGGTCTGCAGGCCGGTGCCGACGACTACCTGACCAAACCCTTCGATCTGCGCGAGCTGGCTGCCCGCCTGCACGCCCTGCTGCGCCGCGCCGCAGGCCGGACCACGCACCTGATCGATCACGGGCCATTGCAGTACGACCCGACCACCTGTGCGGTGAGTCTTTGCGGCCAGCCCATCGATCTTTCGCGCCGCGAACAGGCGCTGCTGCAGGCGCTGCTGCAGAATCCGGGGCGCATCCTCAGCAGCGAACACCTCAAGGACTCGGTCTACGGCCTCGATGACGAAGTCGAGAGCAACGCCCTCAACGTGCATATCCATCACCTACGGCGAAAACTCGGCAACGGCATCGTCGAAACGGTGCGCGGCCTGGGCTATCGCCTCGGCCCTGCCGGGCATGAGGAGCAGCAGCCATGACCTTGCGTCTGCGCCTGACCCTCGGCCTTGGCGCCGCCTTCGTCCTGCTCTGGTCGCTGGCCGCGACCTGGATGCTCTATGACTTGCGCAACCAGCTGATGCAGTCGCTCGACGAACGCCTGGCCGCCTCCGCGCGCATGGTCGCGGGCTTGCTGGTGCAACTACCGCAGGCACGCACGGCCAATGATGGCGTGCCACATCTGAGCGCAGAACAGTTGGGCATTCCCAACGGTCTGGCCTGCCAGATCAGCTCGCTGCGCGGCGAGGTACTGGCGCGCAGCCATTCGACACCGGACGACCTGCTCGACGCGGGTCAGAAAGGTTTTCGTGACCAGATCATCGGTGATCGCCCCTGGCGCAGCTTCACCCTGATCCAGGGTGATCTGCGCATCACCACGGCCGATCGCCTGGATGAGCGCGCCACGCTGAAACGCTCGATTTTGCTGGCTGCGGCGCTGCCCGTCGTGGTCGCCCTGCTCGGTAGCCTGGCCTTGCTGTGGATAGGGCTCGGTCGCGGCCTGGCGCCACTGGAACGCATCCGCGCCGCACTCGCCGGGCGCAGCGCCAATACCAGCGAGCCGCTGCCCTTGACCGGTCTATCGGCAGAACTGGCGCCCCTGGTAGAAGCGCAGAACCAACTGTTCCAACGCATCGGCGATACCCTGGAGCGCGAACGCAGGTTGACCGACGACGCCGCACACGAACTGCGCAGCCCGCTGACGGCGGTGAAAACCCATCTGCAAGTGGCGGCAATGACCGAGGGCGACAACGCACGCACGGCCATCGCCATGGCCGAACAGGGCGCCGACCGCCTGCAACGCATCCTCGAACAGTTGCTGATGCTGGCACGGGTCGAGGGCAACCTGCCGTTCGATGAAGGCCTGCCCTGCCGGCCGTTGCAGATCGCCCGTCAGGCCATCGCCGATGCCACGCAGAAGACTGGTGCGCCCATCGAGCTGAGCTACGCCGACGATCTGCCCGAACGCTGTCTGGCGATGCCACCGGCCCTGGCCATCGCCGCATTGCGCAATCTGCTGGAAAACGCCCGCCGCCACACCAAAGCAGGAACCTCGGTGTCTCTGCACATAGCCCTTGATGGCCCGCATGGCGTGCTGTTCAAGGTACGCGATCAGGGACCGGGCATTACCCCTGAACGCCTGCAGCGTTTCACCGAGCGCTTCTGGCGCAGCGCCGACAGCGACGGTAGCGGCCTTGGTCTTTCCATCGTCAAGGCCATCGCTGAACGCTGCGGCTGCACCCTGCAGTTCATCGCCCATGGCGATGGCCTGGAAGTGCAACTGGGCGCAGCGCTACGCCGCGAAACACCCTAGGCCCTCACTTGCGCGGCTTGGCCCGCGCAGTGGGCTCGGCAATCAAGGGATCGTCCGGCCAGTAGTGCTTCGGATACCGGCCTTTCAAATCCTTCTTCACCTCGATATAGGTGTTGGCCCAGAAGCTGGCCAGATCCTGGGTCACCTGCACCGGGCGGCGCGCGGGCGAGAGCAGGTGCAGCTTGAGGCCGAGGCGACCACCTGCGATGCGCGGAGTCGCGGCCAGGCCGAAGAGTTCCTGCAGGCGCACGGCAAGTACCGGCGGGTGTTCCGTGTAGTCGATGGCGATGCGCGAGCCGGACGGCACGGCCAAGGTCCGTGGTGCCAGTTCGTCGAGGCGTTGCGGCAGCGGCCAGGGCAGCAAGGTCTGCAGAATCGATGGCAGGTCGAGATTAGCAAAGTGGCTGAGGCGATTGACCTTGCCCAGGAACGGCGTCAGCCACTGATCGAGGCAGGCCAGCAGCGCGGTATCGGACAAGTCTGGCCATTCGCTCTGCCCTTGCTGCTGAATGTCCAGCTCACGCAGCAAGGCCACGCGCGCCTGCCACTGGCGCAGCTCGGGCGTCCAGGGCAGCAGCTCCAGGCCCTTGCGTTTTACCAGGCCGACCAGGGCGCGACAGCGCGTCTCCTCGTCCAGTGCAGCCAGCGCCTGACGGTCCAGCACCAGCTCGCCGACCTTGCGCTGGCGCTCGGCGCGCAGCACGCCTTCGCGCTCATCCCAGTCGAGGATCTCCAGCGTCTGCACCTGCTCGGCCAACTCGCCCGCGAACAGCGCCGGATCGAGGTCAGTCGCCAGGTAGATACGCTCCTCGCGCTGGCCCTGGCGACTGCCGAGATCGGCCACCACCAGCCATTCATGCTTCATCAACGCATCGGCCTCGCCGAATTGCGCGGCGCGGCCATTGGCCAGGCGGTAATCGGCGCCACCGGCGCGGCGCTGTTGGGCGATGCGATCCGGGTAGGCGAAGGCCAGCAGGCAGCCGAGCCAGCACGGATGCTCGGGGTCGCTCACTGCCTGAGTCACCGGCCGATTCCTGACCAGCCCGTGAAACTGTTTCGCCAGTTGCCGTGCACGCTGCACGCCGCCTTGGGCCGAGCGTGCGACGCGGTTTTCGCCGCTGAGCAGGGTCAGGCGGCTGTGCAGATCAGCACCGCCACCGCGCAGAATATCGCGCTCGGACAGCAACGCTGCCAGGTCGCAGGCCAGCGCACCGAGGCCCAGCGCTTGGCCACGCAGCAGCAGATGGGCGATACGCGGGTGGCTGGGCAGCTCGGCCATGGCCTGGCCGTGGGCATTGAGGGCACCGCGCTCATCCAGCGCGCCAAGACGGCCGAGCAGATCCAGCGCCTGGGCGTAGGCGGCCGGCGGCGGTATATCGAGCCAGCTCAGCTCCTGCGGCGTTACGCCCCAGCGCAGCAGTTGTAGCGCCAGGCCGGCGAGGTCGGCCTGAAGGATTTCCGCGCTGGAATAGGCACTGAGTTGTTCGTGCTGCGCCTGCGACCACAAGCGGTAGCAGGCGCCCGGTTCCAGGCGCCCTGCTCGACCGGCACGCTGGGTAGCCGAAGCGCGGGAGATGCGCTGGGTGTCGAGGCGGGTCATACCGCTGGCCGGATCGAAGCGCGGCACCCGCGCCAGGCCGGCATCGATGACCACACGTACGCCGTCGATGGTCAGGCTGGTCTCGGCGATATTGGTGGCCAGTACCACCTTGCGCTTGCCCGCCGGTGCAGGCTCGATGGCTGCGCGCTGGGCCGACAGTTCCAGCTCGCCATGCAACGGGCAGAGCAGGATGTCGTCGCGTCCTGCCAGCACCTCGCCCAGTTGCTCGGCCACGCGACGGATCTCGGCCTGCCCGGGCAGGAACACCAGCAGGCTGCCGGGCTCGTCGGCCAGGGCCTGCTGCACCGTCTGCACGACGCGCGGTTCGACCCACTCGCCTGGCTGAAACGGTGCGCCCCAGCGGATATCCACCGGGAACATGCGCCCCTCGCTGCGCAGCACCGGCGCCTCGCCCAGCAACGCAGCCAGGCGCTCGCCTTCAAGGGTGGCGGACATCAGCAGCACCTTGAGTGGCGCCTCGCCGCTGTCTGCCGCGCGGAACATGGCGCGGCCATTGAGCGTCAGGGCCAGGGCCAAATCGGCGTCCAGACTGCGTTCGTGAAATTCATCGAAGATCACCAGGCCGACGCCCTCCAGCGCCGGATCATCCTGCAGGCGGCGCGCGAGAATCCCTTCGGTGACCACCTCGATGCGGGTGTTAGGCCCCACCTTGCTGTCCAGGCGGATGCGGTAGCCGACCGTTTCACCAACCCGCTCGCCCAGCTCGCTGGCCAGTCGCTCAGCCGCCGCGCTCGCCGCCAGCCGGCGTGGTTCGAGCATGAGTATCTTCTGCCCGGCCAGCCAAGGCGCATCCAGCAGTGCCAGCGGTACGCGGGTGGTCTTGCCGGCGCCGGGCGGCGCCTCCAGCACGACTTCGTGACGGGCGGACAAGGCATCGCGCAGGGCGGGCAGCAGGGCATCGATGGGCAGGGCGTTCATGGTTTCTCCACAGCAGGCCGGCGATTATAGGGCACTTCGGCCAAACACCCGCGCCGCGCCGGCCTTGTGCTACCTATCGATAGCGGCGAACCGCCAACGCGCGCGTCGGTCTGAGGAGAACCGGGATTGCCGGCGCGAAGAGAATTCATGGCGCAACCGAGCCGGCCCGATCAACGGTTTTGCAATGTCAAACTGCTATAGTTGCGCCACTTTTTTCTGGAGGTGCTCATGCGCACGAAATCCCGTTTCATCGCTGGCGTCGTCGCCGCCACTCTGCTCGCTCAACTCTCTGCCTGCGGCACGATCTTCTACCCGGATCGGCGTGGCCAGATCGAAGGCAAGATCGACCCGCTGATCGCTGCTGCGGATGCCATCGGCATCCTGTTCTTCGTCATTCCCGGCCTGATCGCCTTCGCCGTGGACTTCGCCACCGGCGCCATCTACCTGCCCGAAGGCCAGACCGCTCAGGTCGACCCGCAACAGCTCAAGCAACTGATCGGCAAAGACGGCAAGGTCGATCAATTGGCCCTCAAGCAACTGATCGAAACCCAGACTGGTCGCCACCTGCCCCTCGACGATCCGCGCCTGATCCAGCACAGCGGCAGCAGCCAACAACTGGCCGCCTACGGCCTGCGTCCGGCAGCCTGAGCCCATGCACAATCCACAGCATGCCAGGCTGATGCGCCTGGCCACCGGGGCCGCACTGACGGTGGCGCTGACCCTGGTACTGGCCAAGGCCATCGCCTGGTGGCTGAGCGGTTCGGTCAGCCTGCTGGCGGGCCTCACCGACTCGCTGCTCGACAGCGCCGCTTCGCTGATCAATCTGGTGGCCGTGCACTTCGCCCTGCGCCCGGCCGACGAGGATCACCGCTACGGCCATGGCAAGGCCGAGGCGCTGGCGGGGCTGGGCCAGGCGTTGTTCATCGGCGTCAGCGCCATTCTCATCGGCCTGCAGGGCGTCGAGCGCCTGCAATCGCCGCAACCACTGGAAGCCGAAGGGGCCGGCATCGCCGTGATGCTGCTGTCGCTGGTCCTGACCGTCGCCCTGTTGGCATTCCAGCGCAAGGTGGTGCGCGAAACCGGCTCCACCGCGATCCACGCCGACTCCCTGCACTACCGCTCCGACATCCTGCTCAACAGCAGCATTCTCGTCGCCCTGCTGCTGACCCGTTTCGGCTGGTTGCAGATGGATGCGATCTTCGCCATCGGCATCGCGCTCTACATCTTCTGGAGCGCCATCAGCATCGTTCGCGGCTCCGTAGCCGTGCTGATGGACGAAGAGCTGCCCAGCGAAACCACCCAGCACATGCATGACCTGGCCACCGCCGTGCCGGGTGTGCTGGGCGCCCATGACCTGCGCACGCGCATTTCCGGCACGCGCTGGTTCGTGCAACTGCACCTGGAATTGCCGGGCGCAATGAGCCTGTCCGACGCTCACGCGCACTGCGAAGCGGTAGAGAAGGCGATCCACGCGCACTACCCGCGCGCCGAGGTGCTGGTGCATGCCGACCCACAGGAAGTCGTCCAGCACTGAACGCAGCCGTGCCGTCGGCCACGCTACTCACTGAATCCCAGGCATAAAAAAGGGGCCTCGCGGCCCCCTCGGGAAATCTGTCCGGTGCTGGCGATGGTGTCGCCGCTTTCGTCGCCTGCCTGGTTGGGCAGTGCGGACCCGGGGGCCGGGCGATCCGGTGGGATCGTCGGCGCCGGCTCACCTGGTTGGGCGAGGCCGGTAGGACTTATCGTCCGGGCCGTGAAACTGAGAGAAAGCTTACGCCTGCCGCATCGAAAGAAGATTGCGAATATTGCTTACATATTTGCCGATTGCGCAATCAACCACCAAAGGAGCAATATTTAGCGCAATCAAATAAAGAGCCAGTTAAAAAATGGACAAACTCGACCGTTACGACCTGAACATTCTCGCCGAATTGCAGCGCAACGCTGCCCTGTCCAACCAGGAACTCGCCGAACGCATCGGCCTGTCACCCTCGCCCTGCTCGCGGCGGGTCAAACAACTGGAAGACGACGGCTACATCACCGGCCAGGTCGCCCTGCTCGATCGCAAGAAACTCGGCCTGAGCCTGACCGCCTACGTGCTGATCGGCATGGATCGGCATACGCCGGAACGCTTCGAGCACTTTCAGGACGAAATCCGCAAATGCCCGGAAGTGCTGGAATGCTGCCTGGTGACGGGGATGGACGCCGACTACCAGCTCAAGGTGGTGGTGCCGGACATGGATCATTACCAGAAGCTGCTGCTGGGCACGCTGACGCGCATTGACGGGGTGTCCAGCGTGCGCTCGAGCTTCGTGCTGCAGCAGATCCTGTCCAGCACGCAACTGCCGTTGCAGCACCTGCGCGGCTGATCGACGCAGGCGTGATCGGCTCTACTGCGAGCCTGAGCGCACAGGCGTACAATTGGCGCCCCGCGCTTTCCGTGAAGCGTTTCGACGCCCGCGTGAAAGCCCCTTCATCCGCCGCCAGGGGCTTATCCCTGGCGACAGCAGGTGCATGAGGCTGCAATGGAAACCGAACAATTCGAAGCCCTGATGATGTACGTCCTGGTGGGCGGGCTGATTCTGTTCATGTTCTTCATCATCTGGGACCTGGCCAAGAAGTCCAAGGCTGGTCGCCTGGGTACCGCCATCCTGTTCCTGGGCCTCGGGCTGTGCCTGTTCGCCTTCCTGGCCAAGCCCATCATCACCTACATCATCGAGGTCACGCGCGGCATTCACGGCTGACCCCGCCGCTTCGTCACCCCCTGTGGTTTCAAGGAGAGCCAATGACCGCCGCCGATCGCGTGATGCAGAGCTATGGACGCTGCTGCGCCAGCCCTCTGTTCTTCGCTGATTTCTACCGCCATTTCCTCGCCAGCTCACCGCTGATCCGCGAGAAATTCGTCGACACCGACATGGACGCGCAGAAGCAGTTGCTGCGCCAGGGCATCATGAACCTGGTGATGCACGCCCGT
This sequence comes from Pseudomonas sp. FG29, assembly GCF_057809355.1. Classification (NCBI taxonomy): domain Bacteria; kingdom Pseudomonadati; phylum Pseudomonadota; class Gammaproteobacteria; order Pseudomonadales; family Pseudomonadaceae; genus Pseudomonas; species Pseudomonas sp. FG29. The sequence continues at coordinate 135,717 of NZ_JBMDJU010000009.1, read as the reverse complement.
GGCATGTCCGACAGCAAGCTGCGCGCCCTGGGTGAATCGCACTCGCGCCAGCGTCTGGACATCCGCCCCGAACTCTACGACCTGTGGCTCGACGCGCTGCTGCTGACCATCAGCGAGCACGACAAGGAATGCAACGCGGATGTGCGTCAGGCCTGGCGTGAAGTGCTGAACAAAGGTATCGCCGTGATCAAGGCCGGTTATTGACTCAGGTCATGGTCGCCAAGGCCGCCCCTGCGACAAAACGCCTGAGAACCTGTTCACGATCTGCTGCGCGTCGGCCATGCTGCGTTGAAACCAGCCTCAAAATGCTCATTTACAACTCGTAAACTGCGCTTTTTCGCCTGGTTTCGCCTTGCCTGGCTCTAGCTCGCGAGATCGTGAACAGGTTCTGAGTTCAATCCAGCCTGGCCGGTAACTCGCGCCACTGCCCCGGTTGCAAGCCATCGAGCCGCCAAGGACCAATCGCCACACGCACCAGACGCAGCGTGGGCAAGCCGACGGCGGCCGTCATGCGCCGCACCTGACGGTTGCGCCCCTCGCGGATCACCAGCTCCAGCCAGGCCGTTGGCACGCTCTTGCGAAAGCGCACCGGCGGATTGCGCTCCCACAACTCGGGCTCAGCCAACAAACGCGCTTCGGCCGGCAGGGTCGGGCCGTCATTGAGCGTCACGCCCTCGCGCAATTGCTGCAACTGCGCCTCGCTCGGCTCACCCTCCACCTGCACCCAGTAGGTCTTCGGCAACTTGTGCTTGGGATCGGCGATACGCGCCTGCAGGCGGCCATCGTTGGTCAGCAGCAACAAGCCCTCGCTGTCACGATCCAGACGTCCGGCCGGGTAGACGCCGGGCACATCGACGAAGTCCTTCAAGGTGGCGCGGCCCTGCTCGTCATTGAACTGAGTAAGCACGTCGAATGGCTTGTTCAGCAGCAACAGACGCGGCTGCGCAGGTGGCGCCTTGGCCACGCGGCGGGGAGCGGCAGGACGGCGATTGACAGGGGGACGAGGGCGGGACATGCAACGGGCTTCGCGGCAACCGGGCTGCGCAGTGTAACCCACGATAAGCCGCATTGATGGTGCTTCCCTGATTCGCCACGGCAGCTAAGCTGCTGATTCACCCCTGCGATCCGGAGCTACCGATGAGCAACAACGCCGAACTCGCCACCTTCACCGGCTGGGCCGCCACCACGCCCAAGGCGCCATTGGAACGCCTGAGCTACGACCCAGGCCCGCTCGGCGCCGAAGAAGTGGAAGTGGCGGTGGAATATTGCGGCATCTGCCACTCCGACCAGTCGATGATCGACAACGAATGGGGCAACGCCCGCTACCCCTTCATCCCCGGCCATGAAGTGGTCGGCACCATCGTCCGCCTCGGCGAGCAGGCGCGCGGCCTCAAGCTCGGCCAACGGGTCGGCATCGGCTGGTACAAGGGCAGTTGCATGCATTGCGGCTCGTGCATGGAGGGTTCGCACCAGCTGTGCCGCTCGGTGAAGCCGACCATCGTCGGCAGCCACGGCGGCTTCGCCGACCGCCTGCGCTCGCACTGGGCCTGGGCCGTGCCGCTGCCGGAAGGCCTCGACCCGGCCCTGGTCGGCCCGCTGTTCTGCGCTGGCTCCACGGTATTCAGCCCGCTGCTGGAGTTCGACATCAAGCCCACCGACCGCGTCGGCGTGGTCGGCATCGGCGGCCTTGGCCACCTGGCACTGCGTTTTCTCAATGCCTGGGGCTGCGAGGTAACCGCCTTCACCTCGTCGCTGAACAAGCAGGACGAAGCCAAGCGCCTGGGTGCGCACAAGGTGGTGGCCTCCACCGACAGCGCGGCGATGAAGGCGATTGCCGGCACCCTGGATTTCCTCCTGGTCACCGCCAGCGCCGACCTCGACTGGCCAGCGCTGATCGGTACCCTGCGCGGCAAGGGCCGCCTGCACTTCGTCGGCATCGTGCCCAGCGCCATTCCGGTGCATGTGTTCAACCTGATCCCGCAGCAGAAGAGCCTGTCCGGCTCACCGGTCGGCTCGCCGAAAAACATGGCGACCATGCTCGAGTTCTGCGCGCGGCACCAGATCCTGCCGCAGGTCGAGCACTTCCCCATGAGCCAGGTGAACGCGGCCATCGACCATCTGCGCAGCGGCAAGGCGCGTTATCGCGTAGTGCTCGACGCCAGCAAATGACAGCACGGGCGCAGCGCTGGCATGCTCTGCGCCCTGCTTGATCTTTCGATGCCTACTGCCATGCCGCTGACTCTCGACACACCCACCGCCGCCGAACTGCCCACCCTGGTGGAAATCTGGGAGGCCGCCGTGCGCGCCACCCACCATTTCCTGCCGGAAAGCGACCTGCAGGTGATCAAGCCCTTGCTCTGCAGGCAGTATTTCCCCGCCGTGCAACTGACCTGCGCGCGGGACGAGTCGGGGCGGATACTGGGCTTTCTCGGCACAAGCGAAGGCATGGTGGAAATGCTCTTCGTCGACCCGGCCTGCCACGGTCAAGGTGTGGGCAAGCAGTTGATGCTTCACGCCATCGACGAGCTGGGCGCTACCCGCGTCGACGTCAACGAGCAAAACCCGCAGGCCTTGGGCTTCTACCAGCATCTGGGGTTCGTCGTGACCGATCGCTCGCGCCTGGACGGCGGCGGGCGCCCCTTCCCTATCCTGCATATGCAACTCGCAGGGGCGTAGGGCGGGCTCAGGAGCGCCAGCGAACAGCCCGCAGGCCCATGCGAGCGCAGACAACGCAAACGAGCCCAAAACGCTCTCGGCGACTCATTGCCAGATTCAAACCTGCCACCACGGCGGCGTACTGCTGCGCGAACGGATCGCCGCCCGGTACGCCCTACCACGCTAAACAGGCCAAGCCGCCACGATCCCTTCCAATGCCTGCTTGAGCTCGACCCGGCTGGCTGCTGCCGCGAGGCTGACACGCACGGCGTGCCCCGGATTGGCCTCGACCGCAAACACCTCTGCCGGCACCACCTCCACACCGTTCTGCCGGCACGCCTCAGCCAGACCAACCGGCACCGCACCATCCAGCCACAGATGCGGTGCCACCGCCCGGCCCTGCGGCATACGTGATCCGAGCACACGTGCGGCCAGGCGCCAGCGCTTCTGCAGTTCGTCGATTTGCCAGGCCAAGCGCTGTTCGGCGATGCCGCTTTCGATCCATTCACAGCCCAGCGCCAGGCTCAGCGGCGTCACCGCCCAACGGGTTGCCTGGGCCTCGGGATCGATACGCTCGAGCAGCTCGGATGCACCGGCGATAAAGCCCAGGCGCAGGCCGGGTGCAACGCTCTTGGACAGGCTGCTGATCAGCAGGCAATGCTCGGGAAGCTGCACGGCCAACGGCGCCTCGCTGCCGAGCACGCCGTAGACATCGTCCTCGATAATCCACAAGCCACGACGCCGCGCCACCTCGGCGATGGCAGCACGGCGCTCGGCATCGAGGCTGGCGCCGGTGGGGTTTTGCAAACAGGGCGTAAGCACTGCCACACGGGCGCCAGTGGCGCGGGCCTGACGGTCGAGGTCATCTGGCAGGATGCCGTGCTCATCCATCGCCACGCCGTGCAGCGGCAGACGTAACTGGCGTGCAGCGGCCTTGATCCCCGGCGCGGTGTAGCGCTCCACCAGGATCGGCTCGCCCGCTTCGCACAGCGCCAGCAGCGCCGCCGAAACACCCTGCTGGGCGCCGGCGCAAAGCAGCAGGCCACCCGGCGCCAGCTCCAGTCCGCGTCGGCGCAACCAGCTCGCGCCCGCCAGGTGCGCACGCTCGACCAGTGCCGCCGATGGGTAAGCCTGCAACGCGTCCAGCTCGCCGCGCGCCGCCAGGGCAGCGAGGCTGGCGGAGAGGTCGCGGTTGTCCGGGTCATGCACCGGCACGTTGGTCGACAGGTCGATCAGCTCGCCCTGCGCGGCCGGTTGCTTGAGGCGGAACAGGCTCGCCTCACGGCTGCCGGCGAGCACGTAGGTGCCACGCCCCACTTCGCCGGACACCAGATGCCGCCGCGCCGCCTCACGGTAGGCGAGCATCACCGTGCTCGGGTTGATGCCCAGCGTCCAGGCCAGCCGGCGCTGCGGCGGCAGGCGTTCGCCAGGCTTGAGTTCGCCCCGACCGATAGCCGCAGCGATGGCCTCGACCAACGCCAGGTAAGTCGGCAGGGCGCTGTCTTGCAGATCAGGAAGCCACATTGTTTGCCATGCAATATAAATATTTACCCATACAATGCGCCGCACTAGCATCGAGGTCAACGCCACCCGGAGCATTCGCCATGTTCGACCTCACCCAACTGCGCCAGAGCGCGGCACTGGTTCACCGCCACATGGCGCCCACGCCACAACTGAGCTGGCCGCTGCTGGCGCAGCGCACGGGCTGCGAGGTCTGGGTCAAGCACGAGAACCACGCTCCAACCGCGGCCTTCAAGGTGCGCGGCGGGCTGGTCTATATCGACGCCCTGCTGCGCCGCGAGCCGCAGGTGCGCGGGCTGGTCACCGCCACCCGTGGCAATCACGGCCAGAGTCTGGCGCTGGCCGCGCGTCAAGCGGGCCTGGCGATTCGGATTCTGGTGCCGCACGGCAACGCCCGCGAGAAGAACGCGGCGATGCGCGCCCTCGGCGCCGAGGTGATCGAACATGGCCGCGACTTCGACGAGGCCCGCGCAGAAGCGGCACGCTTGGCCGAGCGCGACAACCTGCACTGGGTACCGTCACTGCATGAGGATCTGGTGCGCGGCGTGGCCACCTACGCCCTGGAGCTGCTGGAAGCGGTGCCGAATCTGCGCCGGGTCTATGTGCCCATCGGCCTTGGTTCGGGCATCTGCGGGATGATCCGTACCCGCGACCTGCTTGGTCTCGACACCGAGATCATCGGCGTAGTCGCCAGCGGTGCCGACGCCTATGCACGCAGCTTCGAGCAGGGTTGCCTGGTGCAGACCGAACGTGCCGACACCCTGGCCGACGGCATGGCCTGCCGCCAGCCGCAGCAACTGACACTGGACATGCTCAGCGCCGGCGCTGCACGCATCGTACGAGTCAACGACGAGGAAATTCGCGCCGCCATCCGCGCCTACCACGAAGACACCCACAACCTCGCCGAAGGTGCCGGCGCTGCCGCACTGGCGGCTCTGATGCAGGAGCGCGAACTCAATGCCGGGCAGCGCTTGGCCGTGGTACTCAGCGGCGCCAATATCGACCGCGCAGCGCTGGCCGAGCTGCTGCGTGACGAGGCGCCGGTGGCCGCCTGAACTCAAACCGTGGCGAGCGGCTCGGCAGGCTGACGAGCGGGTGCCTGCCGTAACCAACGCGCCAGGCCCCACTCGGCCGAGATCAGTACCAGCAACAGAGCGAGCTGAATCAGCAGGGCAATATAGAACGGCTTGAACACATGGCCGACCTGCTTCTTGAACAACCCGAGAAGAAACTCGGCCTGGAACAGCTGCTCGATACGGGCATCCAGTACCTGAGTCAGCACCTTCTCGTGGAGCCCGCTGTAACGGGCGGTTTTCTCTACCGCCATCTCGCCAATCGCCTTGCCTAGCAGGCTGGCGCGCAGACGGTCGAACAGGTCGAAGGCAATGCGCTCGGCAGTCGAGGCATCGGCACGGGCCTCGGCCTCCAGCAGCCGTTCGCTGCGCAGGTAGTCCAGCGCCAACTGGTTGAGCACCTCCTGCACGCTGGCATCGCGCACCGCCAGGGCGCCCTGTTGGCCCTGTGCCTCGACATAAGCCTGGAAATCACTCCAGACGCCATCAGCAAGCTCCTGCACCACGGGGGCGTAGCTGTCGAGATGGCGATTGATCTGCTGCTGGCTGCCATACAGCAATCCGCCCTGGAAACCGAGAAACCCTCCGGCCAGCGGCAACAGCAGAAAGTAGAGTTTGAGCAGCCAATGGTGCCAGCGGTTATTGCGCGCCAGCCAGCCCAATCGGTGCAGCTTTAGCGCCAGCAACAGACCCGCAACCGCACCAAGCGACAGGGCCAGGCCGGTGTAGAGGAAAAGACTGAAGAAGCTGCAGGGTTCCCACAGCGCCGTGAGCAGCAGACGTGCCTGTTCCATGTGTATCGCCTCGTTCGTCCATGATGCAGGCGAGTCTAAAGCAGAGCGCGGGCAAGCGCCGCCAGGGCGTGGCCAGACTGTGCGTCAGGCCACGCCCTGCTTATCAACGGAACGGCGGCTCGTCGAAGCTACGCAGCTTGCGCGAGTGCAGCGAGTCGAGCTGGCTGCGCATCAGCTCTAGGGCGGCGATGCCGATATGCAGGTGCTGGGTCACCGCGCGCTCGTAGAAGGCGCCCGCCGCACCGGGCAGCTTGATCTCGCTGTGCAGGGGTTTGTCGGACACGCACAGCAGCGTGCCGTAGGGCACCCGCAGGCGATAGCCTTGCGCAGCAATGGTGCCGCTTTCCATGTCCACCGCCACCGCGCGCGACAGGTTGATCAGCGGGCGTTCCTGGGCCCAGCGCAGTTCCCAGTTGCGATCGTCATAGGTCAGTACGGTGCCGGTGCGCAGGCGCTTCTTCAGCTCATCGCCCTGCTCGCCCGTCACCTGCTTGGCCGCCTCCTGCAGCGCCTGCTGCACTTCGGCCAGCGCCGGCAGCGGGATGTGCGGTGGCAGCACGCGGTCGAGGATGCCGTCGCGGCGCATGTAGGCGTGGGCCAGCACGTAATCGCCGATGGTCTGCGACTGACGCAGGCCGCCACAGTGGCCGATCATCAACCAGCAGTGCGGGCGCAGCACGGCCAGGTGGTCAGTGATGTTCTTGGCGTTGGACGGGCCGACGCCGATGTTCACCAGCGTCACGCCATGGCCATCTTCGGCCTGCAGGTGGTAGGCCGGCATCTGGTAGCGGTGCCAGACCACGTTCTCGATGATCGCCTGCATCTCGCCTTCGTTCATGCCGCGCTCGATCACCACATTGCCGGGCAGCACCATGCGGGTGAAACGCGAGTCGCCCACCAGCATATCCAGGCCATGGCGGATGAACTGGTCGACGTAACGGTGGTAGTTGGTCAGCAGAATCCAGGGCTGCACATGGCGCCAGTCGCTGCCGGTGTAGTGCTGGATGCGCTTGAGCGAGAAGTCGGTACGCGCCGCGTCGAACAGCGCCAGCGGCAGCGGGTCGATGTTCTCCCAGTCGTACAGGCCATCGGCGGTGCCATCGGTGGCGGCGGACAGGTCGGTGCTGGGGAACACCCGCGCCAGCTCGGCGGCAGTCACGCCACTGCCGGCCAGCTCATCGCCGCCCTCAACCACGTAAGGGTAGGGAATGTTCTGCTGGCTGCGGCCGACCTCCACCCGCACGGTAAAGTCGTTCATCAATGGGCGCAGCTGCTCCAGCAGGTATTTGCGGAAGGCCGCCGGCTGGGTCACGGTGATCGCGTAGGTGCCTGGGATCTGCACCTTGGCGTAGGCGCGCACGGTGGTCGGCACCTCGCCCTGGCACAGGTAGGTCAGGCGCAGTTCGGGGTAGCGGAACAGGCAGTGCTCGCTGGCATCCGGGCGGATGCGCTCCTTGAGGTAACGCTTGAGCGCGTGGCTCAGGGCACCGGTGGCTTCCTGGTGCAGCGCAGCAAGGCGGTCGACCGCCTCTTCAGGGGTATGGGCAACGATGAAATCATCGGAACAGGCTTTCACAGGCGTCTTCCTGGCTGAACGAACGCCCCTATCTTGCCTGTAACCTCATGGCAAAACATAGCGCGGCGACCGAACCAGTGGCCGCCGCACTTTGCATCAGACGGCTGCCTGATGCAGTCGCACGTTGAACAGCGGGCCTCGGCTGAAACGCGCCAGCGCCTTGGCACCAGCCAGCCCCCCCAGGTCGATCAGCGGCTCGACCAGAATCACGCTCATATAAGCCAGGCCGAAGCTGCCCACCGCGGCCAGGTTATCGCTGGTAAAGCCATGGCCGTAGAAGGCCCAGAAGCCGACCCAGGCAACAATGCCGCCCTGATAGGCGGTCGACAGCGCCAGCGCCTGCTTGTAGGACAGGTCGACGTAGGCGGTACCGGGCGCAACGATACGTTTGGCCAGCACACTGATGGCCCACAGCGGCACCAGCAACGTGGTGACGTTCATGCCGTACTGCGGCAGGTCGAATGGGGCGAACAACAGCCCTTGCAGCAGCAGGCCAGCGGCCAGACCGACGGCCGTGGCACCGGCGCCGAACAGCAGGAGCAAGGTGGAGCCGAGGATCAGGTGCACCTCGGAAACGCCAACCGCATGGTGCGGCAATACCTCGAAGAAGCAGAACACCAGCGCCGTGGTCAGCAGGCTGCGCAGCGCCAGGGCGGTCGCCCCGCCGTTGTCGCGGATGGCATCGCGCGCCAGTTTGGCGGTCAGCCCGAAGGCACCGACTGCGGTTGCGTAGCTGAGGAAGATCTTGGCGCCTTCGACGACACCGGGTTCGATATGCATGCAAGTTCCTTGGCCGCGCCCACCGCGCGACGAGTTGGAGGATCGATGGATTCGATGGCAGGTCTCCTGGCTCACGGCTTGGCACTTCGCCCGCCTTCCCGACCGGAGTCAGTGGCATGAGGGCATCGTTCGCCGCTTACAGTTGCGGGGGCAGCCAGGGCATTGGCGAGACTCGCCGCACCCTGTTCCCTTTTCATCCGCGTCACGTACGTGCACGCAGAACCATCGGCCGCCAGATTACTCGCCTACTGGGCTAAAAAACAGCGCGCCGGGCTGGCACGCTTGACTCATCCCTGTTGGCGCGGGGAGCACGTTTAGTACGACCAACTATCCCAAAGGGAAAAATCAGCCGCTAAAAATCCACCAACTGTTCCTTGTTAAAGATCGCTCAAGAATCAAAGCAGATTCGGCGTGCTACGCGCCAGCAACGCCTCGACGTCGACACCTCGCGGCAGAGTGCCGTAGACCCGTCCACGGCCTTCCAGGCGGCTGGCGATAAAGGCATCGGAGACGGTGGCGTTGCCTGCCTCCAGCAGCAGCTTGGCCTGCAGGGCCACGGCCATATCTTCGGTGAGTTGGCGGGCGCGGTACTGGATATCGGCGGTATCGGCAAAATCGGCTTTAAGGCGCTGGATATGCGCCTTGAGGCGGGCATCGCCGTGGCCATCGCCCAACTCATCGAACAGTGCATCGAGAACGCCCGGCTCCTTGGACAGAGCACGCAGCACGTCCAGGCATTGCACGTTGCCGGAGCCTTCCCAGATCGAGTTGACCGGCGCCTCGCGGTACAGGCGCGGCAGGATGGTTTCCTCGACGTAACCGGCACCGCCCATGCACTCGCTGGCCTCGTAGATCATTTCCGGGGCGCGCTTGCAGATCCAGTATTTGCCCACGGCGGTGACCAGGCGGGCGAACTTGTCTTCCTGCGCATCATGCTGGTGATCGAGCGCGCGGCCCATGCGCATGCAAAGCGCCAGCGCGGCTTCGCTCTCCAGCGCCAGGTCGGCGAGCACGTTCTGCATCAGTGGCTGGTCGGCGAGCCGCTTGCCGCCCACCTGACGGTGCGCGCAGTGGTGCGCGGCCTGGGTCAGGGCCTGGCGCATCAGGCTGCTGGAGCCGACCATGCAGTCGAAGCGGGTCATGGCCACCATCTCGATGATGGTCGGCACGCCGCGCCCTTCCTCGCCGAGCATCCAGGCAAAGGCGCCACGGTATTCCACCTCGCTGGAGGCGTTGGCCCAGTTGCCCAGCTTGTTCTTCAGGCGCTGGATGTAGAACTGGTTGCGCGTGCCGTCCGGACGATGACGCGGCAGCAGAAAGCACGACAGGCCCTTGTCGGTGTAGGCCAGGGTGAGGAAGGCGTCGCACATCGGCGCCGAGCAGAACCATTTGTGGCCGACCAGCTCGTAGCCCTGCCCCGGCCCGCCAAGACCGATGGCGTAGGCGCGGGTGGTGTTGGCACGCACGTCGGTGCCGCCCTGCTTCTCGGTCATGGCCATGCCGATGGTGACGCCGGTTTTCTGCTCCATCGGCAGGTTGCTCGGATCGTACTCGGTGGACAGGATCTTCGGCAGCCACTGTTCGGCCACGTTGGGCTGCAGACGAATGGCCGGCACGGCGGCAAAGGTCATGGTCAGCGGGCAGCCACTGGCGGCCTCGGCCTGGCTGTGCAGGTAGGTCAGGCCGGCACGGGCGACATGCGCGCCGGCACGCGGATCGGCCCAGGGCAACGAAGGCAGACCATGCTCGACCGCCGTGCGCATCAGTTCGTGATAGGCCGGATGGAACTCCACCAGGTCGATGCGGTTACCGTAGCGATCATGACTCTTGAACACCGGTTTGTTCTCGTTAGCGAGAAAGCCGGCCTGCATCAGCGTGCCACCGGCCAATGCGCCGTAGGCACTCAGGCGCTCGTCGGCCCAGGCCCCGTCATAACGACGAGTCCACTCCTGCAATGGCAGGTCGAGCCGATAGAGGTTAGCGCCGTCCAGGCTCGGCACCTGGTTGAACACATCATGAGTTTCGGCGTGCAGGCTGGGTTTCATCGCGTGGAGTCCTCGGCGCCGACGGCGCGCAGGCAGAAGGTGGCAAGGCTGGCACTGACCTGATCCAGAGTGAGGCCGACATGTCCGGCTTCGCGCGCCGCCCGGGCGGGTGGCGACAGCGGCCCGATCAAGGCTTCGGCGATGGCGCCGACCAGGCAGGCGGCGGTGAGGCCGAGTTGCTCGATGCGAAACTCGCCAGCACGAACGCCCTCGCCGAGCAGATCGACGAACAGTTCGGCATAGGCTTCGCGATAGAGCAGGCGCTGCTCGTCGACTTCCGGGTCGACCGGTTCGGCAATCAGGGCAAAGCCCAGACGACGGCTTTGCCAGGCCCGCGCCGCGAACTGCTCGAGCCCCAGGCGCAAGCGCTCGGCCGCGCTACCGGGACCACGCAGTGCGACGGCCAAGGCGTCGACCTCACGCTGGCTGGCCGTGGCGAACACCTCCGCTGCCAGTTCGCCCTTGCTGCGAAAGTGGCGGTACAGACTGCCGGTGGCGATGCCGACATCGCCGGCCAGCGCCTGCATGGTGAGGGCCGCGAAACCGCCCTCGACCACGCGCTTCAGGGCGCAATCGAGGATACGCTGGCGCAACGCCTGATCGCGGTCGATGCGCGCTTCACTGGTGTGATAGGCCATGGTCTGAATCCTGATTCATTCGCACCCAGTGAATCAGGATTCAGACCTTGGCTAAAGCGACGATCCGGCCAAACCTGCCGCCGAATCGGGAATGGGATGAACGGTAAACCGCGTGGCGGTCAAACCGCCGCAGTGCCGCTGGTAGCGCTCACTGGGCGGCAGAGCACCCAGTCATGCAGCAGGATGCGCAGCTCGTCGAACTTCACCGGCTTGGCCAAGTAGTCGCTCATGCCGGCAGCCAGGCAGCGTTCGCGATCCCCGCTGTGGCTGTGGGCGGTGATCGCCAGCACCGGCAATTCGGCGCAGCCCGGCAGGCCACGCAGCGCGCGGCAGGTGGCAAAGCCGTCCATCACCGGCATCTGGCAGTCCAGCAGCACCGCATCCACCGGCTCGTGACGCAGCAGCTCGAGCGCTTCGGCGCCGTTGTCGGCCGTGCGCACGCGGTAGCCGAGCTTGAGCAGCATGCCGCGTGTCACCAGTTGGTTGATGGCGTTGTCCTCAACCACCAGCACCGTGCACTGCTGCGGTGTGCGTTGCGCGATCCCGCCGCTACGTCGGACAGGCCGCACGCCCGCGCTGGCAGGTTGCTGAGGCAAGGTCAGCGGTACATCGAGACGGAAGCGGCTGCCCTGGCCAGGCGTGGAGTCGTGCGTCAGGCTGCCGCCGAGCAGGTCGACCAGTTGCCGGCACAGCGCCAGGCCGATGCCAAGACCGCCATATTGGCGCGTCATCGAACCGTCGAGCTGACGGAAACGTTGGTACAGGAGGTTCTCCGCCGGGTCGAAACCGATGCCGCTGTCGCTCACCACCACGGTCAGGGGCAAGCCTTCTCCTGCCCGGCTGGCCCGACCGATCTCCAGGCTGACCTGGCCTTCATTGGTGAACTTGATGGCGTTGTCCAGCAGGTAGCCAAGCGCCTGCGCCAGCTTGCCGGCATCGCCTTCGAGAATGTCCGGCAGGCTGTCATCGAGGTTCAACTCGAAACGCAGACCTTTCTCTTCGGCACGCGGCGCATACTGGGCGCGCAGCCCATCGAACAGGCCGCGCAGGCTGAACGCCTCGCGGCGCGGGTAGAGCTTGCCGGCCTGCAGTTCGGTCAGGGCGAGGATGTCGTTGACCATGCGCATCATGTCGCGGGCCGAGGCCGCAGCGGTTTTCTGGTACTGCTCCAGTTCCACGTCCATCTTCACCGTCTGCATCAGTTCCAGCGAGCCGATCACGCCGTTCATCGGCGTGCGCAACTCGTGGGTGACGGTGGCGAGGAATTCATCCTTGAACCGGTTGCTGTCGGCCAGTTCCTGGTTGAGCGCCTCCAGCTTGTGCCCGGCGTCCTGCAGGATACGCGCGCGCTCCTCCTTCATGGCGTTGATGCGGTCGGCCAGCGCCAGCGACAGCAGGCCGACCTCGATGGCGGAACCGATCTGGCTGGCATACATGGTGAGGAAGACGTTGGGCAGATAACCCAGCACCATCAGCGTATTGATCGCCCCACCGACGAGGAAGGCCGTCCAGGCGAAGATGAAATAGCGCGCCACGCGCATGCCGCGCAGCCAGGCCAGAATGCCGGCGGCGAAGATCACCACGGTGAAGCCCAGCGCCAGGTAGGTGGCCAGGCGCAATGCGGTGGCATAGCTGATGGTCAGTGCCAGGATCATCACCACGGTGCCACACAGCATCAGCAACATCAGGCTGCGGTCGACCCACGGGCTGTGCTCCGAGGTATGCAGGAAGCTGCGCGCGAACTGGCAGCCGAACAGCGCGGCCGAGCCGATCAGAAATGGCGTGGCGGCATTGGCCCACCAGGGACTGTTGGGCCAGAAATACTCGATGCCGGCGCCGTTGACCGATACCTGATAGAGGCCGAACGAGGCGATATAGAGGATGTAATAGAGGTAGCTGGTGTCACGCACGCTGAGGAAGATGAACAGGTTGTACACCAGCATCACCAGCAGCACGCCGTAGATGATCCCCAGCACGTAGATGCGCTCGGGCTGCTGCTCCAGATAGGCGTTGGGCGCCCACAGCGTCAGCGGTGCCTGGATCGAGCCCTGGCTTTCCAGGCGCAAGTAGAAGCGCTGCGACTCACCGGGCGGCAGTTCGAGTTCGAACAGGTAATTGTTCTGCTTGATCTGCCGACTGTCGAAGGGCAGCGCGTCGCCGGTGCGCTGCGCCAGGCTGAAGCGGCCGTCGGCACCACGACTGTAGAGTTCCAGATGATCGAGCGGCGGGTAGGCCAGTTCCAGCAACCAGTGGCGCGGCCCTTTCAGGCTCTGCGGCTGGTATTGCAAATCCAGGCGCAACCAGAACACCGAGCGCGAATAGCCGGCATTGAGCACCGGCCGTTCGTGCCGAACGAAACTGCGCTCCAGCGCCGGAGAAACGATGTCGTCGATGCTGGCGTCGCCGCGCACGTCCTCGAACACGTACATACTCTGCCCGAGCGGCAGTGCGCGCGTCTGCTCGTCGAAGGTCACGGCACCTGCCAGCGAGGAAAGAACGAGGCTCACGAAGAGCAGGAGCAGCCGGTACATACAACCCCACGAGCCCTGTCGGACGACATCGGGACCCCATTACCCCTCGATGATGTCGTCACGCACGGCAGACTTATATTCGAATGCCGATACTCTAGGGGCAGTCGACTCGCTTTTCCAGATTTGCCCGCTCGCTTGCGGCACGCCAGTGCAGAAAAGCCGCCCGGCCGCCCCGTGCGGCAATGCGTGGTGAGGCCGCGAGAAGCGGTTAGTGATAAGCTCGCGCACCATGAAAACGCCAAACTCCCGCCCCGTAGTGCTCTGCATGTCCGGCCACGACCCCAGCGGTGGTGCCGGCCTGCAGGCCGATATCGAAGCCCTGCTGGCTCAAGGCTGCCACGCCGCACCGACGGTGACCGCCCTGACCGTGCAGGATACCGTCAACGTCTCCGACTTCCGTGTGCTCGACCGCGACTGGGTACTGGCCCAGGCCCGCGCGGTGATGGCCGATATGCCGGTCGCCGCCGTCAAGCTGGGCATGCTCGGCTCGGTGGAGATGGTCGAGACCGTGCTTGAGGTGATGAGCCAACTGCCCGGTGTCCCGCTGGTCTGCGATCCGGTGCTGCGTGCCGGTGGCGGTGGTTCACTGGGCAAGGACGACGTTGGCTACGCCATGCGCGAGCGTCTGTTCGCCGTCTCCACCATCGCCACGCCGAACCTGCCGGAGGCGCGCATCCTCGCCGAGCTGCCGGAAGGCACAGCCGACGAATGCGCCGAGAAACTGCTGCCCTTTATCGAGCACCTGCTGATTACAGGCGGCCACGGCGACGAAGCCGAAGTGCACAACCGCCTCTACTGCCGCGATGGCAGCCGCCATACCTTTACCTGCGCACGCCTGCCCGGCAGCTACCATGGCTCCGGCTGCACCCTGGCCAGCACCCTGGCAGGTCGCCTGGCGCTGGGTGAAGAATTGGTCAGCGCGGTGAAAAGCGCCCTGGATTACACCTGGCGCACCCTGCGTGACGCCGAGCAACCCGGCCACGGCCAGTACGTGCCACGCCGCCTACCGTTGGATTACGGCCAATGAGCCTGCGCGGCCTCTACGCCATCACCGATACGCCGCTGCTGGCCGGCGGCAAGCTGCTGCCCTACGCCGAAGCAGCGCTGATTGGCGGTGCGCGGCTGCTGCAGTACCGCGACAAATCCGCCGACGCCGTGCGCCGTTTCGATGAAGCCCAGGCACTGGCCGAACTGTGCCAACGCCACGGCGCCACGCTGATCATCAACGATGACTTGGAATTGGCCGCTCGCCTGGGCGTCGGCCTGCACCTGGGCCAGACCGACGGCTCGCTGGCCGCTGCCCGCAGCCGCCTGGGCGCGGATGCCGTGATCGGCGGCACCTGCCATGCCCAGCTGGAACTGGCCGAGCGCGCTGCAGACGAAGGCGCCAGCTACATCGCCTTCGGCCGCTTTTTCAACTCCAACACCAAACCCGGCGCTCCGGCGGCCACCGTGGAGCTGCTAGATCAGGCCCGCGCACGTTTCGCCCTGCCCATCGTCGCCATCGGCGGTGTGACCTTGGGCACCGCACCCGACCTGATTGCCCGTGGCGCCAGCATGATCGCCGTGATCCACGCCCTGTTCGCTGCGGACTCCGCCACCGAGGTGGAAGACCGCGCCCGCGCCTTTGCCGCGCTGTTCGCTTGATCATTTTGCAGAGAGAACCTGACATGTCCCGCTCCGAAATCCTCTTCGCCAACGCTCAGAAACACATCCCCGGCGGCGTCAACTCGCCGGTGCGCGCCTTCCGCAGCGTCGGCGGCACGCCGCTGTTCTTCAAGCACGCCGAAGGCGCCTACGTGGTGGATGAGGACGACAAACGCTACGTCGATTACGTCGGCTCCTGGGGCCCGATGATCCTCGGCCACAGCCACCCGGACGTACTCGACTCGGTACGTCGCCAGCTCGAACACGGCCTGTCCTACGGCGCACCGACCGCGCTGGAAACCGAGATGGCCGAGCTGGTGTGCAGCCTGGTGCCGTCGATGGAGATGGTGCGCATGGTCAGTTCCGGCACCGAGGCGACCATGAGCGCGATCCGCCTGGCCCGTGGCTACACCGGCCGCGACAGCATCATCAAGTTCGAGGGTTGCTACCACGGCCACTCCGACAGCCTGCTGGTGAAAGCCGGCTCCGGCCTGCTGACCCAGGGCGTGCCGAGCTCGGCCGGGGTGCCGGCGGACTTCGCCAAACACACCCTGACCCTGCCCTTCAACGACATCGCCGCAGTCGAGCAGACCCTGAGCGAAGTCGGCCAGACCGTGGCCTGCATCATCGTCGAGCCGGTGGCCGGCAACATGAACTGCGTGCCGCCGGCGCCGGGCTTCCTCGAAGGCCTGCGCGCACTGTGCGACCAGCATGGCGTGGTGCTGATCTTCGATGAGGTGATGACCGGCTTCCGTGTCGCCCTCGGCGGCGCCCAGGCGCACTACGGCATCACGCCGGATCTGTCGACCTTCGGCAAGATCGTCGGCGGCGGCATGCCGGTCGGCTGCTTCGGCGGCAAGCGCGAGATCATGGGCTGCATCGCCCCGCTCGGCCCGGTCTACCAGGCCGGCACCCTGTCGGGTAACCCGCTGGCGATGGCTGCCGGCCTGACCACCCTCAAGCTGATCAGCCGCCCGGGCTTTCACGCCGAGCTGAGCGACTACACCTCGCGCATGCTCGCCGGCCTGCAGGAGCGCGCCGATGCCGCCGGCATTCCCTTCGTCACCACGCAAGCCGGCGCCATGTTCGGCCTGTACTTCAGCGGCGCCGACGATATCGTCACCTTCGCCGACGTGATGGCCAGCGACAGCGCGCGCTTCAACCGCTTCTTCCACCTGATGCTGGACGGTGGCGTGTACCTGGCACCGAGCGCCTTCGAAGCGGGCTTCACCTCCATCGCCCATGGCGACAAGGAGCTGGACATCACCTTCGCCGCCGCCGAGCGCGCCTTCGCCGAGCTGAAAAAAGGCTGATGCAGTACAGCACCGCCTTCAGTGACGGACTGCTGGCCATCGCCTGCGCCGCCTGTGTGTTGTGGATAGGCCGGGCACGCGGGCGCTACGGCGAGGGCGACCAGCCGGCGCTGTTCTGCGCCCTGCTCGGCTTCCTCCTGCCGGCGGCCGCCGCCAGCGTCGGGGTGATCCGCTACGGTTTCGACCCGAGCTGGCAGGCGGCACATCTGTGGCTGTCACAGGCCAGCAGCTTTCTCGGCCTGCCGCTGCTGGGCGCGACTGCGTTGGCGCTAGGGCGAGGCTGGGTCTGGAGTCGGCCCAACTGGGGGCGCATCCTGCTCGGGCTGTGCGCCTTCTTCGAGCTGTTTCGTCAGTTCGGCCATCTGGAGGAATACCGCCTGGCGCTGAATCTGGCCAGCCTCGCAGCCATCGCCTATGCAGGCGCCGTGCAATGGCCTCGGCGTGGAGCGGTGATCGCTGGCGCGCTGGTCGTTGGCCTGTTCCTGCTGGCCGGCGTGGCCGTCGGCAGCGAAGGCTGGCTCGGCCCGGTGCGTCGTATCGACCTGTTCCACGTCATTCTCGCTCCGGCCTATCCGCTGCTGGCGTGGTTACTCCTGACGCTGCCGGGTAATCGCGAGCAACACACCGGGTAAAGGCTTTGTAAGATCGCGGCGGTTTATTCCATAATGCGCCGGTCGGCACGTATCGCGCCGACCGGGCCTGTAACCCGCCCCGAACCGCTGAGGCGCCGTAATCCAGATGACTCGCACCGGCCGCACCCTGTCCATGGGCTGCCTGTTGCTTTTCCTCCCGCTGTTTGCACTCGCAGGCGGCAATTCCCTGCTGATCCCGGCGACCGGCAGTTGTGCCCTGAACGGCCCTGCCGAAGAAATGCCCGACGCCCTCGCCAGTTGCCAGGACATGGCGCGCAGCGGCAACGTCCAGGCGGCTTTCGAACTCGGCGAATACTATTACGACGGCAAACGCACCCCGCGCGACTTCAAGCAGGCGCTGACCTGGTTCGAGCGCGCCTCACTGCAAGGCCACGCCGAAGCGCAGCTGCGCCTGGGCACCATGTTCTTCCGTGGTGAAGGCGTACCGGCCAACAACGTGCAGGCTTACATCGTGCTGAAGATGGCTTCGGTCAATGGCTCGGACGAAGCCATGGACACCGCCGACCTGGTGTCGGCGCAGATGCGTCGCGATGAACTGGAAATCGCCAGCCAGGTGCTGGGGCAGATTTTCCGCAGCTACCTGCTGGAACTGCAGACCGCCGAAAGCCGCTCGCCTTTCGCGCCGCTGCCCTGACTCACAGGGCTGATCCGCTTCAGCCGTAGGGTGGGCCGGGCGGCACTCCGCTTCAGCCCACCAATATAGCCTCTCGATACCGCCGGTGGGCTAAAGCCCACCCTACTTGCAACTTGTCGCTTATTTGTCCGGCATCGGCATGGGGAATGGCATCACGTTGCCACCGCCCTTGGCTTCGCTGATCTTCGCCGTGCCCAGGCGCTCCACCTCGTCGATGCGGATGATCGCGTGCATCGGCACGAAGCTGCGTACCACGCCTTCGAACTGTGCCTTGAGCTTCTCCTCGCTGGGGTCGACCACCAGTTGGCTGCGCTCACCGAAGACGAATTCCTCCACCTCCAGAAACCCCCACAGATCGCTCTGAAAGATCTGCTTGGCGTACATCTCGTACACCTGGCCCTGGTTGAGGAAAATCACCTTGTAGATGGGATCACGCTTGCTCATGAAGGCTCGAAATCAGGAAAAACGGGGCGCGCAGGATAGCACAAGGTCGGAAGCTGCAAGCAGGCGTAGCCCGGATGCAATCCGGGCTAGGGAACTGCCGCCTGTAGCCTGTCGCCTACCTCTCCCCTATAATGCGCGGTCATTTTTTAACCACCTCAGACAGTGCCATGACCAAGAAGCTCTATATCGAAACCCACGGTTGCCAGATGAACGAGTACGACAGCTCGCGCATGGTCGACCTGCTGGGCGAGCATCAGGCCCTGGAGGTCACGGAAAAACCCGAAGAAGCGGACGTGATCCTGCTCAATACCTGCTCGATCCGTGAGAAGGCGCAGGACAAGGTATTCTCCCAGCTCGGCCGCTGGCGCGAGCTGAAGCAGGCCAACCCGGATCTGGTGATCGGTGTCGGCGGCTGTGTGGCCAGCCAGGAAGGCGCAGCGATCCGCGACCGCGCGCCCTATGTCGACGTGGTATTCGGCCCGCAGACCCTGCACCGCCTGCCGGAAATGATCGACGCCGCGCGTACCACCAAGACCGCCCAGGTGGACATCAGCTTCCCCGAGATCGAGAAATTCGACCGCCTGCCCGAGCCGCGCGTCGACGGCCCCAGCGCCTTCGTCTCGGTGATGGAAGGCTGCAGCAAGTACTGCACCTTCTGCGTGGTGCCCTACACCCGCGGCGAGGAAGTCAGCCGCCCGCTGGTCGATGTGCTCATGGAAATCACCTCCCTGACCGAGAAGGGCGTGAAGGAAGTCACCCTGCTCGGGCAGAACGTCAACGGCTACCGTGGCGAAGCGCCGGACGGTCATATCGCCGATTTCGCCGAGCTGCTGCATGCCGTGGCGGCCCTCGATGGCGTCGAGCGCATCCGCTATACCACCAGCCACCCGCTGGAGTTCTCCGACGCGATCATCGCCGCCCATGCCGAGATCCCGCAGTTGGTGAAGTACCTGCACCTGCCAGTGCAGTCCGGCTCCGACCGCATCCTCGCGGCGATGAAGCGCAACCACACCGCGCTGGAGTACAAGTCGCGCATCCGCAAGCTGCGCGCCGCCGTCCCGGACATCCTGATCAGCTCGGACTTCATCGTCGGCTTCCCCGGCGAGACCGAGAAGGATTTCGAGCAGACCATGAAGCTGATCGAGGACGTCGGTTTCGACTTCTCCTTCTCCTTCATCTACAGCTCGCGCCCGGGCACACCGGCTGCCGATCTGGTCGACGACACCCCGGAAGAGGTGAAGAAGCAACGCCTGGCCCTGCTGCAGCACCGCATCAGCCAGAACGGTTTCGAGAACAGCCGGCGCATGGTCGGCACGGTGCAGCGCATCCTGGTCAGCGACTACTCGAAGAAAGACCCGGGCATGCTCCAGGGCCGCACCGAGCAGAACCGCATCGTCAACTTCCGTTGCGATAACCCGCGCCTGATCGGCCAGTTCGTCGACGTGCACATCGACGACGCCCTGCCGCACTCGCTGCGCGGCACCCTGCTCGATACCGACACCCTCCACTAAAGACGCAGCCGCCGACACTTTGCGTTGTCGGCGGCCAGCGTTATGCTGCCTTTCCCTACCTAGCCAAGTGACGATCACACCATCACCTTGAACGCTTCCCTAGAACCCCATCGTTTCACCCTCGAACCTTTCGAGGCCCGCCGTTTCGCCAACCTCTGCGGCCAGTTCGACGAGCACCTGCGCCTGATCGAAGAGCGCCTCGGCCTGGAAATCCGCAACCGTGGCAATCAGTTCGAGATGCTCGGCGCCGCCGACAAGACCCGGGCCGCCGAAACCCTGCTGCGCAAGCTGTACCGCGAAACCAAAGCCACCGAGCTGTCGCCCGACCTGGTGCACCTGTATTTGCAGGAGTCCGGCGTCGAGGAGCTGGTCAACCCCAGCAACCTGCCGCAGGTTACATTGCGCACCAAGAAGGGCGTGATCAAGCCGCGTGGTGCCAACCAGCAGCGCTACGTCAAGGCGATCCTCGACAACGACATCAACTTCGGCATCGGCCCGGCCGGTACCGGCAAGACCTACCTGGCTGTCGCCTGTGCAGTGGATGCGCTGGAGCGCGAGCAGGTGCGGCGCATCCTGCTGGTGCGCCCCGCGGTGGAAGCCGGCGAGAAACTCGGCTTCCTGCCCGGCGACCTGGCACAGAAGATCGACCCCTACCTGCGACCGCTGTACGACGCACTCTATGAAATGCTCGGCTTCGAACACGTCGCCAAGCTGATCGAGAAGCAGGTGATCGAGATTGCGCCGCTGGCGTACATGCGCGGCCGCACGCTTAACAACAGCTTCATCATTCTCGACGAGAGTCAGAACACCACCGTCGAGCAGATGAAGATGTTCCTTACCCGTATCGGTTTCGGCTCCACCGCCGTGATCACCGGCGACATCACCCAGGTCGACCTGCCGCGCGGCACCAAGAGCGGTCTGGCGCATGTGATCGAAGTACTGCGTGACGTGCCCGGCATCAGCTTCACCCACTTCAAGCCCAAGGACGTCGTGCGCCACCCGCTGGTGCAGCGCATCGTCGAGGCCTACGAGCGCCACGACGCGCGCCTGAACGGCAAGGGCGACAGCCACGATGCTTGAGCTTGACCTGCAACTGGCCACTGACGGCCAGCATCCGGACGAGGCGCAGCTGCGCCGCTGGTGCGAACTGGCGCTGCGCCAGCGCACAGCCGATTCGGAGCTGACCATCCGCCTGGTCGACGAAGCCGAAGGCCGCGAACTGAACCACACCTGGCGGCACAAGGACTACGCCACCAACGTGCTGTCCTTCCCCGCCGAGATTCCCGACGGCATTCTCGACATTCCGCTGCTCGGCGATCTGGTGATCTGCGTGCCGGTGGTCGAGCGCGAAGCAGCCGAGCAAGGCAAGGCGCTGGAGGCGCACTGGGCGCACCTGGTGATCCACGGCTGCCTGCACCTGCTGGGCTATGACCATATCGAGGAAGACGAAGCCCTCGAGATGGAAGATCTGGAACGACAATTGCTCGCCGAATTGGGTCACCCCGATCCATATGCCGGTGATGAATCTCCTAATGAAAAGGACCCCGAGTAAAACGCCATGAGCGAAGACCGATCGAGCAACGAGCAGAAGTCCTGGTTCAACAAGCTGACCCACGCTTTTGCTCATGAGCCGAGAAACCGCCAGGAACTGCTGGAAGTCCTGCGCGAAGCCCACCAGAACAAACTGCTCGACAGCGAAGCGCTGGCCATTGTCGAAGGCGCCATTCAGGTCGCCGACCTGCAGGTACGCGACATCATGGTGCCTCGCTCGCAGATGATCAGCATCAAGGCCACTCAGACGCCGCAGGAGTTTCTCCCGGCGATCATCGAGGCCGCCCACTCGCGCTACCCGGTAATCGGCGAAAGCCTCGACGACGTCATCGGCATCCTCCTCGCCAAGGATCTGCTGCCGCTGATCCTGCAGGGCGACCAGCCCAACTTCAACATCAAGGACATGCTGCGCCCGGCCACCTTCGTGCCCGAGTCCAAGCGCCTCAACGTGCTGCTGCGCGAGTTCCGCGCCAACCACAACCACATGGCCGTGGTCATCGACGAATACGGCGGCGTCGCCGGTCTGGTGACCATCGAAGACGTGCTGGAACAGATCGTCGGCGACATCGAGGACGAGCATGACGTCGAGGAAGACGGCCACATCAAGCCGCTGCCCTCCGGTGACTACCTGATCAAGGCGCTGACCCCCATCGACAGCTTCAACGAGGCTTTCGACAGTCACTTCTCCGACGACGAATACGACACCGTCGGCGGCCTGGTGATGAATGCTTTCGGCCACCTGCCCAAGCGCAACGAAGTCACCGAAATCGGCGAATTCCGCTTCCGCGTGCTCAACGCGGATAGCCGCCGCATCCACCTGCTGCGTCTGACTCCGGTCAATCGCTGAGCCTCCAGCAGGCCGTTGAAAAACGTAGGCGAGGCAGGCAAGACAAGGCAAAAACAGCCGAAAAAGCGCAGTTTACGTGCTGTAAATGAGCATTTTGAGGCTGTTTTTAACGCAGTATTGCCAACGCAGGTAGTTTTTCAACAGCCTGCTAGCCCGAGGCGCGAGATTCGCGTCCTCGGGCAATCCCCCCTACAATCGCGCCCTTGAGCCGCAACGGGATCGCAACCTCGTCATGAAACCCTGGATTCTCGGCCTGACTGGCGGCATTGGCAGTGGCAAGACCGCCGTCGCCCAGGCCTTCATCGACCGTGGCGTACACACGGTGGACGCCGACCATGCCGCGCGCTGGGTGGTCGAGCCGGGCCGACCGGCGCTGGCAAAGATCGTCGAACACTTCGGCGCCGAGATCCTGCAAGCAGACGGCACGCTGGATCGCGCCGCCCTGCGCCAGCGCATCTTCGCGGCCCCCGACGAGCGGCGCTGGCTGGAGGCCCTGCTGCATCCGTTGATCGGCCAGGAGATCGTGCAGGTGCTGGCGCGCGCCGAGTCGCCCTACGCGATTCTGGTATCGCCGCTGCTGGTGGAGTCCGGCCAGCATCGGCTGACCCAGCGTGTGCTGGTGGTCGACGTTCCCGAAGCGCTGCAAATCGAACGCACCATGGCGCGCGACAGCGCCAACGAAGAGCAGGTGCGCGCCATCGTGAAGGCCCAGGCCGACCGCGAAGAGCGCCTGCGCCATGCCCATGACGTGCTGTGCAACGACCGCGACCTGGCCTGGCTGGATCGCGAGGTCGACCGCCTGCACGACTTTTATCTGACCCTGCGTGGAGGCCAACCATGACCACCCTCGTTCAGTGCCCGACCTGTGGCGCACCCGTCGAATGGAAAGCCGAGAGCACCTATCGCCCGTTCTGCAGCGAGCGCTGCAAACTGATCGACCTGGGCGCCTGGGCGGCCGAGGAACATGCCATTGCTGGCAATGAGCTGGAAGATGAGCTGTTCAGCGGTGATCTGCCGACCAGACCGCACTGAGGCGACGCGCACTCGCTAGAGTGATGCAACAGCCTTGTGGGGTGTTGATACCGGACTGGCAAGTTTGTTTGTTTTTGGTGTTCTGGACGCCGCTACGGTGTGTTCGGATATTCCGGGTTTCGCCCTCTCGGGCGACTCACTTTTCTTTGAAGTGCGCAAAGAAAAGTAAGCAAAAGAAAACGCACCCCATCATCCGGCCCCGGCTGCGCCGGGGTTCGTTCGCTCCATCGCTGCTCCGAGGGTCGGTGTACATGGGCCATCCCTGGCCCATTACGCCTCTCGCGGCATCCATGCCGCTCGCCCCTCTGCGCAACGATTCCACTCACCCTCCTGAAGGGGCAATTCGCGCGTCTGAACGAACTGGCATTCCAAGGTACGCCCGGCGTGTTCTGGTAGCTGTGAAGTTGCGATGTGGCCGTCGAGTTAAACCAATACTTTCATTCGCGTAGGGCGCCCCTGTACGCCTGCCGCTCGGAAGCAGTACGCCGCTGGGTGTATTGGACGCGGATTGTGGTGCCGAACTCGGCATGGCTCGGCGGACTGTTTGCTGACGCTCCTGAGTTCCCCCTAAGGCTGCCACCATAAAGCATGCAGCGTTCCAGAGAGTTGCCTAGGGCTCAGGCGCGTGCAGAGCCCGCCCAGGAGGGCGAACGGAATCGTCGTGGAAGAGGTTGAGCGGCATGGATGCTGCGAGAGCCGCGATGGGCCAGGGATGGCCCTTCGCGGCGGGCCTCTGGAACGATGATGGAGTGAGCGAACCCTCGCGCAGCGAGGGCCGGATGAACGGGCGGAGGGTTTTGGTTACTTTTGCCCGCAAAAGTTACTCGCCCGGGAGGGCGAAACCAAAAACATCAACAAAAACGCGGCAATTCGGAACAGACGCCTAAAGACAACAAACAAACTTGCCAGTCCGGTATCACCCCCCTCGCAAAGAGCCCATGCCTGCATCCCGACCAAAAGATGAACAGCCACTAAGGCCGCATAAAAACATACTCCCGCTCATCATCAAGATTGTCGGCCAGAAACTGCAGCTCATGCGCCAGCTCCTGCACCTCGCGCTGCGCCTTGTTCATCTGCACCACTTCGCTCAGCAGCGTGCGCAGCGCCAGCAGCCTGTCAAAGCCTTGCGCCTCGGCCGCCTGCAGATCGGCCTGCAACGCCGCCTTCGCCCATGCATGAATACTCATGTTCACCTCCTGCGTTTTGCCACAGGATGGCGCGGGCGACAGCAGCAACCTTGACTCGGATCAATGCGAAGCCCTGCATTCAGCAGGCTGATGAAAGCCGATCAACCGTCGCGCTCGTTGTCCTTCCATGGCGCCTGCAGATAGCGGCTGCGATTGAAGGTTTCCAGCCAATCCGGATAGAACACCACCAGCGCTGTGACCACCGTGCCGTTGATAAAGGCCTCGGGGAAGATGATCAGCCACAGGTAGCCGACGAAGTCGTCGAGCCAGGGCGGCATGGGAAATAGCCCATCCATCCACAGCAGCGCCAGCCCACCGAGCAAGGTCACAAGGGTGGCCAGGGCCGCCGGGAAGAAGCCGCAGCAGAAGATGTAGACGAATAGATTGCGCGGCTGCCGGCGCTCGACGTACAGCGCGCAGAGTTCGGTGATCAGCACGGGGAGCAAAATTAGCAGGATGCCGTTGACGCCCAGCGCGGCCAGATCCAGACGCCCCAGCAGGAGCAGGCCAAGCTGCGCCGCCAGGCCGGCGAGGATGGCCAGCGGCCAGTCCAGCAACAGGGTCACGGCGGTCATGCCGATGAAGTGGTAGGACAGGCCGGAGTCGAAGTCGCGCCGCACCAGCCACAACAGAAACAGGCCGAGCATGGTGCCGAACAGCAGGTGCTGGCGACGCAGATCGCTGAACAGCTCGACCCAGGGCGCGCGCAGCAAGGCCCAGAGCAGCACCGGCAAATAGATCAGCCAGCCCACCAGCAAGGTGCTGAACGCCAGCAGGTTGGAAGCGATCATCTCAATACGCGCTCCGTCTGTCATGAGTCGTACGGCGCAGTCTACACCGCCATTCACAAGCCGAGAGTTCCTCGCGGGGATGGCATGCACGACAGCGCTGCGGCTAAGCTTTGCCCATGGACGATTCCGACTACCTGCGACTGCTCACCCATCAGGCCGAGCAGGCCAACGCCTTTCTCTCCAACGCCAAGAAGTGGGAGCGTGAGCGTTGGGTCTGCCAACGGCTGCTGCAGGCGCTGAACGTGCGCCAGCGCAGCGAGGACTTCACCCCCAGCGGCCAGGAGCCGCCGGATGTACTGTTTCGTGATGCCAACTTCGAGGTGTTCTTCGTGCTCGACGAGGGCCGTCGCCTCAATGACGAATGGCGCGCCGAGCTGGAACGTCGCCGCAGCGCCTTCTCGCTGAGCCAACTGGTGCGCCGTGAAGCGCGCCCCAAGCGCATCCCGGCCAGCGAGCTGCAAGCACGCCTGGCGCCAACGCTGCGCAAGAAGGCGAACAACTACCAGGAACGCGGCATCGACCTGGGCGAGCTGGATCTGGTCGCCTTCGTCAACCTCAAGCGCGCCGAGTTGGACTGCAACAGCTTCTTCCCGCCACCGACCGAATACCTGCGTCAGGGCTGGCGCTCGCTGTCGATGGTCGGCCCGCGCTTCGCTCGCGTACTGTTCGCTCACCCGGATGCCCCGGAATTCCTGCGCCAAAACCTCGGTCGCAGCCTGTTGTTCGACGTAGGGATTGGCCTATGAGCACCTTGCAGGAACTGCTCGCCGAGGTACCGCAGGTCGGCCAGGTGCGCTGGATCGGCGTCCGCCCGCAACGCGGCGCGCCAATGCTCGAGGTCGAAGCCGTGGAAAGCAGGCTGGAAGCGGGCCTGACCGGCGATCACAGCCGCCCCGGCCCTCGCAACGCCCGGCAGGTGACCTTGATCCAGTGGGAACACCTGGCGGTAGCGGCCGCTCTCATGGGCCGTGAAACACCTCTGCACCCGAGCGAGCTGAGGCGCAATATCGCCGTGGCCGGGATCAATCTGTTCAGCCTCAAGGGCCGGCGCTTTCGTATCGGCCAGGCGATCTTCGAGACCACCGGCTGGTGCCAGCCCTGCGCCAAGCTCGAAGCCCGCCTGGGCAAGGGCACCTTCCAGGCCATGCGTGGTCATGGAGGTATCACCGCACGCGTGGTGCAGGGCGGCATCATTCGCCAGGGCGATGCTGTGCAAAGCCTGGGACCTATACTCGCCAATACGCCCGGCCAAGCCTAAAATGGCCGCCATATCAGAGAGGCCCCGATGACCAGCCGCCTTAGCCCCGACGACCAGCAAAAGGTCGATCAGTACCTGAGCGCCCCCCAGCACCAGACCGAACGCCAACCCTTCCGGGTCTGGCGCCTGTTGGCCTGCCTGCTGGCGGCGGTCATCGGCCTTGGCCTCCTCGCCCGTTTTCTGAGTCGACTGGTGCTATGAGCTGCCTCGCGCTCGCCCGGCCCGACTCGCAACGCCTTTTTCAAAGCCTTGTGAGCATTCATCATGACCCATCGCATCGTGATCGTCGGCGGCGGCGCCGGCGGCCTGGAGCTAGCCACCCGCCTGGGTAGAAAACTCGGCAAGAGTGGCGCAGCGCGCGTCATTCTGGTCGACGCCAATCTGACCCACATCTGGAAACCACTGCTGCACGAAGTCGCCGCCGGCTCGCTCAATTCGTCGGAAGACGAGCTGAACTACGTGGCCCAGGCCAAGTGGAACCACTTCGAATTCCAGCTCGGGCGCATGGCAGGCCTCGACCGCGCCGGCAAGACCATCACCCTGGAGCCGACGCTGGACGAAGACGGCAAGGTGCTGATGCCCGAGCGGCAGATCGCCTACGACAGCCTGGTGATCGCCGTCGGCAGTACCACCAACGACTTCGGCACCCAGGGCGCCGCCGAGCATTGCCTGTTCCTCGACACCCGCGCACAAGCCGAACGCTTCCATCGCCAGCTCCTGAGCCACTACCTGCGCGCCCATGCCAACGAACAGGCCCAGGGTACGCAGATCGACGTGGCCATCGTCGGCGCCGGCGCCACCGGTGTCGAACTGGCGGCTGAGCTGCACCATGCCGCGCAGCAACTGGCGGCCTACGGCCTGAACCGGATTCGTCCGGAGGACATGCGCATCACCCTTATCGAGGCCGGCCCGCGCGTATTGCCAGCACTGCCCGAACGCATCGCGGCCCCCGTGCACCAGACCCTGCTCAAGCTGGGCGTCACCGTACTGACCGGCGCGGCCGTCAGCGAAGTCACCGCCGACGGCCTGAAGACTGCCGATGGCCAGTTCATCAAGGCCAGCCTCAAGGTGTGGGCCGCCGGCATCCGCGCACCGGGCTTTCTCAAGGCGCTCGACGGCCTGGAAAGCAACCGCATCAATCAACTGGTGGTACGCCCGACCCTGCAGACCACGCTGGATGACGACATCTTCGCCTTCGGCGATTGCGCCGCCTGCCCACAGCCCGGCAGCGACGGCCGCAACGTGCCGCCCCGCGCCCAGGCGGCGCACCAGCAAGCCTCGATGCTGGTCAAGTCGCTGCGCCAGAAGCTGGTCGATGGCCCGCTGCCGGAATACCGTTATCGCGACTACGGTTCGCTGATCTCGCTGTCGCGCTTCTCCGCCGTGGGCAACCTGATGGGCAATCTCACCGGCAGCGTGATGCTCGAAGGCTGGCTGGCGCGGATGTTCTATGTCTCGCTCTATCGCATGCATCAGATGGCCCTCTACGGCCCGCTGCGCACCGCCCTGCTGATGCTCAGCGACCGCATCGGGCGCAGTACCGAGCCCCGCCTCAAGCTGCACTGAGGCCGTCTACACTGGGCAGGGACGCCCCTTCAGGATGCCCACCTTGTCGCACGACACCGCCTCAGCCCCACGCCAGTCCGCCCTCACCCTGCTGATCGCCGCCACCGGCGTGGTGTACGGCGACATCGGCACCAGCCCGTTGTATACCCTGCGCGAAGTGTTCAACTACGGCGTGCAACCCAATCACGATGGCGTGCTCGGTGTGCTGTCGCTGATCATCTGGTCACTGGTATGGGTCGTCTCGATCAAGTACGTGCTGTTCATCCTGCGCGCCGACAACGACGGCGAAGGCGGGGTGATGGCGCTCACCGCCCTGGCCCAGCGCGCTGCCCGCGACTACCCGCGCTTGCGCCGCGTACTGCTGTTGCTCGGCTTGTTCGGCGCCGCGCTGTTCTTCGGCGATAGCATGATCACCCCGGCCATCTCCGTGCTTTCAGCGGTAGAAGGGCTGGAGGTGGCTTTCGACGGCATCGATAGCTGGATCGTGCCACTGGCGCTGGTGATCCTGGTCAGCCTGTTCCTGATCCAGAAGCACGGCACGGCGCGCATCGGCATCCTCTTCGGGCCGGTGATGCTGATCTGGTTCCTGACCCTCGGCGGCCTCGGGCTCTACGGCATCGCCCAGCATCCATCCGTGCTGCATGCGCTCAACCCTTACTGGGGCGCACATTTTTTCATCAGCCACCCCGGCGTTGGCGTCGCCATTCTCGGCGCCGTGGTGCTGGCGCTGACCGGCGCCGAGGCGCTGTACGCCGATATGGGCCACTTCGGCCGCCAGCCCATCGCCCGCGCCTGGTTCTACCTGGTGCTGCCGGGCCTGCTGCTCAACTACCTGGGCCAGGGCGCGCTGATCCTCAGCAACCCCGAGGTCGCCCATAACCCCTTCTTCCGCCTGGCACCGGGCTGGGCCTTGCTGCCGATGGTGCTGCTCTCGACTCTGGCCACGGTAATCGCCTCGCAGGCGGTGATCTCCGGCGCCTTCTCCCTGACCCAGCAGGCCATCCAGCTCGGCTACATCCCGCGCATGTTCATCCAGCACACCTCGGAAACCGAGCAGGGGCAGATTTATGTCGGCACGGTGAACTGGGCGCTGATGATCGGCGTGGTGCTGCTGGTACTGGGCTTCGGCTCGTCCGGCGCGCTGGCCTCAGCCTATGGTGTGGCGGTGACCGGCACCATGTTGATCACCACACTGCTGGCAGCAGCCGTGGTTCTGCTGCTGTGGAAAACGCCCAAATGGCTGTCGATCCCGCTACTGCTCGGCTTCCTCCTGGTCGACAGCCTGTTCTTCGCCGCCAATCTGCCAAAAATCGTCGCCGGCGGTGCATTTCCGCTGATCGCCGGGATCGTCCTGTTCACCCTGATGGTCACCTGGAAGCGCGGCAAGGAGATCCTCGTCGAGCGCCTGCTGGACAATGCCCTGCCACTGGCCACATTCATCGATAGCATCGCCCGTCAGCCGCCTTTGCGCGTGCGTGGCACCGCAGTGTTCCTCACCGCCCGTGCCGATGCCGTGCCTCACGCCCTGCTGCACAACCTGCTGCACAACCAGGTGCTGCATGAGCGTGTGGTACTGCTCACCGTGGTCAACGAGGACACTCCCAGAGTCAGCCTGGATAAACGTATGGAG
Organism: Pseudomonas sp. FG29; assembly: GCF_057809355.1. Lineage (NCBI taxonomy): Bacteria > Pseudomonadati > Pseudomonadota > Gammaproteobacteria > Pseudomonadales > Pseudomonadaceae > Pseudomonas > Pseudomonas sp. FG29. Next base: position 106,040 of record NZ_JBMDJU010000009.1, on the reverse strand, counting down.
CTGCATGAGCATGGCGAGGGCTTCTATCGGGTGATACTGCACTTCGGCTTCACCGAACGTCCGGATGTGCCCTACGCATTGACCCATTGCCAGTTGAAGACGCCGGACTTCGAGCCGATGAACACCACCTACTTCCTCAGCCGTGAGACGGTGATCGCCAGCCCGCGCACCGGCATGGCACGTTGGCGCGAGGTGTTGTTCGCATTCATGCTGAAGAACGCCAACAGCAGCCTGCGCTTCTTCAACCTGCCGCTGAACCGGGTGATCGAGCTGGGTACGCAGGTAGAGATCTGACGCTGCATCACCTGAAATCGTAAACGCCGGAAACGACGAAGCCCGCACAAGGCGGGCTTCGTCGTTTTATATGGTGGGTCGTGTAGGATTCGAACCTACGACCAATTGGTTAAAAGCCAACTGCTCTACCAACTGAGCTAACGACCCTGAAAATGGTCGGGGTAGGGGGATTCGAACTCCCGACATCCTGCTCCCAAAGCAGGCGCGCTACCGGACTGCGCTATACCCCGTCTGGAATTTGGCTCCGCGACCTGGACTCGAACCAGGGACCCAATGATTAACAGTCATTTGCTCTACCGACTGAGCTATCGCGGAACTACTGCATTCCAACCTCTGCTGCGTTTCGGCTTTCGCTTTACCGCTTCAGAGGCGCGCCATTTTACTTAGCAAATTACCCCTGTCAACCCCCATAAACTGCTTTTACGACAATGCTTTGCAGTCGGAGCATGGACTACTATATGTTGCATTGCATGGCAGCCGCGGCAAGACGCCGCCGCAGCACGATTTCAGGACAGTCCATGAGCAACCAGGACAAGCCACCGCAGCCCTCCAAAGTGGTCAGCCTCGCCAGCCGAGGAATCCAGCCACGCTTCGGCGACCTGGTGCAAAGCTGCCGCAAGCTGGTGATGAATCGCCTGGCCGAACACTTGGCCGGTGTATTCGGCCAGGTCGACGACACCCTGTTCGAATGCGCGGAAAAGGCCGAGAACAACAAGGTTCAGACGCTGTTCTTCGACAACATGCGTGAGATCCGCCGTCAGCGCCCGCAGATCGAGCGCAGTTACCATCAGCGCATCGCCCAGAACTTCTCCGACTTTCTCGACGGCAAGCTGCAGGAGCAAACAGTTACCTCGCTGGACGCCGAGCAAATGGCGCTGGTGCAAAACGAGGATTACGAGGAAACCCTGCAGGTGACCAATATGGTCAGCCGGGTCAAGGCGCGTTCGACCCAGGCCCTGTTCGCCCTGGAGCAACGCCTGGCGCTGCTCAACAACGGGCAGAAGCTCGGCGAAGACAGCAACCCGTTCGGCCCACAGGCCATCGCTCAGGCCTTTCGTGAAGCCCTGGCGCCCTGCCCTTTTCCGCTACAGATCAAGACCATCCTCTACATGCTCTTCGATCGGCATGTCATGCAGAGCTTGGAAGGCCTGTATGGCGCCCTCAACCAGCGCCTGATCGAGGCGGGCATCCTGCCCAACCTCAAGTACAGTGCGCAGATCACCGCCAAACAGGCACGCCCGACGCCGTCCCCGACCGCCTCTGCCCAGGCAGCGGGCCAGCCGATTTCGCCGACGCAGCCCGCCACCAGCGCCTCGCCAGGCAGCTCAGCTGGGGTCACGCAGCCGCTCGATCTCAGCGCGCCACCGCCGGGCGACCCGCTGGCGTTATTCAGCGGCCTGTCCAGCCTGCTCGGCGAGCATCGCCAAAAGCATCCGGAAGAACCCTTGCTCGGCGGCACCCCGAGCATCGCCAGCTTCTCGCCGCGTGGGGCCAACCGCACCTACAGCGCCAGCGAGCTGCTCGACGCGCTCAATCGCATGCAGCAGCAATCGGCCCAGGAACTGGCGCAGCGCCTGCACAAGCCGCAGCCGGTCGAGGGCCTCAAGGCCGCCCTGCAGGAACAACTGGCCACACACAGCAGCCACGCCCAGCAGAGCAAGGTGTCCGACCCGGAAGCGGATGTGATCGATCTGGTCGGCATGCTGTTCGACTTCATTCTCGACGACGCCAATCTGCCCGACAGTTGCAAGACCGCCCTGTCCCACCTGCACACGCCTTATCTGAAGATCGCCCTGCAGGACAAGGCGCTGTTCACCCAGCATCACCACCCGGCGCGCCGCCTACTTAATGCCATGGCCCAAGCCGGCGTGCTGTATGGCAATGAAACCGATGAACGCGGCCTGCAGGCCAAGATGCACTGGGTCGTGGAGCGGGTGATCCATGGTTTCAGCGGTGACCTGAACCTGTTCGACGGCCTGCTGAGCGAATTCAACGAGTTCGTCGACACGTTGCGCCACAAGGTCGAGCTGCGCGAGCGCCGAGCCGTGGAAGCGGCCAAAGGTCGTGACCGCCTGCTAGGCGCCCGCGAACAGGGGCTCGCGGTAATCCGCCGCTGCCTGGTGCAACGCGAGCTGCCCGGCATCATCCGTAACTTCCTGGAGCTGACCTGGGCTGACGTGCTGGTCTTCGTTCTGCTTCGCCATGGCGAACAGAGCGAGGAATGGCGACGCGCCTGCGAGGTCGCCGAACAGCTGGCCTGGAGTGGCATGCCGCTGGATGAAGCCGGCCGGCAACGCCTGCAGACGCTGCGCGTACCGCTGCTCAGCGACCTGCGCAAAGGCCTGGAACTGCTCGGCGGCTACCACGAGGACGGCATTCGCCGTCTGTTGCAGGATCTGGTCGCCTGCCAGCATGCCGTACAGGCCAAGCAGCCACAGTTGGCCGCCCAGCTCAAACCATCGCTGCCGGAAAGCCCGCTGGGCGCCATGCTCGGCGAGGATGCTGAGCTTGCCCGACAGGCGCCACCACGCGCCGAGTTGTCTTCCCGCGCGCAAGCCCTGACGCAGGAACTGACCAAGCTGGAATTCGGCACCTGGTTCGAATTTGTCAGCAATGGCCAGAGCCGCATCCTCAAGCTGTCCTGGTTCAGCCCGACGACGCACAACTACATGTTCGTCGATCACCAGGGCCAGCGCGTCGCGGTCAAGCCCCTGACCCTGCTGGCCAGCGAGATGGAACAGGGCCTGGCCCGTATCGTTTCGCCCGAACGTGCGATTCCGCTGATGGATCGCGCCTTGACCGCCATCTACCGTGTGCTGCAGCGCTTCACCGGGCGCACAGCCGATCCCCGCTAAGGAGCCTTCATGGAAGAGCGTCGTCAGCACAGCCGCCACGGCACCGAGCTGCAGCTGGAAGTCTTCGATCTCAATACGGGCCAGCGCCTGGGCCGCATCGTCGACCTGTCTGCCGATGGTTTCATGCTGTTCAGCGACACGCCGCAAACCGCTGACGCCGTGCTGCAGTGCCGCCTGGTGTGCAGCAACGGCACGCAGGAGATCGCCGAAGTGAGGCTGGGCGCCGATTGTCTGTGGAGCCGCCCGGGTGCCGACGATCAACACTGCTGGGCGGGCTTTCACATCATCGATCTGGCCGAGGATCAGGCCGTCGCACTGGAGAAGTTACTGGCCAGGCTGTGAAGCAAACGCTACCCCTGAAAATGAAAACGGAGCCCACAGGCTCCGTTTTTCATTGGCGGACGCTTACTGCGCCAGCTTCTTGTAACGCACGCGGTGCGGCTGCGCTGCGGCATCGCCCAGGCGTTTCTTGCGGTCGGCTTCGAACTCGGTGTAGTTGCCCTCGAAGAAGTTGACCTTGCCATCGTCCTCGTAGGAGAGGATGTGCGTGGCGATACGGTCGAGGAACCAGCGATCGTGGGAAATCACGATGGCGGCGCCGGGGAAGTCCAGCAGCGCTTCTTCCAGCGCACGCAGGGTTTCCACGTCGAGGTCGTTGGACGGTTCGTCGAGCAGCAGCACGTTGCCGCCCTGCTTCAGAGTCAGCGCCATGTGCAGACGACCGCGCTCACCACCGGAGAGATCCTTGACGAACTTCTGCTGGTCGGCGCCTTTGAAGTTGAAGCGGCCGACATAACCGCGCGACGGTACCTCGTAGTTGCCGACCTTGATCATGTCGAAACCGTCGGAAATCTGCTCCCACACGGTCTTGTTGCCCTCGAGCTGGTCGCGGCTCTGCTCGACGCTGGCGATCTGCACGGTTTCGCCGATCTCGATGGTGCCCGAGTCCGGTTGCTCCTTGCCGGTGATCATGCGCAGCAGTGTGGACTTACCGGCACCGTTACCGCCGATCACGCCGACGATGGCGCCTTTCGGGATGCTGAAGGACAGGTCGTCGATCAGCACGCGGTCGCCGAAGGACTTCGAGACGTTGACGAAGTCGATGACCTTGTCGCCCAGACGCGGGCCAGCCGGGATGTAGATCTCGTTGGTCTCGCTGCGCTTCTGGAATTCCTGCGACTGCATTTCCTCGAAGCGCTGCAGACGTGCCTTGGATTTCGACTGACGCGCCTTGGCGCCCTGACGCACCCATTCCAGTTCGGCCTTCATCGCCTTGGCATGCGACGCCTCGGCCTTGGCTTCCTGGGCCAGGCGGTTGGCCTTGGATTCCAGCCAACCGGAGTAGTTGCCCTCGTAGGGGATACCATGGCCGCGGTCGAGTTCGAGAATCCAGCCGGCAACGTTGTCGAGGAAGTAACGGTCGTGGGTAATCGCAACCACGGTGCCGGGGAAGTCGTGCAGGAAGCGCTCCAGCCAGGCCACCGAATCGGCGTCCAGGTGGTTGGTCGGTTCGTCCAGCAGCAGCATGTCGGGCGCCGACAGCAGCAGCCGGCACAGCGCCACACGGCGCTTCTCGCCACCGGACAGGTGTTCGATCTTGGCGTCCCAGGCCGGCAGGCGCAGGGCATCGGCGGCGACGTCCAGCTGGCGCTCCAGGTTGTGACCATCGGCGGCCTGCAGGATGGCTTCCAGCTTGGCCTGCTCGGCAGCCAGCGCATCGAAGTCGGCGTCCGGCTCGGCGTAGGCGGCGTACACCTCGTCGAGGCGCGCCTGAGCCTGCTTGATCTCGCCTACCGCTTCCTCAACGATATCGCGCACGGTCTTGCTCGGGTCGAGCTGCGGCTCCTGCGGCAGGTAGCCGACCTTGATGCCCGGCATCGGGCGGGCTTCGCCGTCGATCTCGGTGTCGACGCCGGCCATGATGCGCAGCAGGGTCGACTTACCGGCACCGTTGAGACCCAGCACGCCGATCTTGGCGCCCGGGAAGAACGACAGAGAGATGTCCTTGAGAATTTCACGCTTCGGCGGGACGACCTTGCTGACCCGATGCATGCTGTAGACGTACTGAGCCATGAGAACCTGACTTGATGAATAAGTAGAATGAAGACGGTGCGCACGCCGCGCGCTGTGCAGATACCTTAGCCGCTACCCGGGCAAGTGCCACCTGATGCCATGCAGGAGATGCAACAGCGGATCATGACGTGTGCGGCGCAAAGCTACCGGAATGCGGCAGGCAGGGCAAACCGTCGCTCGTCGACTTCACTGGCACTTCGCCACATTTAAGGGCATGCTAGCCGGCTGGCGTGCCAGCACGCCCATCAAGCATCGCCCAGACAGCTGCAAGCAGCAGGTTCACCCTACGTGCCGACGTCTTCCACATTGCCTTCACCGCCGCCAGGAGAACCGCAACCGAGGCGTCGCGAGTCGCTCAGACGCGCCCTGATCGTGCTGGTGCTGGCCATGCTCGGCCTGCTCGCCTGGCAGTTGATGCAGGAACACCATCAGTTGCTGGACAACCAGCGACGTTTGAGCCAGACCTACGCCGACCAGCTCGCCCGGCATCTGAGCCTGAGCATGCGCCTGAAGGCCCAGGCGGGGCAGGCGATTCTTCAGGGCCGACCGAACGAGCCCCTGACCCTGCCGGTGCAGGCCGATCAGATCAGCGCTCTGCGCAGCCTCTTTTCCAGTCTCGATAGCGTTGTCCGCCTGGACGCGGAAGGCCAGTTGCTGAGCGAAAGCAACGCAGGCAGCGGCGACCTGCCCTTCGTCCGCAGCCTGCTGCTGCGCAACGGCAACGCCGCCTACCGCTACGCGATGAGCCCACGCGACGGTGGCCTGCTCTATCTTGCGCTGCATCAGCCAGACGGCGGCCTCGCGGTGCTGCGCATGAGCACCAGCGCCGTACGCAACTGGCTGCAGGAACAGCAGCAAGGCGAATACCGCTGGCTGCTCGAAGACAGCACCAGCCGCCGGGTGATCTTGCGTTCCGATGGCGCCACGGTACCGGCCCAGGCGCTTGAACCGGTCACGGCAGAAGAACATGCCAGCAGTATCCGCCTGTTCCCCCTCGACGGCAGTGAGTGGCAACTGCGCGCGCTGTTCGACAGTTCACGCGCGAGCAATCAGTTGATGCCGGTGCTGGCCGGCAAATTCCTCCTGTTCGGCCTGCTCAGCCTGCTGACACTGCTGGCGCTGCATGGCCTGCAACGCGAGCGGCGCAGCCTGCAACGTCTCAACGCCGAGTCGCGGCGCTCACTGCGCCAGGCCGCCAGCGCCTTGGGTGCGGTGGAGGAATGCATTCTGGTCACGCAGGCCGATGGCGCGCTGCGTTATCTGAACCCGCAGGCCGAGGCGTTGTTCGGACTGGACGGCCAGGCAGTCTGGGATCGTCATCTACTCGACTTGCTGCCGGATCTCGACCCGCTGCTGCTCAACAGCCCTCACCTGGCGAGCGACCTCGGCCCCGAGCTGGTGCGCCTGGAAACCCAGGGGCGCACCCGCCTGTTCGCCGTGACCCGCAGCGACATCAGCGAAGGCGCCCATCATGGCGGCTATGTCTGGGTGCTACGCGACGTCACCGATGAACAGCAGGCCATGCGCGTGCTGCAGGAAACCCGCCGACGCTACCAGGACATCTTCGAGGGTACTGGCGTCGCGCTCTGCGTACTCGATCTGTCCGAGCTGCGCAGCTTCCTGCTGCAACAGCGCGTGCGTGACTCCGCCGGCCTGCAACGCTGGCTGCAAGCCGACCCGGAGCATCACGAGCAATTGCGGCAACAACTGCACATCACCGAAGCCAACCAGGTGGCGCTCAACCTGCTCGGCGCCAGCAGCACCGAACAGGCCTGGGAACAGCTGTTCGATTGCGGCGCCATCGAAGCCGAGGATCTGCGCTTCAAGCTCGCGGTCGCCGTGGTGGAAGGCCCCAACCTGGTCGAGCTGGAAACCCAACTCGTCACCCGCCAGGGCTTGCGCCGTCACGTCTGGCTGGTACTGCGCCTGCCGGAGATGATTCAGGATTACCAGGCGGTGACGCTGAGCATCAGCGACATCACCAGCCGCAAGCGCATCGAGCTGTCGCTGATCGAACGCGAGCGCTTCTGGTCGGAAGTGGTGCGCTCGGTACCCGATCTGCTCTACGTACACGACATGCAGAACAAGCGCGTGCTGTTCAGCAACCACAGCCTGGGGCTCAAGCTGGGTTACAGCCGCGACGAACTCAAGGCCATGGACGATGACTTCTGGGTGGAAGTGCTGCACCCCGATGACAGCGACTATTACTGGCGCATCCGCAATCTGCAGAAGGTCGTCGGCGACGGCATGCTGCTCGAGTCCGTGCTGCGCTGGCGCCATCGCGACGGTCAGTGGCGCTGGTTCAGCATCCGCGAGCAGGCCCTGGCGCGTGACGCCCAAGGACGGGTCAGCCGCCTGATCGGCGTGGCCAAGGACATCACCGAGCAGATCGAACAGAACCAGTCGCTGCGCGACAGCGAACAGCGCTACCGCCTGCTGGCCGAAAGCATCAGCGACGTCATCTTCTCCACCGACAACAGCCTGAAGATCAATTACGTCAGCCCCTCGGTAGAGCCGGTGCTGGGCTATACGGTCGACTGGATGATGAGCAACGGCTTCCAGAACCTGGCCGCCAACCCGCATCAACTGAGCGGGCTCAATCTGCTGCTCGAGCGCATTCGCGATGCCCTGGACGAACGCTCCCGCCTCGACCGCCTACGCGAGGAACTGCCGGATCAACTGTTCGTCTTCGATTGCCTGCGTGCAGACGGCCACAAGATCCCCGTGGAGCTGCGCCTGGTGCTGATGTGGGACGAGAATGGCCGCTTCGAAGGCATCCTCGGTGTCGGCCGCGACATCAGCCAGCAGCGCCGCGCCGAGAAAGACCTGCGCATGGCCGCCACCGTATTCGAGCACTCCAGCGCGGCGATTCTGGTCACCGACCCGGCCGGCTACATCGTCCAGGTCAACAAGGCCTTCAGTCGTATCAGTGGCTATTCCGCCGGCCAGGTACTGGATCAGTTGCCAGGCATGCTCACCGCCGATCGGCAGCAGGCTTCGCACGTGCAGTACATCCTCGGCCAGCTCAATCAGCGTGGCTCCTGGGAGGGCGAGGTCTGGCTCAAACGCCGCGACGGCGAGAACTTCCCGGCCTGGGTCGGCATCACCGCCGTGCAGGACGAGGAAGGTGACCTGGTCAGCTACGTGTGCTTCTTCAGCGACATCAGCGAGCGCAAGGCCAGCGAGCAACGCATCCACCGCCTGGCCTACTACGACGCTCTCACTCACCTGCCCAACCGCACCCTGTTCCAGGATCGCCTGCACAGCGCCCTGCAGCATGCTGAGCGGCATGACGAATGGGTGGTGCTGATGTTCCTCGACCTCGACCGCTTCAAACCGATCAATGATTCGCTCGGCCACGCCGCCGGCGACCGGATGCTCAAGGACGTGGCCGTGCGCCTGTCGGCCTGCGTCGACGGTGACGATACCGTGGCGCGCATGGGCGGCGACGAGTTCACCCTGCTGCTGCAACCGCGCGCCACCCGTGAAGGCGCCCTGAACCGCGCCATCAGCGTTTCCGAACAGATTCTCGCCAGCCTCGCCCGCCCCTTCGTGCTCGAGGGGCGCGAATTCTTCGTCACCGCCAGTATCGGTATCGCCCTTGCCCCGCAGGATGGCAATGAGCTGAGCCAACTGATGAAGAACGCCGACACCGCGATGTACCACGCCAAGGAGCGCGGCAAGAACAACTTCCAGTTCTACCAGGCGGAGATGAACGCCAGCGCCCTGGAACGCCTGGAGCTGGAAAGCGACCTGCGCCATGCCCAGGAACAAGGCCAGTTCGTCCTCCACTATCAGCCGCAATACTCCAGTGATGGCCACCGCCTGACGGGCGTCGAGGCGCTGCTGCGCTGGAACCACCCGACTCGCGGCCTGGTGCCGCCGGACGAATTCATCCCCGTGCTGGAAGAGCTCGGCCTGGTGGTGCAGGTCGGCGAGTGGGTACTGGAAGAGGCCTGCAGCCAGCTCAAGGCCTGGCACGAAGAAAAGATTCGCATCCCCAAGGTGTCGGTCAACCTGTCCGCCCGCCAGTTCGCCGAAGGCGATCTGGAAAGCCGCATCGCCGTCATCGTCGAACGCACCGGCCTGCCGCCAGCCTGCCTGGAAGTGGAACTGACCGAAAGCATCCTGATGCGCGATGTCGGCAGCGCCATGCAGATGCTCAACGACCTGAAACGCCTCGGCCTGTGCATCGCGGTGGACGACTTCGGCACCGGCTACTCGTCGCTGAACTACCTCAAGCAGTTCCCCATCGACATCCTGAAAATCGACCGCAGCTTCGTCGACGGTCTGCCGGATGGCGAACAGGATGCGCAGATCGCCCGCGCCATCATCGCCATGGCCCACAGCCTGAACATGATGGTGATCGCCGAAGGCGTCGAGAGCCAGGCGCAACTGGAGTTCCTGCGCGAACACGGCTGCGACGAAGTGCAGGGCTACCTGCTCGGTCGGCCGATGTCGGCGCAAAAACTCAGCGAGCAGCTCATGGGGGCGACGCTAGTGAACTAATGGCCTTAGCATAGCCAATCTTTCATGGACGAATACAACATGCACTCGACAGAGCTCAACGAGTCGGATCTAGCTGCGCTGGAAGCTAACTATCCAATTTTATATCCAGCATGCTGGAGACAAGCCACCCGCATTAGAACCACCATTAACTTAGAGATCAGTTATCTTCGACTCTACAGCCGTTACGGCACCTCTAGCACTGCGGATCTTCCGACGGAATATCAGCGTTGGAAAAAAGCCAAAATCTATTCCAGCAACATCACCTACGGCGGCATGGAGTTTCACGCACCACAGCGACTTCACAGCCTACTAAGCTTTGCCGGAACAATGAATGCTGAGTTATTGGTTTATGCTAATCAGGCATGGCTTTTGTCTTTTGAGAGCGCAGCACTCAACGGACTGAAATACGACATTTTTGCAGAGTGGCAGGCACTATCCAACCTTCCAACCTATCGAAAATTGACGGCTGCGGATGAGCAGATTCATGACCCTGCGGGCAGGCACCGAGAGCCCCATTTAGATGAAAGGATACTTGCAGGCACAGTTATCATGGGGTTGTGCATGGGCCTTTTCGCCTATGTCGGGGCAAGTATGTTCGCCGTTTTGCCGTTGCTAATAGGCTTGGCACTGATACTGCCAAGCCTGCATTCGGACATATTTCCCGCAAAACGCTGGGGCCGCCTTATTTTGCTAACTACCATAGAACGTTTAACCCTACCCTTCAAAAGCGACCTACAGTGCTATCGCTGTGGCCATGTACTTCTCGTACAACACAGAAGAGACTTGAACACATCAATCCCTGTCGTACTTTATGTAGACAATAGCCCTGGCCATCTTCATATAGCGCCCGCCTACATAGATAACCGGCTCACCCACTGGCCAGACCGTGACGCATTCACCCTATGGGTCAATATGTCGCTGGAACCTTACAACATCGCACTGCCATTAATACCTCTACTGCTATTCGCCGGGTTTAATTTATTGGCTGTAAGAGGTGATAGCTTTGACGGTTGGTTATTGGGGTATAGCCTGTCAGGTGCGTGCATCCTCTTCGCGCTGTGGCGCTCCTGGCGTTCAAAAGCTCGGCACCAGCTACTCAAGAGCTTCAACAAAGAAATCCTTGAGTGCCATTTGCCAGCTCCATGAGCGACCTTCATATGCCTGAATGCGACCTTTGCGGTAGAATCCGCCGCTCTTTTCATCCGCCCAGCTGATTTCAGGGGAACGCCATGTTCAGCCGTGATTTGACCCTCGCTCGTTATGACGCCGAACTCTTTACCGCGATGGAGCAGGAAGCACTGCGCCAGGAAGAGCACATCGAGCTGATCGCCTCGGAAAACTACACCAGCCCGGCAGTGATGGAAGCCCAGGGCAGCGTGCTGACCAACAAGTACGCCGAAGGGTATCCGGGCAAGCGTTACTACGGTGGCTGCGAGTACGTCGACGTGGTCGAGCAACTCGCCATCGACCGCGCCAAGGAACTGTTCGGCGCCGACTACGCCAACGTCCAGCCACACTCCGGCAGCCAGGCCAACAGCGCCGTGTATATGGCCCTGCTCAACGCCGGCGATACCGTACTGGGCATGAGCCTGGCCCACGGCGGCCACCTGACCCACGGTGCCAGCGTCAGCTTCTCCGGCAAGATCTACAACGCCGTACAGTACGGCATCAACGACCAGGGTCTGATCGACTACGACGAAGTCGAGCGCCTGGCCGTCGAGCACAAGCCGAAGATGATCATCGCCGGCTTCAGCGCCTACTCGCAGGTGCTGGACTTCCCGCGTTTCCGCGCCATCGCTGACAAGGTCGGTGCCTACCTGTTCGTCGACATGGCCCACGTGGCCGGCCTGGTCGCCGCCGGTCTGTACCCGAACCCGGTACCGTTCGCCGACGTGGTCACCACCACCACCCACAAGACCCTGCGCGGCCCGCGCGGCGGCCTGATCCTGGCGCGCAAGAACGAAGAGCTGGAGAAGAAGTTCAACTCCGCCGTATTCCCGGGCGGCCAGGGCGGCCCGCTGGAGCACGTCATCGCCGCCAAGGCCGTGTGCTTCAAGGAAGCCCTGCAGCCTGAGTTCAAGGCTTACCAGGCGCAGGTGATCAAGAACGCCCAGACCATGGCCCAGGTGTTCATCGACAATGGCTACGACGTGGTTTCCGGTGGTACCCAGAACCACCTGTTCCTGCTCTCGCTGATCAAGCAGGACATCACCGGTAAGGATGCCGACGCAGCCCTGGGTCGCGCCTTCATCACCGTCAACAAGAACAGCGTACCGAACGACCCGCGTTCGCCGTTCGTCACCTCTGGCCTGCGTATCGGCACCCCGGCCGTGACCACTCGTGGCTTCAAGGAAGACGAGTGCCGTCAACTGGCAGGCTGGATCTGCGACGTACTGGCGAACATCGGCAACGATGAAGTCGAAGGCCGCGTGCGTGAGCAGGTCAAAGCCCTGTGCGCCCAGTTCCCGGTTTACGGCAACTAAGGCTCAGCCTGAAACGAAGAAGCCCGCCAATTGGCGGGCTTCTTTTTGCTTGGGATTTGCCTCAGGCCGGTTGTTTCACATAGCGCGCCAGTTGCGCGTCACGACTCATCACGTCGAGGGTAGCGGCCAGCACCTGCTCGCTGGTGGCGTCGGCTTGGCTGAAGATGCTGCCGAAGTTGTCGTGGGTGACCTTGGCGAAGTGCGCACGATCCTTGGCCTCGACACCGAGCAGGGTGGCGTAAGCATCCAGTGCTTCGCCCTGACCGAGCGCCATGTCCTCGGCGATGGAATCGAGCATGCCGTTCATCGCCAGCATGGAGCGACCGTTGTAACCCAGCGCGCCGCTGGTGTCGCAACCGTTGGTGCCGGAGGTCATACCGAAGGTGGCGTTACCCGAGGTACCGTTGGTGGTGGTGGCCAGGAAGTGTGGCGCCATGCCACGCTGCCCTTCGAACAGCATGTTGCCCCAACCACAACCGTTACCACCGGCTGCATCGGCAAAGGCCCCCAGACTGGCCATGCTCAACACCCCGAAGACCAACCCCTTGCTCAGCATTCGCTTGCTCATAATCTGTCACTCCGCAATATCGAGTAATAAAAACAGCATAAGGAGCTTTGGTGACACTTGGCGAACTGTCAAACTTCCGCCTACCTAACCGACCAATAGTCAGGCAGCCAAGCGCTATGTCGATAGCGCCTGGGCCAGGATGCCAAGTGAGGCGACCGAGGCCACGCAGCACCGTGCTGTTGACTATAGTGTGAGAAACCCTTCAGGAGCTTGATCCATGACCGATACCGCCAACGAGCGTCGGCGCTTCCAGCGCATCGCCTTCGACGCCCCCACCGTCATCGCCCAGGGCGAGCGGCGCTGGACGGCCACCCTGCAGGATCTTTCGCTGAAGGGTTTGCTGATCGAGATGCCCGCTGGCTGGGACGGCGACCCGGAACAGCCTTTCGATACCCTGGTCGAACTGGGCGGCGAAGCTCAGGTACGTATGGAGGCGGTACTGGCACGTACTCAGGATGGCTATCTGGGCTTCGTTTGCCGACATATCGACCTGGACTCCATCAGCCATCTGCGCCGCCTGATCGAACTCAATCTCGGCGATGAGGAACTGCTGGAACGGGAGCTGGCGGAACTGGGCAAAGGCCCGCTGTAACACCGGCGACAACTGCAGGTTGTCGGCCTGGCAAGGGCTTGTCAGCAGCGATGGCGAACGAGCGGCAACGCCTGCCATACGCTTTGTATGCAGAAAGGTAGGCGCCGGTTCAGCGTGACCACGTATGAACCGCACGCGCTGCCAGAGGGAAGAAAACCTGTCCGGTGAAGGCGACTAGTACTGAGAATGCCGCCTCACCTGGCTCGCGGCGGGACGCCCAAATGCGCTGCCGCACCGCCCGCCCAAACACCGGTATCAATGCTGACGCGCGCACGCAACCTCTGCGGCTTGACGGCGCTGGCGGCGTGCCTGAATGCGCTGCTGCTCGCGCAATGCGGCATCGTGCGAATCGACAGCCTTGGCGTCGAAATTGAAGGCCCGGGAAAAGAAGTCGAAGAACAGGAACATGATGGTGTCTCCTCGTGTGGATACGCCTTCATGCTGCGCGCCGATAGCCTGCTATCTATTGATTCGGGTCAATTTCCACCCGGGCCGGGTCGCGGCAGAACGCCGCATGGCGAGATCGCGGCTAAAGCCCCTCCCACAGATACCCGGAGTCTGCTGTGGGAGGGGCTTTAGCCGCGACTTTCTTTATTCGAACAGCGCATCCAGCGCCTGCTCGAGGCGCGTTACCGGGATGACCTGCAACCCCGGCGGAGCCTCCTTCGGCGCATTGCCCTTGGGCACGATGGCTCGCTTGAAGCCGTGCTTGGCTGCCTCCTTCAGACGCTCCTGACCGCTCGGCACGGGGCGGATTTCGCCAGACAGGCCGATCTCACCGAACACCAGCAAGTCGTGCTGCAGTGGCCGGTTGCGCAGGCTGGAGATCACCGCCGCCATCAGCGCCAGGTCGGACGCCGTTTCCAGCACCTTCACGCCGCCAACCACGTTGAGGAATACGTCCTGGTCATAGGTCGGGATCCCGCCGTGGCGGTGCAACACCGCCAGGAGCATGGCCAGGCGGTTCTGATCCAGGCCCAGGGTGACGCGGCGCGGGTTGCCCAGATGGCTGGTGTCGACCAGTGCCTGCACCTCCACCAGCATCGGCCGCGAGCCTTCCCAAGTGGCCATCACCACACTGCCGGGCACCGCTTCCTGGGCGCGATTGAGGAAGATCGCCGAGGGGTTGGACACTTCCTTGAGGCCCTTGTCGGTCATGCCGAATACACCCAGCTCGTTGACCGCACCGAAGCGGTTCTTCACCGCCCGCAGCAGGCGCAGGCGGCCGTCGGACTCGCCCTCGAAATACAGCACGGTGTCGACCATGTGCTCGAGCACACGCGGGCCAGCCAGCGCGCCCTCCTTGGTGACATGGCCGACAAGGAAGATCGCCGTGCCGCTCTGCTTGGCGAAACGCACCAGCAGCGCTGCACTCTCGCGCACCTGGGCAACGCCGCCAGGGGCCGACTGCAATTGCTCAGTGAAAATGGTCTGGATCGAGTCGATCACCATGACCTTGGGCTTTTCCTGACGGGCAGTGGCGATGATCGACTCGATGCAGGTCTCGGTCATCACCTTGAGCTTGTCCTGCGGCAGATCCAGGCGACGCGCACGCATGGCCACCTGCTGCTGCGATTCCTCGCCGGTGACATACAACGCCGGGAAGCGCTGGGCGACGTTGCACAGGGTCTGCAGGAGGATGGTCGACTTACCGATCCCAGGGTCACCGCCGATCAGCACCACCGAGCCATCGACCAGGCCGCCACCGAGCACCCGATCCAGCTCACCGGAGGCGGTGGAGAAGCGCGGAATCTCCTCGACGCTGACCTCGGCCAACGTCTTGATATTGGCCTTGTCACCCGCCCAACCGGTGCGACCGCTGGGCGTAGCACCCTCGACCACGGTTTCCACCAAGGTGTTCCAGGCGCCGCACTCGCCACATTGCCCTGCCCATTTGGGAAAGGTGGCACCGCACTCGGTGCAGCCGTACATGCGTTTTGCCTTGGCCATTGCGCTCGATCCTGCCGCTGTAACGAAGGCTGGCACGATACCGAACAACTGGATAAATTTACAGACCGATGCCCCATTCAGGACACGCCATGCAGATCGAACTGCTGCCTACGACCGCCGAGCAACTGCCGCTGATCGCCAATCTCTACCAGTTCTATGCCTATGAAAGCTCCGACTGGGAGCAGGAGGACGTGGAGACGGATGGTCGCTTCTATATCCACCAACCGCACCTGCAGCGCTACTGGCAGGCGCCGGGCTGGAGCGCGCAGTTGATCCTCGCCGATGGCTTCATCGCCGGCTTCCTGTTGATCGAGCACAGCGAGCTGCCAGGCATCGATGCGCCGGAGTTCGCCGATCTGTTCGTCTTGAAGAAATACCGTCGCCTGGGCATCGGCCGCGCGGTGGCGCAACAGGTGATGGGCGATGCTCAACCCTGGCTGCTGCGCTTCTACCGCCAGGACGAAACGGCCCGCGCGTTCTGGCAACAGCTACTGAGCGACTGGCCGAGACCGCCGCGGGCGGTCTGGACAGAAGATGAAGCGGACGGACTGCTCACTTACCTGATCAACCCGCCCGTACATTGAAGCAAGGCTGGAGGCTTAGCCCTTGCAGCCATTGCCGCAGCCGCAGCATTGCCCGCCGGCACGCTTGAGTTGCCGGGCCAGATCATCCTTGAGCGCGACACGGCTCAGTTTCAGCGCCTGTAGCGTCACGTCGTCGAGCAATTCGACGCCGTCCTCGATGCGGCAGATGCGCTTGTCCAGCGCCTCGTACTCATCGGCCTGACGGGAAAACTGCGCGTCCTGCTGACGCAGGCGCTGCAGTTCCTGACGAAGTTCGGGGAAATCATGAACCAGCGGATGGTGTTCGACGTGCATGGCAAGACTCCTGAGTGAGAATGAAGCCAGCCTAGCTGCACGCGTCCCTGCCACCGTTGATCAGGATCAAGCTCAGCGAACCTGCTGCAACAGCGCGGCAATCTCGTCCTTGAGGGCTACCCGCTGCAACTTGAGCCCCTGCAGCAACAGATCGTCGGCAGCCGCACGACCGTCCTCGATCTCGTAGACCCGCTTGTCCAGCGCCTCGTACTCGGCGGCCAGGCGTACGAAGTGAGCATCGTGCTGCAACAGGCTGCGCAGCGCCTCCAGTTGCTGGGGAAATTCTCGGGACAACGGGTGATGTTCGAGCGGCATGGACAACCCTCCGATTTCGGTGACTTCCTTGAGCCTAGCCGATGCACGGAGGCTTGCCGCCTGCGCGTCGGGATTGTCTTTGGCCGCCGACTGGGGCTGAATCACAACCTACACTCTTGGAACACCATCACCCTAGGGAGCAAGTATGAGCATTCTCAGCGAATTCAAGGCCTTCGCGGTCAAAGGCAACGTGGTCGACATGGCCGTGGGCATCATCATCGGCGCGGCCTTCGGCAAGATCGTCTCGTCCTTCGTCGGCGATGTGGTGATGCCGCCGCTGGGCATTCTGATCGGCGGTGTCGACTTCTCCGACCTAGCCATCGTGCTCAAGGCGGCCGAAGGCGATAGCCCCGCCGTGGTGCTGGCCTATGGCAAATTCATCCAGACAGTCGTCGACT
Organism: Pseudomonas sp. FG29; assembly: GCF_057809355.1. Lineage (NCBI taxonomy): Bacteria > Pseudomonadati > Pseudomonadota > Gammaproteobacteria > Pseudomonadales > Pseudomonadaceae > Pseudomonas > Pseudomonas sp. FG29. Next base: position 89,125 of record NZ_JBMDJU010000009.1, on the reverse strand, counting down.
TCACCATCATCGCCTTCGCCATCTTCATGGGCATCAAGGGCTTGAACAGGCTCAAGCGTGAGGAAGAAGCCGCCCCTGCAGCACCGCCCGCGCCGACCAAGGATCAGCAACTGCTCAGCGAAATTCGCGACCTGCTCAAGGCGCAGCAAGGCAAGGAATAAGCGTAACGGCCAGTGGAGCCTGCAGGGGCTCCGCCGGCGCGAGACACGATTTGTTGCAGCTTGCTGAACTGTACTGACGTGTTTTTCGTTAAATTGGTCAGCCCTTGGCTACCTACCCCCCTACATGACACTCCTGATAGCGTTCGCTGTCCTTTCCATCCTGGTTTCGTTCATCTGCTCCATCCTCGAAGCCGCCCTGCTCTCCCTCACGCCCAGTTACATCGCACAGCAGAAGGCCGAAAAACCTCAGCTGTACGAGCGACTGAAAGAGCTCAAAGACAAGATCGACCAGCCCCTGGCGGCTATCCTGACCCTCAATACCGTGGCGCATACCGTTGGTGCGACGGGCGTTGGCGCGCAGGTGGCGATTGTCTTCGGTGACGGTTACCTGGGTATCGCCTCGGCGGTCATGACCCTGTTGATTCTGGTGCTTTCGGAGATTCTGCCGAAGACCATCGGTGCCCGTTACTGGCGCGCCCTGGCGCCCTTCCTGCCGGGCCTGCTGCGGGGGATGATCCTGCTGCTCAAGCCGTTCATCGTGATGTCGGATCTGATCATGCGCCTGTTTGGCGGCAAGGAGCCTGAGCACGACATTCGCCAGGAGATCAAGGCGTTGACCCTGCTTGGCCGTGAAGTGGGCAAGCTCGACGAAGACGAACAGCGGGTGATCAGCAACATCCTCGACCTGCACGAGATTCGCCTGCGCGACATCATGACGCCGCGCATCGTCTGCGAATCCGCCGCGCCGGATGAGTCCATCGCCACGTTCAAGGCCCGTGCCCGCGAGAGCCAGTTCTCCCGCTACCCGGTGATTGGCGAGGATGAATCGCCGCTGGGCGTGGTGTTCCGCTATGACGCCCTGGCCGCCGAGAACGATGGCGAACCGATCACCCAGATCATGAAGCCGCTCAAGGTCGTGCCGGAAAGCATGAACGTGGAGAACCTGATGACCCTGCTGATGCAGGAACGTCAGCACATGTGCCTGGTGTACGACGAGTTCGGCAGTTGGCGAGGCCTGGTGACGCTGGAAGACATCATGGAAACCATCATCGGCAAGCCGATCCTCGACGAGACCGACGATATCCCCAACATGCGCCGCTTCGCCAAGCGCCGCTGGGAGCACCGCATCAAGGCCATCCGCGAAGACTGATCACCAGTAGTTTTCCACCGCCACCTGGCCCGGCCTACGGGTCAGGCTCAGGTTGAGGCTGCGCGCCTTGAGACGCTGACGAATGTCGTCGATCATCTGCGGATTGCCGCAGATCATCACCCGCGACTGCTCGGGCGTCAGTTCCAGCCCGGCGGCACGCTCCAGCTCGCCATTGTCGAGCAAGTCGGTGATCCGCGCAGCCAGGCAGCCCGGCGCCTGTTCGCGGGTAACCACCGGCAGGTAGATGAGCTTGTGCGCGAACTCAGCCAGGTGCTCCAACTCGGCGAAGCTTCTGATCAGCGGCTGATAGGCCAGCTCGGCGCTAGTGCGCGCGCTGTACACCAGCACGATGCGCTCGAAGCGCTGCCATACCTCGAAGTCCTGCAGGATCGACAAAAACGGCGCGATGCCGGTGCCACTGCCCAGCAGCCACAGGTCGCGGCCATCGACGAAGCGATCCAGGGTCAGGAAGCCGGTGGCCAGCTTTTCCACCAGCAGGCTGTCGCCAACCCGCAGGCGGCTTAGCTCGCTGGTGAATTCGCCGCCCGGCACCACGATGGAGAAGAACTCGAGAAACTCGTCATGCGGCGCGGACACCAGCGAATAGGGGCGCCAGACCACGCTGGCATCGGCTTTTTCCACGCCCAGGCGAACGAACTGCCCGGCACGAAAGCGAAACCCCGCATCCCGCGTGGTACGCAGGGTGAACAAACTGGGCGTCAGCGTCTGCACGTCGAGCAAGGCCTGACGGGTGAAGTTGTCGCCGCTGACGGTCATAATCGCCTCCTTCATTGAATACCTGCCCAGTCTGGCGCAATCGACCGCCGACAAACACCGAAGGTTTGCATGCCTACTCTCGACACCCCCTTCGCCAGCCTCGAACTGCAACGCCAACCGCACCAGGCCAACGAGCCACTGCAGGCCTTCGACGCCGCCGACGAATACCTGCTGGGTCATCTGCACGAGCAAGGCATCGAGGCCGGCAGCCGCGTGCTGCTGCTCAACGACAGCTTCGGCGCCCTCGCCTGCTCGCTGGCCGGGCACTGCCAGGTGACCAGCAGCAGCGATTCGCATCTGGGCTTTCTCGCCTTGCAGAAAAACCTCGCCAGCAATGGCCTGAGTAGCGACACAGTCACTTTTTTGCCGAGCAGCGAAACGCCGCAAGGGCCGTTCGACTGGGTGCTGATTCGCGTGCCCAAGACCCTGGCGCTGCTGGAAGAGCAACTGATCCGTCTGCACAGCCAATTGGCGCCGGGCGCTCGCGTGATTGCCGGGGCGATGATCAAGCACCTGCCGCGCGCGGCGGGCGATCTGCTGGAGCAATACATCGGCCCGGTGCAGGCCTCGCTGGCGGTGAAGAAGGCCCGTCTGCTCAGCGCCACGCCTGAGGCTAAAGCCGCTCCACGCTCGCCCTACCCGAGCCGTTATCGTCTGGACAAACCTGCGCTGGAACTGATCAACCACGCCAACGTGTTCTGCCGCGACGGCCTGGATATCGGCACCCGCGCTTTCCTGCCACACCTGCCACGCCACCTCGGCGCACGCCGCGTCGCCGATCTGGGCTGCGGCAACGGCGTGCTCGGCATCGCCTATGCCCTGGGCAGCCCGCAGGCGCAACTGACCCTGGTGGACGAGTCCTACATGGCGGTGCAGTCGGCTCAGGAAAACTGGCAGGCGGCGCTCGGTGAGCGAGCGGTGACGATCCGCGCAGGCGACGGCCTGGCCGAGCAGCCGGCCGACTCGCTGGATCTGGTGCTGTGCAACCCGCCGTTCCATCAGCAGCAGGTGGTCGGTGATTTTCTCGCCTGGCGCATGTTCCAGCAGGCCCGCGCGGCATTGGTCACCGGCGGCGAACTGTGGATAGTCGGCAACCGCCACCTGGGCTATCACGCCAAGCTGGCGCGGCTGTTCCGAGGCGTCGAGCAGGTAGCGGCCACCCCGAAGTTCGTGGTGCTCAAGGCGAGAAAGTGACTCGTTGATTGTCACGGCCGAAAAGTATCACTAAAGTGGCACTTTCATCTTCGCAGCGGTCACCGTCCATGAAAGTCGAGTTGGTCACGAACTTAAAGCGACAGGCCACCAAGATTCTGGCCGACCTTCACGAGTCCAAAGAACCCGTACTGATCACCGAGCATGGAATGCCTTCGGCTTATCTGGTGGATGTCGATGACTACCAGTTCATGCAGAAGCGCCTCGCCCTTCTGGATGCACTGGCAAGCGGTGAACGGGCCGTCGTCGAGGGCAACACGTTCAGCCACGAGCAAGCCAAGGAGCGGCTGGCCAAGTGGCTGAAATAGTCTGGACAAGCGTCGCGCTGGAGCAACTCAACGACCTCGCCGAGTACATCGCCCTCGACAAACCGGATGCCGCCAGAGCGCTGGTCGGCAAAGTGGTGGACGTCGTTGCACGGCTGGAGCAGTTCCCCCTCTCAGGTCGGGTGCCGGAGGAGCTTCCCAGCTCCGTCTATCGCGAGATCGTCGTGCCTCCATGCCGAATCTTCTATCGGTATAGCGATGAAAAGGTCTTCATCATCCACATCATGCGAGAGGAGCGCATGCTGCGCGCTCACATGCTCGGATGAACCTCACAGGGTCAGGGTAAAGCGCGATAGCAACGCCCCCGGCAGCGCCATAGACCCTGTCTGTCGGGCGCCATAGGTACCGCCAGGCAGCAACAGCTCAGGCTCGCGGGTCAGAGCCTCCAGTTGCGGGCCGAGGAAGTCGAACAGCGAATCATCGAAGCGCATGGTGCTGACCGGTGCCTGAATCTGTCCGTCCTCGACCCAGAAGGTGGCGAAGCGGGTCATGCCTGTCAGGCGCCCGGCCGGCAGGTCGGAGAAGTTGCCGTACCACAGGTTGCCGATATACAGCCCGGTGCCGAGGCGCTGCAGCACCTCGTGCTCATCCAGATCGCCGCCGTGCATGTGCAGTGACAACGGGTATTCGCCGCGTCCGGCACCGTTGGCGGTCAGGCCGTACTCGGCGGCGCTGCGCGAGCTGACCAGGCGCTCGCCGGGGCGACCCCGGTCGATCAGGCGCAGCGGCTGGCGTGGCCCTTCAGGCGTGAAGGCCGGAGCCAGACCGCCCTCGATGCGCTCGTCCACGGTCACCTGGGTGTTGAGTTCGGCCTTGCCGCCGAACAGCCGCTGCAAGGGGCTACCGACCGAGGCCAGCGCCTGTGCGCCGAAGCCCCAGCAGCACAGGCTGACCAGCTCCTCCAGCGCAGCCGGCGCCAGATAGGCACGGTAGGCACCTGGCTGCAAAACCTTGGCCGGGAGGCCGAGAAACACTAACTGCTGCCGCGCGTCATCGAGTTTGCGGATGAACGACTGGGCATCCCAGTGCTCGCCAGCATAGGCACTTTTCACCGCCTGGCCATTGCCATGGAACAGGCTGAATTCGAGGTTGAAGCTGCTGGCGGCATACCAGCCGAACGCGCCCCAGGAACTGGCGAAGCCCTGGTACTGCGGGCCGACGGAGAGAAAACCGACCAGATCCAGGCCCTGCGCTGCCGCAACCACCTGCTGCGCGATGGCCGCGCCGTCCAGCGCAACCGCTTCGCCCACCGACTCGCTGCGCCAGGCCTGACGATTCAGGCGCAGATACGGGTCGTCGCTCAGGGTTGGCAGCACACCACGCAGGCGCTGCAGCGCCTGCCGTAGCAGGGGCGCGTCTTCATCGAAGACCCCACTGAGCGCCAGCTTGCTTTCGGCATGGCGCAGGCCTTGGTATAGCGACAAGGTGACGTACACCTGCTGCACCTGCCCGGCCTGACGCACCTGCCCCTGGTTGAAGCGGATAAAGCTGGAGACCTCGGCGCCGTAGGCCAGGGTAAAGCCCTCCTCGCCCACGACTTGCGCCTGCAGATGCGCAAGCAATGCATTGAAATGCTGACGAGCATCCATCAGGCCGCCCCTCCGAAAACGTCGATATCGGCAAACACACAGGCCGGTGAGGCATGCCCGACACGGATCACCTGATTGGGTTCGCCCTTGCCGCAATAGGGCGTGCCCATCACCTCGAAGGTGCTGGCATCGCCGACCGCCTTGAGGTTGCGCCAGAAGCGCGAGCTGATGCCGCGGTAGTTGGGGTTCTTCACTACGCCCTTGAGTTCGCCGTTTTCGATCAACTGGCCCCACTCGCAGCCAAACTGGAATTTGTTGCGCGCATCGTCGATCGACCAGGAACGGTTGTTGCTCATCAGGATGCCGCGCTCGATGCCGCCGATCAGCTCGACCAGGGTCTGGTCACCGGGTTCCAGATTGAGATTGGCCATGCGGTCGATGGGCGGTCGATTCCAACTGCACGCGCGGCTGTTGGCCACACCCGGCAGCCCGCTGCGCCACTGCGACAGCGCACCGCCGAGCGGGCGCTGAAGGATGCCATCCTCAATCAGCAAACGGCGCTCGGCCGGTGCGCCATCGTCGTCATGGCGGTAGCTGGACAGCTCGCCCGGCACGCCGGGATCGAAGCTGACGTTGAGCAGCGGCGAGCCGTACTGGTAATGCCCGAAATCCTCCTGGCGAATGAAACTGGTGCCAGCGAAGTTGCGCTCGTCGCCGAGGATGCGATCCAACTCCAGCGGATGGCCGATGGACTCGTGGATCTGCAGGATCATCTGATCCGGCATCAGCAGCAGGTCACGCGAACCGCTCGGCGTGTTGGGCGCCAGCAACAGTTGCAGCGCCTCGTCGGCGATACGCGCGGCGCTGCCGATCACACCCAGTTGCGACAACACCTCGGCACCGCCCTGGCGCGCCAGGTGCGTGCCACCGAAGCTGCGGCTCTGGCTATCGCGCTCATCGCTGGCGGTGACGCCGATCTGCGGGAACACATAACGCTGGGCGCGGCGCAGGCAGGCACCGGCACTGTTGAGGTAGATCTGCTCGTGATCGGTGAAAGTCAGCCCGAGATGGCTGTCCACCAGGCGCGTATCGCGGGGAATCAGCGCCGACTCGGCCATCAGCAGCTCGAACCAGTGCGCGGCACTGGCCTGCGGCTGCTGGTAGCCAGGCATCACATCATCGGCCTGTTCGGCAGGCAGCGGTAGGTCACCGAGGTTCAACAGGTTATGCCCGGCCAGCGCGCGAGCCAACTGCTCCGCGCGCTCCAATGCTGCTTGCAAGCCGGCCTGACTGAGGTCGCTGGTAGCCGCATAGGCTTCGACACCGCCGATACGCACGGTGAGCATGGCGCCGGAATCATCGACGAAGGACGGCGCCTGCGCCACATGCCGCCGTACCGAGTAGGACGCCCTGGTCTCATGCACATGGCGCAGCGACCAGAAGTCTGCGGTGGATTGCAGCGCGGCGAAGCGGCGCTCGAGCGTATCGCTGAGAGCGAACATGGAGCCTCCCGAAAATGACGGTGGAGGCGGCCAGTATAACGCCGGGGGACAAGCCAGAACCCAGACGATGGCCGCCTGAGTCCTGGCTGGGGCGGTCAGCCCTGCAGGTAGACCACCTGGGTATGGGTGTACTCGTACAGGCCGTGCTTGCCATCAGCACCGCCGATGCCCGACTTGCGCACCCCGGCGTGGAAGCCCTGCATCGCCTCGAAGTTTTCGCGGTTGATATAGGTTTCGCCGAAGTCGATTTCGCGCATGGCGTGCATCGCCTTACTCAGGTCGCGGGTGTAGAGCGACGAGGTCAGGCCGTACTCGCAGTCGTTGGCCAGGGCGATGGCCTCGTCGAGGTCGTCGACGACCTGGATCGGCAGCACCGGGCCAAAGATTTCCTCGCGCATGATCGCCATGTCGGCGCGGCAGCCCGCCAGCACCGTGGGTTGGTAGTGGAAGCCCTGGCCGAGATCGGCCACGGCGCCGCCGGTCACCACCGTAGCGCCCTGCGCCTGGGCCTGGCGTACCTTGGCCGCGACCTTGTCCAGGCCTTCGCGGTTGATCAGCGGGCCCATCTCCACGTCCGGCTGGGCAATCGGGTCGCCGTAGCGGGTGGCAGCCATGGCCTTGGCGATGCGCTCGATGAATTGATCGGCCACGCCACGTTCGACGTAGACGCGCTCGGCGCAGTTGCACACCTGACCGGTGTTGATGATCCGCGAGTCGCGGATGGCGCGTACCGCCAGGTCGAGGTCGGCATCGGCCAGCACGATGGCCGGCGCCTTGCCACCCAGCTCCAGGTTGAGCTTGGTCAGGTGCGGGGCGGCGGCGGCCATGATGCGCTGGCCGGTTTCCACGCTGCCGGTGAAGCTGATCATGTCGGCCTGGCCATTGGCGGTCATACCAGCGCCGACGCGGCCATCACCGCTGACCACGTTGAACACGCCAGGCGGCAGGTCGGTTTGCGCCACCAGCTTGGCGAACTCGAAGCAGTTGTTCGGCGTTTCCTCGCTGGGTTTGATCACGATGGTGTTGCCGGTGATCAACGCCGGCGCCATCTTGCGGGCGATGAGGAAGAACGGGAAGTTCCACGGCAGGATGCCGGCGACCACGCCCAGCGGCTTGCGCAGCAGGAAGATCTGCTCGTTGACGCGGTCGCTGCTGATCACCTCGCCTTCGATGCGGCGTGCCCACTCGGCCATATAGTCGAGGTAGTCAGCAGTGAAATTCGCTTCCACCTCGGCCAGGGCGTTGATCTTGCCCTGCTCCAGGGTGATGGTGCGCGCCAGCGTCGGCGCGTTGGCACGGATCAGTTGGGCGATCTGGCGCAGGTAGCCGGCGCGCTCGATGGCCGGTTTGCGCGCCCAGGTTTTCTGCGCGGCGCGAGCGGCGGCGAAGGCCTGGTCGAGGTCTTCGCTGCTGGAGGCTGGGATCTTGGCCAGCAACTCGCCGTTCGCCGGATTGAAGACGTCGATGTGTTCGCTACTGGCAGTGAAGCGGCCGTTGATGTAGTTCTGGTAGAAGGTGACGGACATTACGATTTCCTGTCTGAATGAGTGTTAGGTGAACTACGGAACTCAATAGGTTCGCGATGTGCTGACCGGGCTGCCGAGATCTTTGTATTTCGCCAGGTTGGCCAGCGCGGCCTGTCGCATCAGGCTGATGTCAATGCCTACGGCGATGAAGCTGCAGCCCCAGTCGCGATAACGTCGGGCGTCCTCCTCGCGGGGCGCGAGAATGCCGGAAACCTTGCCGGCGGCCAGGGTGGCGTCGATTGCGCGGCGAATACAGGCCTGCACCTCGGGTTGGCTGGCATCGCCGGCATGGCCAAGACTGGTCGACAGATCCGCCGGGCCGACAAATACCGCATCAATGCCCTCGACCGCCGCGATGGCTTCGGCGTTCTCCACGCCGGCGCGGGATTCAACCTGCACGATCAGGCATAGCTGTTCGTGCGCCGTTTTCAGGTAGTCGCTGACGCCATCCCAGCGCGTGGCCCGGGTCAGCCCACCGCCGACACCGCGAATGCCATGGGGCGGGTAACGTGTGGCGCGCACCAGGGCGCGCGCTTGCTCGGCGCTTTCCACCATTGGGATCATCAGCGTCTGCACGCCGATGTCGAGCAGTTGCTTGATCAGCGTCTGGTCATCATTGACGGCGCGCACGATGGGCGCACAGCGATAAGGCGCTACCGCCTGAAGCTGCGCTTGCAGCGCCGGTAGCGTATTGGGCGCGTGCTCGCCATCTATGAGCATCCAGTCGTAATCGAAGCTGGCAACTATCTCGGCGGCATAGCCGCTGGCGAAGCCGGCCCAGATACCATATTGGGTCTGGCCGCTACGCAGGCCGGCCTTGAAGGGGTTTTTCGGCAGTTGCATGAGACCTCCTTATTGCAGATTGACGAATAGCCCGCCGTCGACCAGCAGCGAGGCGCCGGTGACATAGCGGGCCATGTCCGAGGCCAGGAAGACCGCCGGTCCTGCCAGGTCTTCTGGCGCGCCGAGGCGCCCGAGCGCGGTGCGCTGCTCCATGTAGCGACGCTTATCCAGATCGGCCAGGTCATCGGCATTGATATCGGTCGCAATGGTGCCGGGCAGCAACGCGTTGCAGCGAATGCCGTAGGGGCCAAGGGCCACCGCGCAGGACTGCATCAGCGACAGCAGGCCGGCCTTGGTCGGCGTGTAATGGGTCTGCATGGCGCCACCGACCAGTGCACTGATCGAACTGACGGCTATGATCGAGCCACCGCGGCCTTGCTTCTTCATCTGGTTGGCAGCCGCCTGCACGGCGAAGTAGGCACCGTTGAGGTTGGTATCGACGGTTTTCTGATACAGCTCGCGGGGCATATCGAGGAAGCTGTGAAAAGGGCAGATGCCAGCGTTGTTAATGAATACGTCGACACTGCCGAACGCGTTTACGGCGGCGATAACCAAGCGCTCGCCGGTATCCGGATCCGCTGCATCGCTGCCCACCTCGATGGCCTGGCCGCCGTCACTGCGGATTTCATCCAGCAGGCTGGCGGCAGCGTCGCTGCCGGTGCTACTGCCGCTATGGCCGATGACGACCCGGCCGCCCTGTCGGGCGCACTCACGGGCGATGGCGCGACCAATACCGCGCGATGCGCCAGTGACGATAACTGTCTTGTTTTCCAGCAGCATGAGACTGCCCTCCTATTCAAGTACCAAGATAATTGCCGTAGCCAACCAGGGTTATCGCGCCGAGGATTACCGCGATGCCGCCCAACAACAGGCGCTGGGTACGAGCGCTGGTGCCCTTCCATTCACCCAGGTAAAGCCCCCAGGCATTGGATACGACGATGATGAAGGACATGTGCAGAACCCAGGAGCTGGCATCGTTGCCCAGCCGGCTCTCGCCCATGCCGTAGAAGAAGAACTGCAGGAACCACAAGCTGCCGGCCGTCGCGCAGAGCAGGTAATTGCGCAGCAACGGTGTGCTGCGGTTGCGGTAGTCGCCCCAGGTGCCGTTACGCCAGTTCAGCCACAGGCACCACAGCGCATTGGTGGTCAGACCGCCCCACATGATGACCATGAAGGTCAGATTGTTCTGGAACAGCGGGTTGCTGCCCGCCGCGACCGCCGCCTCGGCGAGCGGCCTGCCTGCGGAAATGCCGTAGCTGAAGCAGGCGCTGAGGACGCCGGAAACCAGTGCGGCAATCGCCCCCTTGGCAATGGAGAACTCCGCCACGCTCTGTTGCTTGTCCTGCGTGGTGATTTCGCCCTCCTTGCGCAGCCCGGCGCGCCCGCAGAAAGCGATGCCGAATAGCGAGATCGCCACCCCAGCCAGCACCCAATAGCCACCGGCGCTCTGCAGCATGGCCGTCAGCGTGCCGTGCTGGGCGTCGGTGAACAGATCGCGATAGATCGGCGGTGCCAGCGCCCCCAGCGCCGAGGTCAGCGCCATGATGATCGACATGCCTAGCGACAGGCCCAGATAGCGCATGGTCAGGCCGAAGGTCAGGCCGCCAATGCCCCACAGCACGCCGAACACATAAGTCCACAGCAGGGTAACCGGATCGGCTCCGGTAAGGATTGCCAGGAAGCCGGGAATGGTCAGCAGGCAGGCCAGCAGCGGCGCCACCAGCCAGGAGACCAGGCCGCCGACTATCCAGTAGCTTTCCCAGGCCCATCCGCGTACCCCTTTATAGGGGATGTAAAAGCTGCCAGAGGCAGCACTGCCGATGAAGTGCAGGAGCACTCCCAGAGCGATGATTTCCACGTGAAGTCCCTTATTGTCATTGTCATGGGTGCGTTGCGGGGTGAATCAGGTGCCTGCGCGCAAAGAGAAAACGGTCTGCAGATCGGTGCATACCGGTGAGTGGTCAGGGTTGCTGTGCATGATGTCGGCCATGTAGGCCCACCAACGCTGCATCACCGGCAGTTGCGGCAGCTCCTCCAGACGATGCGGCTCGGAGTGATGCATAACGGCGAACAGCGCGTGATCGGTTTCGTCCAAGTAGATGTGGTAGTCCTCCACACCCGCATCGAGTAATGCCGTGCGCAGTTCAGGCCAGAGTTCATCGTGGCGTTGCCGGTATAGCTCGGCGCAGCCGGGGAACAACTTCATGCGAAAGACGCGGGTTGCCATTCAGGCACTCCTATCAGTTAAAGGGTCGGTTTGCGCTCGGCAGCAACCGGGTAGATACGCAAGGCATTGCCGAACAGCACCTGCTCCTGCACCGCATAAGGCAGCTGCGCCAAGTAGTCGCTGGCAAGCTGGAGAATCTGTGGGTAGCTGCCGAGGCGCACACTGTTCGGCCAATCGCTGCCGAACAGGATTCGCTCGCCACCGAACAGTTGCCACAAGCGGTCGAGCCGCTCGCGATAGTCGTCAATGGCGAAGGACGCACCATTGGCCGATGGCTGAGCGATTGCCGACAACTTCATCGACACCTGCGGGCGCGTGGCCAGCTCGCCCAGTGCGCGCCAGAAACGCTCAGCCTCAGCCGGCGCGTATTCGGCACTGGGCAGGTGATCGATGATCAGCGCCAGCTCCGGCACCCGGTCAGTCAACGCCAGCAGCGCTTCGATCAGGGCATAGTCCGGGTTGGCACTGTCCAGCGTGCGGCCACTGGCAGCCAAACGCTGCAGATCGGCGATAAACCGTGGGTTATCCAGCTGCTGCTGCAGATCGCGCTCCCACAGGTTGCCGTAGCGGGTGCCGAGAAACAGCGGTTCAGCCAGGTACTCGTCGAGCAACGCCGCACAGCCGGTTTCGCCGAGCGGCAGGTTACCGACGAAACCGAGCATCTGCGGATGCGCCCGCACCGCCTCGCACAGCCAGTGGTTATCGTCCGCCCAGGGGCTGGCCTCGACCGCAATCGCCCAACCGATACCCTGATCGGCTGCCGCCGCAAACAGATGCGACGCCAGCGTGGTGCGGTGGATCGGCGCGTCCGTAGGCGGCCACGGCACGCCCTGCGGGCGCACCGGGTCGAACAGATGGACGTGCGAGTCGAGAACCAACCCCTGGTAACTGTGCATACCAATCCTTCTTCAACAGAGCGCTACGCTCCTCAGTGGGTGTAAGGTCGATGCAGGGCGCACGCAGGGTTCAGGTCAACCCCGAAACCAGGTTTATCCAGACGCGAGAGGCGCATACGACCGCCCTCAGGCACAGGCTCGCCGAGCAATTGCGGGTGGAACATCGGCACCACCTCGTCAGCCTTCGGTGCCATCATCAGGAACTCGGCGAACGGGCTGTTGGTGCGCGTGGCGACGAAGTGGTAGCTGTACACCGAAGAGCCGTGGGGCACGACCATGACGTTGTGCGCATCGGCCAGCGCCGAGATTTTCTGCAGTTCTGTGATGCCACCACACCAGCCGACATCGGGCTGGATGATGTCGCAGCAGCCCATTTCCAGCAGCATGCGGAAGCCCCAGCGTGTGGCTTCGTGCTCGCCGGTGGTCACCAGCATGCCCGCCGGTACGTTCTTGCGCAGGTCGCGGTAGCCCCAGTAGTCATCCGGCGGCAGCGCCTCCTCGATCCACTTCAGGCCGAACTCGGCTGCACCGTGGGCCAGGCGCGTGGCGTAGTTGAGGTCCAGGCTCATCCAGCAGTCGAGCATCAGCCAAAAGTCCTTGCCGACCCGCTCACGCATGGTCGCCAGCTCTTCGAGGTTCTTGCGCAGGCCTTCCTCGCCCTCGGCCGGGCCGTGATGCAGCGGCAGCTTGCCGCCGATGAAGCCCATTTCCTTGGCCAGATCGGGGCGCGCGCCGGTGGCGTAGAACTGCAGTTCGTCGCGCACCGCACCACCGAGCAACTGGTGCACAGGCTCCTGGCGCACCTTGCCAAGCAGATCCCAGAGCGCCAGGTCGACACCGGAGATGGTGTTGATCACCAGCCCCTTGCGCCCGTAGTACATGGTCGAGTTGAACATCTGATCCCAGATCTTCTCGATGTCGGTGACCTTGGCGCCTTCAATGAAGCGCGCCAGGTGCTTCTCGACGATATAGGCGGCCGGCTCACCGCCGGTGGTCACGGCAAAGCCGACGTTGCCGGCGCTGTCTTCGATCTCCACCACCAGCGTGCCGAGCACGTTGATGCCGAAGCTGCGGCGGCTCTGGCGGTACTCGGGATACTTGCTCATGGGCGTGCAGATATGGTCGTCGATCCAGTGGCCATCGCCCTGGTCGTGGTAATCGGCGCCACCACCACGCAGGGTGAAGGCACGCACTTGTTTGATCGTCGGGACACTCATGACATTGCTCCTTGATTCGATTCAGTGAGAGGTGGCGGGCTTGTGCAGCGGCTGCGCGCCGGGAAGGCGAAAAACCAGAACCATCAGCGCCGCCAATACCGTTGTGGCGGACAGCAGGTAAAGGCCGGCTGCCGGCGAGGCCGCTGCGGTTTCGGCCCAGTTCTTGAGGATCGGCGCGATAAAGCCGCCAAGCGCGCCGCAGGAATTGATCAGGGCGATACCGCCTGCGGCAGCACCACCGGCCAGGTAGCTCGATGGCAGCGTCCAGAAGATCGGCTGCACAGCGATGAAACCGGCGGCGGCGAAGCACAGCGCCAGCACGCCCACCAGAGGGCTGGATACGCTCACCGACAGAGCGATGCCGGCCGCCGACATCAGCAGGGTCAGGCAGGCGGTGCGTTGACGCAGGCCGGTGCGATCGGACCAGGCGGGAATAAGCCAGGCTGCGAACAACGCGCAGACCCAGGGAATGGCGCTGACCAGGCCGACCATGAAACCGACCTTGCTGCCCATCAACCCGGCCACCTGGCTGGGCAGGTAGAACACCACGCCATACACACTGGCCTGAATCAGCAGGTAGATGGCGCACAGATAGAGCACCGTCGGCTGCACCAGAACGGCGAGCAGGTTCTGCCCGTGGGACTGCTTGTCACGATCCTCGGCACTAATCACAGCCTGCAGCGTCTGGCGCTCCTCGGCGCTCAGCCACTGGGCATCGGCCGGTCTGTTGTCCAGGTACCAGTAGGCCCAGACGCCAACCACTGCCGCCATCAGGCCCTCGACCAGGAACATCCATTGCCAGCCGTGCAGCCCGGCGAAGCCGTCGAACTCCAGCAACAGGCCGGACAGCGGCGCGCCGAAGATGAAGGCCAGCGGGGCGCCGAAGTAGAAGAAGCCCATGGCCTTGCCGCGCGACGCCGAGGGGAACCACTGGGTGAGATAGTAGATGACGCCAGGGAAGAAGCCGGCTTCGGCCACGCCGAGCAGGAAACGCAAGGTGTAGAAGGTCGTCTCGTTGTGGGCGAACATCATCGCCGCCGAGAGCAGGCCCCAGGTGACCATGATCCGGCACATCCAGATGCGCGCACCGACCTTGTGCATGATCAGGTTGCTCGGCACTTCGAGCAGGGCGTAACCGACGAAGAAGATGCCGGCCCCGAAGGCGAAGGCAGCATCGCTGATGCCGGTGTCGGCCTGGAACGCCAGCTTGGCGAAACCGACGTTGGCGCGGTCGAGAAACGCGAGGATGTACATCAACAGCAGAAACGGAAGCAGACGCCAGGAAACCTTGGCGATCAGAGCAGCAGGTACGTTGTTCACGGCAGCATTCCTCTTGGAATTATTGTGCACTGCGTGTGCTGGCGACTGGCGCCAGGATCAGAACTCGGGCTTCAGCTGAATTTAGCGCCTGAGCGACGAGTGGATGGAGGATGGCTGCCGGTAGACGGCGGATGGATGGCGAGCATGGAAACCTCGAGCTGTTGTTTTTGTTGCGTCGACTCTAACGGCGGCTACCGATGCACGACCAATCGAATCTCGCTTAACATCGATAATCAAAAGGTATCGATGGAGCCTCCCATGCACTCGCCCCACAGCCCGCGCAACCTGTTCAACCGCTTGCGCTACAAGCACCTGCACATGCTGGTCGCGCTGGGTTCCAGCCAGAACCTGCACCGCGCCTCGCAGATCCTGAACATGTCGCAGCCGGCGGCCACCCGCATGCTGCATGAGATCGAGGAGATGTTCGGTTGCGAGCTGTTCGAGCGCCTGCCACGTGGCATGCGCCCGACTGCGCTGGGCCGGCAGTTGCTGCAGTTCGCCGAGACGGCGCTCAATGGTTTGAACCGCTGCGCCGAGGATCTCAGCGCACGCCAGCAGGGCGGCTATGGCTACCTGACCATCGGCACCATCATGGGCGCGGCGCCGCGCCTGGTGATGAACACCATCGCCGAGATCAAGGCGCTGCAACCGCAACTGCGCATTCGCATCACCGGCGACACCAGCGACCAGATCATCCGCTCGCTGGAACAGGGCAAGATCGACCTCGCCGTGGCGCGGCGCAATGCGGCCATGGACAGCCAGCACTACGCCTTCGAAGCCCTGGGCAATGAACGCCTGCTGCTGGTGGTGCGCAAGGGCCACCCGCTGCTTAGACGCCGACGTCTGACCCTGGAGGAACTGGTCGGCGCCTGGCCATGGATATTGCAGCCAGACTCCAGCCCGGCGCGCATCGCCTTCGATGGCGAGCTGGAACGCCTGGCCCTGCCGCAACCGGCCGACATCATCGAATGCGGCTCGGTATATGCCATGCAGCAACTGGTACAACTGACCAATGCGCTGATGGTGCTCTCGGAAACCGCTCTGAGCGATTACCTGAAGATGGGCCTGATCCGCGCCCTGCCGCTTGAGCTCGAAGAGCGCATGGCGCCCTTCGGCCTGCTCTGGCGCCAAGGTGAAAAACCGACCCAGGCGCAGAGCACCTTCATCGAACTGCTGCGCCGTCGGGCTGCCGAGTTGTGAGGGGCGTGCGCGGATATACCGAGAGCAGCCAACCAGAACTCAGAAGTCGACCGTAGCCGACAGTTTGAAGGTACGCGGCGAGCCCTGCGTCAGGTAGCCGCCATTGGCCGAGGCCCAGTAGTTCTTGTCGGCGACGTTCTCCAACAGCGCATTGAAGGTCACGACATTCTCGTCCAGGCGGGTCTTGTAGCGCGCACCCAGGTCGACCCGCGTCCAGGCCGGGATGCTGTAGTCGTTGGCGCTATCGACGAACTGCCCGCCAGTACGCAGCAGCAGGCCGTTGAGGCTCAGCCCCGGTACACTCGGCACGTCCCAGTCGGCCCCGACGTTGAACTGGAACTCGGGCACGCCGACAGCCTGGTTGCCATCGTTGCTGCCGCCTGCGGTACCGCGCAGCTCGGCTTCCGTCCAGGTCGCCCCACCGAGCAGACGCAAGCCACTCAACGGCTCGCCGAACAGGCTCAGCTCGACACCACGGTTGCGTTGCTCGGCATCCACTGCGTAGTAGCCATTACCATCGGTCACGCCCTGTGGCTGCTCGATGCGGAACAGGCTCAGGTTACCGCCGAAACGCCCCCAGTCGAGTTTCACCCCCGCTTCGGTCTGCTTGGAGCGATAAGGCGCGAACATCGTACCGCTGTTTTTAGCGCTATTGGGCGCGGTCGGCCCCTGCTGCAGCGCCTCAATGCGATTGGCATAGAGCGACAGGTAATCGGTGGCCCTGAACACCAGGCCGTAGGCCGGCGTGGTGATGCTTTCCTGGTAATTGGACGTACGCGCTCTGCTCGCCGCACTCCAGGCATCGGCGCCGATGGACTGGCGGCGTAGGCCGAGCGTCAGCAGCACACGATCATCAAAGAAGCCCAGGGTGTCAGAGACCGCCAGGCTCTTGTTCTGCACCTTGCCGGTGGTGTCCGGGTCATGCAGGTCGCCGGAGGGCTTGCTGGCCTTGGGTACGGAAACCGGCGAGCCGTCGTACAGATTGCCCTCCTCGCGATTGGCCGCACTGGTCGACTCGAAGGCGTTGCGTTTTTCCTGCCAGATGCCGTTGGCCGCCAGGTTGACCCTGTGGCTTACCGAGCCGCTCTGCAGCTCGCCGCGCAGGCCCGTGGCCAGGCTCAAGGTTTCCTGATCGAGCGGCGAATACAGCCGGCCGATGCGCGCCGCGCCATCGGCGCCGTACACGTAGTTGGAGGCATATACGCCGTTCTCCCGCGTGTACTTGCCACCGCCGCTGACGTAGGCCGTCCACGACGGCGACAGGTCGTACTCAGCGCTGAACATGCCGTAGGTGTCTTCAAGTTGCGACCAGCTCCAGGGTTGGGCGTAGTTGTGCTTGGAGTCCGGCGCGTCCGGCACCTTGCCATTGAGGGTGGACGTGCTCCCCGTGGTGGTCAGGTAGACCACCGAGCGTCCCTGGTTCACACGCTGCTTCTGGTAGCCGATGTCCGCGGCCAGGCGTAGGCGCTCACCGCGATAGTCCAGGGCCAGGGAAGCCAGACCGAAGCGTGAATGCTCATCGTCGACGCCCGTTTCCCCTTCACGTTGCGCCAGGTTCAGGCGCACACCGAAACGGTTGTCTTCGCCAAAACGCTGCCCCAGATCGAGATGACCACCCACCCGACTGTCGCTGGCATAGTCGAGGGTGAAGCGGCGTGTCGGGGTGTCCTCGGCACGCTTGGACACCACGTTGATCGCCCCACCGACACCACTGCCGCCAGGCGCGACGCCATTCAGGAAGGCATTGGCACCCTTGAACACCTCGACCCGCTCGACAGACTCGGTGGCAATGATCTGCCGTGGCAGTATCCCGTACAGGCCGTTGAAGGCGATGTCGTCGCTGTACAACTGGAAGCCGCGCACGACGAAGACCTGTGAGAAGTTGCCGAAGCCGTAGGACTGGCGCACGCCCGGATCGCTGGCCAGCACGTCAGCCAACGTCTGCGCCTGGCGCGTTTCGATCAGTTCGGAGGTGTAGCTGGAGAAGGCGAAGGGCACGTCCTGCATGTCCTGGTTGCCCAACAAACCGATATTGGCACCGCGTGCTACCTGATCACCGGCATAGTGGCTCGGCAGATCCGCACGATCATCAAGCCGACCGCTGACAGTGGTGGTGCCCAACTCCAGCACATCGCCGCTGGCGGGTGCGGGGATCAGCGTGACGGTGCCATCGCTGCCAATGCTGAACGTCAGCCCGCTGCCCTGCAGCAGCCGCTGCAACCCGTCGCTGACGGAATAGTCGCCCTTGAGCGCAGTGCCTCCACTCATGCCCCGAGTCAGGCTGGCGTCGTACAGCAGACGGATGCCCGCCTGCTCGGCAAAATCGGTTAACGCCGCATCCAGTGGCTGAGCCGGGATGTCGAGTTCGACGGCCTGCACCTGCGCGGCAACGAGGCCGAGTGAGAGTGCGATCAACGTCGGGATGAAGGGAATCGAACGCATGCGGATGTCCTGTGCTCTGCTGGCTATTCATGCGAAGAAGTCGCATTTGCAGAAACAGAAGACGAAGGCGTTGCGCATTCCTGAACCTGCGCCTGAATATTTTTTGAAACCCACCCAACATCGCCGTCATTCGTAGCCCGGACGCCATCCGGGAAACGGCGGCACAAGCACGGTGTCAGCTGCGCGATGACACCAGCAGCACACCAGGCAAGCGTGTCAGCCTGACCGGCAACGCCGTTTCGATGGCATGCAGCAGCGCCGCCGGATCATTCAGGGCGAACACGCCTGTCACCTTCAACTCGCGCGCCTGACCATCGAGAAACAGCACTTGTTGCGCCTGTTGCCGCTGCAGCTCCTCGAACACCTCGGCCAGTGGCCGGTCGCGAAACACCAGGCGCCCGCGCTGCCAGGCCAGGGCGCGTGCCGCATCCAAAGACTGCGGGGCTTGCAGTTGGCCGTCGAGCCAGGCGATCTGCTCGCCGGCGCTCACGGCACGCGCGTGGCCATCAGCATCGCTGACCTGCACATGCCCCTCGGTCACCGCCAGCAGCACCTGTTCGCCCAGCAGGTTGAGGTCGAAGCGAGTGCCGGTGACACGGATATGCGCATCTCCCGCATCGATCAGGAAAGGATGCTCGGCATCGGCAGCCACCTGAAAATCCACCTGCCCCCGGTACAGACGCACTCGCCGCTGCCCATTTGCATTGGCATCCCAGTCCAGGGCCGTGGCACCGTTGAGATGCAGCCGCGAGCCATCTTCGAGCGTCACTTCACGCCGCTCTCCCGCCTCGGTGCGCACATCGGCATGCCAGCCCGGCGGCGCCATCCACAGGGCAAGCAGCAGGCAGGCAGCAGTCGCCAGGGGTAATGGCCAGCGCCGCTTGCGACGCGGCAGGGGCTGCACAACGGCAGCGGGTCGTTCGACCTGGCCAAGCAGCGCCCACAAGTGCTCCACCTCGGCCATCGCCCTGGCGTGCTCGGCACTGCTCTGACACCAATGCTCGGCTGCGGCCCGCTCGGCCGCACCAGCCCGTCCGGAATTCAGCAGCACCAGCCACTCCCGAGCCTGGCTGCGCAAATCGGGCTCATTCATGACGGGTCATCCATGCGTTCCTGACAATATTCGAGGGCCTTGAGGATATAGCGTCCGGCCATGCTTTCCGAGACACCGAGGCGCTCGCCGATTTCACGCTGAGTGAGGCCATCCAGGCGATTCCACAGCAGCGCCTGACGCAGATGCTCAGGCAACTCGTGCATCAACGTCTGCAAACGGGCCAGGCGCCGGCTGTCTTCAGTGGCCCGTTCGGGTTCAGGCAGTTCGCTTTCCAGCGCCTCATCGAGCGGCGCCAATTGCGGACGCGCCTGCTGCTGGCGGTGGTGATCGATGAGCAGATTACGCGCGATGCGGTAGAGAAAGGCGCGTACATTACCGATCTCCCCCGCCGGACGGCCTTGCAGGCGCAGCCAGGTTTCCTGACGCAGATCGGCAGCGAGTTCGCTGCAACGTGTCTGTCGGGTGAAGAAACGCAGCAGCTCCGATGAATGACGCCGGAACTGCTCTTCGGGAGGCTGTGGATCGACAGGCGTGGACACGAGCGGCTCTCGGTGCCGGAAAGCACGAGAAAATAGTACAAACGCAAATGATTTTCAAATGAATCCATTCGACCCTGTAGCGAATGGAGGTCGGCTGGATCGCCGGGCTCAGCCCGGCGTCCCCAACCCCGCCGCGCTCATGAACAGGCGCAGCAGCCAGGACACCACGCCCAGCGTGGCGACGCTACAGGCCCAGATCAGCACCAGCCAGCCCAGGCGCTGCCACAGCGGCTTCTTCTCTTCGGTTTCGGTCATGGCCGCGTCCTCAGTGGTAGCCATCATCCACGGTCACCTTGCCGCGAAATACGTAGTAGCTCCAGGCGGTGTACATGAGGATGAAGGGGATGATGAACAGCGCGCCCACCAGCATGAAGCCCTGGCTCTGCGGTGGCGCGGCGGCGTCCCAGATGCTGATGGACGGCGGGATCACGTTCGGCCACAGGCTGATGCCCAGGCCGCTGTAGCCGAGGAAGATCAGCACCAGGGTGAGGATGAACGGCGCGTAGTGGGCATTATTCGCCACCGCACGCAACAGTGCCCAGGTGCACAGCAGCACCAGTACCGGCACCGGCATGAACCAGAACAGGTTGGGCAGGCTGAACCAGCGCTCGGCGATGTCCGGGTGGGCGAAGGGCGTCCACAGGCTGACGATGCCGGTCACCCCCAGCAGCACCAGCACCAGCGGGCGGCCCAGGTCATGCATCTGCTGCTGCAGGCGGCCTTCGGTCTTCATGATCAGCCAGGTGCAGCCGAGCAGCGCGTAGGCGGCGATCAGCGCCAGGCCGCAGAACACCGAGAACGGCGTCAGCCAGTCGAAGGCACCGCCGGCGAAGCGCCGGTTGACCACTTCGAAGCCATCGATGTACGCCCCCAGTGCAACGCCCTGGAAGAAGGTCGCGGTCAGCGAGCCGCCGATGAAAGCCTTATCCCACAGGTGGCGCTTGGCGGCCTTGGCCTTGAAGCGGAACTCGAAGGCCACGCCGCGGAAGATCAGCCCCAGCAGCATCAGGATCAACGGCAGGTAGAGCGCATCCAGCACCACCGAGTAGGCCAGTGGGAAGGCGCCGAACAGCGCCGCGCCGCCCAGCACCAGCCAGGTCTCGTTGCCGTCCCAGACGGGGGCGACGGTGTTCATCATCACGTCGCGCTCGCCCTCGTCACGGACGAAGGGAAAGAGGATGCCGATGCCCAGATCGAAGCCATCCATCACCACGTACATCATCACACCGAAGGCGATGATCACCGCCCAGATCAGCGGAAGGTCGATACCCATGTTCAGTTCCTCTCCGGCAAGCTGTCGGTTTCACCTTCGTCCATGCCCTCTTCGGCCGCCGACAGCGGTCGCGCCGGCGTACGCGGCTGGCCAGGACCACCGGAAGACACTTCCGAACCTTCGTCGAGCTTCGGCCCCTTGCGCACCAGGCGCAGCATGTAGCCGATACCGGCGCCGAACAGCAGAAAGTACACCACCACGAACAGCACCAGGGTGAAGCCAAGCTGCGTTGCGCTGTGCCCCGAGGCCGCATCGGCGGTGCGCATCAGGCCATGCACGATCCACGGCTGGCGGCCGATTTCGGTGGTGTACCAGCCGGCGAGAATGGCGATGATGCCGCTCGGCCCCATCCACAACGCCAGGTGCAGGAACGGACGCGAGCGATAGAGCCGATCGCCACGGCGCAGCCAGGTGCCCCACAGGCCGGTGAGGATCATCAGCAGCCCCATCGCGACCATGATGCGGAAGGTCCAGAAGATGATGGTGGAATTGGGCCGATCCTCGGGGGCGAACTCCTTGAGCGCCGGCACCTGCTTGTCCAGGCTGTGGGTCAGGATCAGGCTGGCAAGACCGGGAATCTCCACCTTGAAGCGGGTTTCCTCGCGCTGCATGTCCGGCCAGCCGAAGAGGATCAGCGGGGTCGGCTCGTCACCGACGTTCTCCCAATGGCCCTCCATCGCGGCGATCTTCGCCGGCTGATACTTGAGCGTGTTGAGCCCGTGCATGTCGCCGATGAAGGCCTGTATTGGGGCGACGATCAGCGCCATCCACAGCGCCATCGAGAGCATCTTGCGAATCGCCGGGTTGTCGCGTCCACGCAGCAGGTGCCAGGCCGCCGAGGCGCCGACGAAGAAGGCCGTGGCGAGGAACGCCGCCGTGGCCATGTGCGCCAAGCGATAGGGGAACGACGGGTTGAACACCACGGCGAACCAGTCCACCGGGATCACCCGCCCGTCGACGATTTCGAATCCTTGCGGCGTGTGCATCCAGCTGTTGGAGGCGAGGATCCAGAAGGTGGAGATCAGCGTGCCGATGGCCACCATCACCGTGGAGAAGAAGTGCAGCCCCGGCCCGACGCGGTTCCAGCCGAACAGCATGACGCCGAGGAAGCCTGCCTCGAGGAAGAACGCGGTGAGCACCTCGTAGGTCAGCAGCGGCCCGGTAACCGCCCCGGCAAAGTCGGAGAAGGCGCTCCAGTTGGTACCGAACTGGTAAGCCATCACCAGGCCGGAGACCACGCCCATGCCGAAGTTGACCGCGAAGATCTTCGACCAGAAATGGTAGAGGTCGCGGTACACCGTGTTGCTGGTCTTCAGCCACAGGCCTTCGAGCACCGCCAGGTAACTGGCCAGACCGATGGTGATGGCCGGAAAGACGATGTGAAAGGAAATGGTGAAGGCAAATTGGATGCGGGCGAGTTCGAGCGCCTCTAGGCCAAACATGACACGTCCTCATTCAGGGTTATCTCAGCCCCGGCACGCAAAGCCGAGCCACAGACTCCAGGTATTGGAGTCGCACGAGCGGTAGTTGTTCTTCTCGAGTGAAAAGGCACGATGGCCGGAGGTACAAAGCGCGAAATGCTGCATTGATCTGGATCAATACGCATTGAAAGACTAGTCGCTAATCGCGCAACTGGCGCTGTGGTCGTTTGCCGCGCGACAGGCCACCGCAGCGAGGAGGCAGGAGGTACGCCGGCTGGCGGCCCCAGCTAGGCGCTAGCGAGCCAGGGCTTGCAGGCACGAAAAAAAGGGCGGCCACGCGCTACGCGGGCCGCCCGAATCACGGAGTTGCTACATCGAGTAACCGCGATGACTTGCGATCACCGCTATTGGATTACCGTTCGAGGATCGCGGTCACACCCTGGCCACCTGCGGCGCAGATGGAGATCAGCCCACGTCCCTCGCCGGCCACCGACAGCAGCTTGGCCAGGTTGGCGACGATGCGCCCGCCGGTGGCGGCGAAGGGGTGGCCGGCGGCCAGAGAGCTGCCCTTGACGTTCATCTTGCTGCGGTCAATGGCACCCAGCGGCGCGTCGAGGCCCAGGCGTTCCTTGCAGTACTCGGCGTCTTCCCAGGCCTTTAGGGTGCACAGCACCTGGGCGGCGAAGGCTTCGTGAATCTCGTAGTAGTCGAAGTCCTGCAGGCTCAGACCATTGCGCGCCAGCAGGCGCGGCACGGCGTAGACCGGCGCCATCAGCAAGCCTTCCTTGCCCTGGACGAAGTCCACCGCCGCCGCCTCGCCATCGCGGAAATAAGCCAGCACCGGCAGGCCACGCGCCTTGGCCCACTCCTCGCTGGCCAGCAGCACCACCGAGGCGCCATCGGTCAGCGGCGTGGAGTTGGCCGCAGTCATGGTGCCGCGAGGCCCGCGCTCGAAGCAGGCTTTGAGGCTGGCGAGCTTCTCGGCGCTGATATCCGGGCGCAGGTTCTGGTCGCGGGTCAGGCCACGGAATGGCGTGAGCAGGTCGTCCTGCCAACCTTCGGCATAGGCCGCTGCCAGCTTCTGGTGGCTGGCCAGGGCCAGTTGATCCTGCTCGTCACGCGGGATGGCCCAGCGCTGCGCCATCAGCTCGCAGTGCTCGCCCATCGACAACCCGGTGCGTGGCTCGCCATTGCGCGGGATGGCAGGGGCCAGGTGGCGCGGGCGAATCTTCAGCAGGCTCTTGAGCTTGTCGCCGGTGCTCTTGCCGCGATTGGCCTCCAGCAGAATCTGCCGCAACCCTTCATTGACGCCGATGGGCGCGTCCGAGGTGGTGTCGACACCACCCGCAATGCCGCAGTCGATCTGCCCGAGGGCGATCTTGTTGGCCACCAGGATCGCCGCCTCCAGGCCGGTGCCGCAGGCCTGCTGCAGGTCGTAGGCCGGGGTTTCCGGCGCCAGGCGCGAGCCGAGCACGCATTCGCGGGTCAGGTTGAAATCCCGCGAGTGCTTGAGCACGGCACCGGCCACCACCTCGCCGAGGCGCTCGCCGTGCAGGTTGTAGCGCTCCACCAGGCCTTCGAGGGCGCTGGTCAGCATCTCCTGGTTGCTCGCTGTGGCGTAGACGGTGTTGGAGCGGGCGAAGGGAATGCGGTTGCCGCCGACGATGGCGACCCGGCGTAACTGGGCCATGCTGACTCCTTGCGGATGAGAATGAGGCGAACGGGCCGTTTTGAAACGGCCTGCCAAGGCTAGCGCGAGCGGGCCAGGCTGCATTGGCCGCCTTGCCGGCCAGCCGCGCAGAGCGGTCAATTGCGCTTTGACCATGACTGCGTACAGTGACACGACTTTCGATCCGCCCGCAGGAGCTTTTCATGTCCGACCGTTATCTCGCCTTCGCCAACTCGCCGACCGGCCGCCGCCTGGTCGGCGCCCTCGGTCTGCCGGCGCCGGTGCGCCTGGAGCGCTGGATGGCCGGCCGCATGCGCCCGGTGGACGGCGCCCTGCTGCTCGGGGGCGAGGGTGATCTGCTCAAGGCCCTGCCCGCTTTCGCCAGCAAACTGACCGATCAGCTATTCGCCGCCCGCGAGGGACAGCTCGATCTGCCGCGCTGGACGGCCGAGCACGGCCCCAAGCTCAAGGCACTGGTATTCGACGCCAGTCACCTGACCCGCTTCGAGCAACTGATCGAGCTGCGCGACTTCTTCCAGCCCACCTTCAAGGGCCTGGCGAAGTGCCCGCGTGTGGTCGTGCTGGGTCGTGCGCCCGAGTCGATCAAAGACCCCATTGCCGCCAGCGTGCAACGCTCGCTGGAGGGGTTCACCCGCTCGCTGGGCAAGGAGATCCGCCGTGGCGGCAGCGTGCAGCTGCTCTATGTCGGCAAGGGCGGCGAACAGCAACTGGAAGGCGCGCTGCGCTTCTTCCTGTCGCCGAAGAGTGCCTACGTGTCCGGCCAGGTGCTGCGCCTCGGCGCCTGCGGCGAACAGGTGAAGGACTGGACGCGTCCGCTGGCCGGCAAGAAGGCGCTGGTCACCGGTGCCTCGCGCGGCATCGGCGCGGCCATCGCCGAAGTGCTGGCGCGTGACGGCGCCGAAGTGGTGCTGCTCGACGTACCGCCCGCCGCCGACGCGCTGCAGGCGCTGGCCGCGCGCCTGGGCGGACGCGCCGTGGCCCTGGATATCTGCGCCGAGGACGCGCCGCAGCGCCTGGTCGAAGCGCTGCCCGAAGGCCTGCACATCGTCGTGCACAACGCCGGCATCACCCGCGACAAGACCCTGGCGAAGATGAGCGACGCGTTCTGGAGCTCGGTGATCGACGTCAACCTCAAGGCGCCGCAGGTGCTGACCCAGGCGCTGCTGGACGCCGACAAGCTGCACGACAATGGCCGCGTGGTGCTGATCGCTTCGATCAGCGGCATCGCCGGCAACCTCGGCCAGACCAACTACGCGGTGAGCAAGGCCGGCGTGATCGGCCTGGCCCAGGCCTGGGCGCCGGCCCTGGCGAAGAAAGGCATCAGCATCAACGCGGTGGCGCCCGGCTTTATCGAAACCCAGATGACCGCTGCCATCCCGCTGGGCATCCGCGAAGCCGGGCGGCGGATGAACTCGATGAGCCAGGGCGGCCTGCCGCAGGACGTCGCCGAGGCCGTGGCCTGGTTCGCCCAGCCGGGTTCGGGCGCGGTGACCGCACAGGTGTTGCGCGTGTGTGGGCAGAGTTTGTTGGGGGCTTGAGGCTGTTGCGGTGGTGCTGGTGCTGGTGCTGGTGGGCTAAAGCCCACCCTACGACTGCCTGTAGCCCGGATGCAATCCGGGGAGCAGGTGGCACACAGCGCCCAGGATTGCCTCCTGTGGAAGGCGCTTCAGCGGCGACGGTCGCGGCTAAAGCCCCTCCTATAACTCGCCCTTGCCGCGTTTGCGAAACTCCACGGGCGTCTCGCCGACCCAGCGCTTGAACGCGCGGTAGAAGGTGCTCGGCTCGGAGAAGCCGGTGCGCTCGACGATGACCTCGATGCGCTCGTCGGTCTTGAGCAGCAATTCCTTGGCCAGGCGGCAGCGGTAGTCGGTGATCAGGTCATTGAAGCGTACGCCGGCCATGGCCAGGCGCTCGCGCAGGCGCCGGGCTGGCATGTTCAAACGCGATGCCACCTGTTCCAGAGTGGCGCCGCCATCGACCAGCAGCTCGGCGATCAGCTCACGCACCTGGCGCACCAGATCCAGGCGCTCCACCTCCGCCAGTTGCCGCCGCGCCAGTGACTCGTGCATACGCAGCAGTTCCGGGGCGGCATGGCGCGACGCCTTATCCAGCACGGCAGCGTCGAAGACCAGCGCGCACGACTCGGCGCCCAGTCGCACCGGGCAGCCATAGACCGCCTGGTAACGCTCGACCGGCGCCCCCTCGGCATGCATGAAGCGTACTTCGTGCGGGCGGAAGTCGTTCTCGGTCAATGCGGCGAACAGGCGGATCACAGCACCGGCCAGCATCTCGGGGAAGTGGCGTGGCGTCTCGGGCTCCACGCTCAGCGTCAGCACGGCCAGCTCGCCGTCCACGTCGAGGCGAGCACTGAGGGTATCGGAGAGCAGGCGCACGTAGCGCAGGGCATGGCGCAAACCAGTGCCGAAGGTTTCGCTGGAGAGGAACAGGTATTCCAGGAGCAGGCCATGGAAGGGCGGCAGGTGCTGCGCCAGGAACAGCCCGACGTGCTCCTCGCCGCATTCCTCGCTGGCAGCCTTCCAGAACAGGGTCTGGGCGGCATGCGGAAAACGGCCAGCCGGCAACCCACCTGGCGGCAAGCCGACACGCACCAGCACACGGTCTGGGTCGGTTCCGCTGGCGCGCAGGGCATCGATTACCGGGCGCATCAGCGCCACATCGTCGGTCAGATCACGCATGTTTATCGGCTGTTGTTATTCGTGAGCGGCGCCATCTTAGCAGGCTGCCGGTGAACTACCTACGCTGGCGATACAGGCTGCAAAGGCGCTCAACAGGCTCTGCCCCCCTCTTGATCTCGCTTGCTGCACGGGCTAGGCGGAACCGTGCCAAGTCCGGTACGAAGTTTCGCTGCCGATCCGACTCGACAGGCCAGGCGAATTGGCTGTTCGGCACACGGGCGGGTCAGCACAGCCAATGCCAGCCGACGAACGCCGGTTAAGCTGCAGCCATCCACTGACCAAGGAGTTCCCGAATGGCCATCGACTGGCTCGACCTCGATACCCCGCCAGCCCTGCCCGGTCTGTTTCTGCGTGCCGCGCTGCGGCGCAAGGTGAGTGGCCGCCAGCTTCCCGAGCTCGGCCTGCGCTGCCGGGTGGAAATCGACCCCGAGCACCTGGCGCGTTATCGCCAGGTCTGCGGCATCCCGGCAGACGGTTATCTGCCGCCGGTCTATCCGCACATTCTCGCCTTCGCCCTGCAGATGCAGTTGCTCACCGACAAGCGCTTCCCCTTCCCGCTGCTCGGTCTGGTACACCTGGAAAATCGCATCCGTGTACTGCGCCCGCTGGGCGGGCTGGGGCCGTTTTGGGTCAGCGTCCATGTGGCGGATCTGCAGGCGCATGACAAGGGCGCCACCTTCAACCTGATCACCCGTCTGGAGGATCAGCTCGGCCTGCTCTGGGAGGGCGACAGCCGCATTCTCTGCCGCGCCCTGCGCCTCGATGGCCAGGCGCCGCTGCGTGCCGAACAGGCGCCGCTGGAACTGACGGCACTGGCCGACTGGGCCGCGCCTGGCGACACGGGCCGTCGCTACGCCCGTGTCGCCGGTGACTACAACCCGATCCATCTCAGTGCCCTCAGCGCCCGCCTGTTCGGCTTCCCTCGCGCCATCGCCCACGGCCTGTGGAACAAGGCACGCAGCCTGGCCGCACTGCAGCAGCACCTGCCGCTGGCCGGCTACGAGGTGGACGTGCGCTTCCAGAAACCGGTGCTGCTGCCCACCCATGTCGCGCTGCAAGCCAGCGAGCCCGGCCCCAGTGGTCAGTTCCGCCTGCTCGGCGAGCACGACACGCCGCATATGGCCGGGAGCTGGCAGCCGCTGGAAAGCTGATCTGTACATCCTGTAGGAGCGGCTTCAGCCGCGAAACGGACCGCGGCTGAAACCGCTCCTACGCGTCAATAAGCGCGCCGGACAGCTTGCAGCGCGCCGCATTCCCCCCGAAGCTATGCGGCTCGAAAGGAGCCGCACCATGAACCTCGCCGAACTTACCGCCCGCATGCACGCCATCCGTGATCACAACGACTGGCGTCGTTACCAGAGCCCGAAGAACCTGGTCATGGCCGCCAGCGTGGAAATGGCCGAGCTGGTGGAAATCTTCCAGTGGCTGAGCGAGGAGCAATCCCGCCAGTTGCCGCCCGAACAGCTCGCCCACGCGGGCCAGGAAGTGGCTGACGTGGTGCTCTACCTGCTGCAACTGTGCAGCGAACTGGGCCTCGACATGAACCAGGCGGTGCTCGAAAAGCTCGCCGATAACGAACGGCGCTTCCTCAAATGAGCGACCGCCACTTCGACGAGCTCGCCACCCGCTTCGCCGAGAAGATCTACGGCGGTGCCAAGGGCGCCATTCGCCTCGCCGTGCTGCAGGCCGACCTGGCCGAAGCGCTGCCGGATCGCCCTCTGCGTGTGCTGGATGTGGGCGCTGGTCTTGGCCACATGAGCCTGTGGCTGGCCCAGCGCGGCCATCAGGTCACCCTGGCCGAACCGGCCGAGCCTATGCTGGAAGGCGCGCGCCAGCGCTTCGCTGAGGCCGGTCAGAACGCCACCTTCATCCAGGCGCCCTGGCAGGAGCTGCTCGGCCAGTTGCAACAGCCCTTCGACCTGGTGCTGTGCCACGCCGTGCTGGAATGGCTGGCCGAGCCGGCGGCCATCCTGCCGGTGCTGCATCAGCTCACGGCCAAGGACGGTTGGCTGTCGCTGGCCTTCTACAACAAGGACGCGCTGATCTATCGCAACCTGCTCAAGGGCCACTTCCGCAAGCTGCGCAAGGCGCGCTTCGCCGGCGAAGGCCAGAGCCTGACTCCGCAGCGCCCGCTCGATCCGCGCGAGCTGGCCACGCAACTCGGCGCAGACTGGCAGGTCGAAAGCCGTAGCGGCGTGCGTGTGTTCCACGACTACATGCCGCCGGAATTTCAGGCCAAAGCCGAGCTGGTCGACCTGCTGGAGATGGAACTGGCGCACCGTCGCCACCCCAGCTTCGAGGGGCTCGGCCGCTACCTGCACTGGATCTGTCGACCAACCTGAACGCACCAGAGGGCGCGTTGGACGAACGACAGAGCCCGGCGTAGCCTGAGCGAATATCGGTGATGTCGAGCGCGACCACGGAGATGACCATGCGCAGCGTCATAGCCTTACTCATTCTGCCCCTGCTGGCGGCCTGCCAGAGCCAGAACCCCTATCAGGCCGAATCCTTGCCGATGCCGCCGGCACCGCCCGGCGCAGCCAGTACCTTCGACCGCAGCGCCTACCCCGCACCACCGCGTGACTACGGGCGCTATCGCACCTGGAGCTGGGACGCTGGCCGACCGCCGTCCGGCGCGGCCTGGCTCAATGGCGAGCAACTGGCCGACAGCGTCAGTGCCGGCCTCGACCAATATGGCCTGCGCCCAGCACAAAACGGCAGCGGCGATCTGCTGGTCAACGCCCGGCTGACGCAGGAAACCCGCCTGCGCCAGTACCAGGACGACGCTGGCGCCTATTACGGCGGTGGCCCCTGGGGGCGGCATTACGGCGCCTGGGGCAGCACGCCCATCGTGCGTACCTATGAAGAGAAAGTCGCGGTGGTGCGCCTCGAACTGATCGACCCGCGTGATCACCAGGTGGTCTGGTCCGGCAGCGGCGAAGCCCTGGCCGGCAAGGATCAGAGCGCCCAGGCCGAAGCCATGCGTGCGGCCATTCGCGCGGCACTCAACGGTTACCCGCCCCACTGATCGCCAGGAGTTCAGCATGCGTACCCTGCCCTGCCTGCTTCTCGTCCTGCTGCTGAGCGGCTGCGCCAGCATCAACCTGGAGCGCGACTTCGACCCCAGCCGCGACTTCGCCGCCTATCGCAGCTGGAGCTGGATGAGTGACAAGCTGCTCTATCAACCCGACGACGCCCGTCTCAAGAGCGACCTCACCGAGCAACGCATCAGCCAGGCGGTGAACGACCAACTCGAGCAGCGTGGGCTGCGCCAGGCCAGCGACGGCCAGGGCGATCTCAAGGTGCAGGCCATGCTGATCGTCGACCAGCGCCAGGATCAGATCACCACCCAATACGGCGGTGGCTGGGGCGGTTACTGGGGCGGCCCGGCCTTCACCGAAACGCGCCGCGTGGACTACAAGGTCGCCACCCTGCAGATCGATCTCTACGACGCCAAGGACGGCAAGCTGGTCTGGCGCGGCAGCGGCGAGCAGATCATGCGCAGCCAGGCGCCCAGCCCGGCCGAACGGGAGCGGGCGATACGCGAAACCGTGACCCAGGTACTCTCGCAGTATCCACCGCGCTGAAACCTGCATCGTTCCTGAGCAGGCCGCCTACCGACTCTCGTATCAGGAGCGGCCATCGCAACATATACAGCCACGCATGCCAGTTCAAACGGCTGACGGACGGTCGAAAAATGCTGGCAATCCGCTGGCTCACTCGCCTTCAAAAGGCGCTATGCTCGGCATACACATCTGTGATCACAAAAACCTGCGGGAGAAGGGTTTGACGTCGCTTGCGACGGCCCGCAGCCGGCCGCCAACGATGGCAGGCCAACCACCATGACCGACGCCGAAGTACCGCGCCAGCCCATGACATTCGCCCTGTGGCGCGAGGTGGACGATACCCACGTCCGCACTCGCCTGGGCGGTTTCTTCTACCTGCTGGCCTGGCTGCTGACCTGGGTCTTCAGTGACTCACCGGCCCAGGTCATCGGCAGCGGCCTGCTTGGTATCGTCACCTTCGCCGGCCTGCTGGCGGCCCGCCTGCTGCACCGCCCCAAAGGGCTCACCACGCCAGAGCAATTGCAACGCTGGCTCGACCATCACTGGGGGCTGATTCTGCTGACCGCCCTGTGCTGGGGCCAGGCCCATGCCTGGGCGCTGTACCGTGACGAATACAACGACTCGGAGCTGATCACGACCCTGGCCACGGTGGCCTTCAGCACCGCGATGACCTTCAACTTCGCCATGCGCCGCGGCCGTGCCCTGCTTGCACTGGCGCTGCTGTACCTGCCAGGGCTGATCCTCATGGCACTGGATTGGGAAAACCGCCACACCCTGCTGCTGACCCTGAGCTTCTATCTGGCCTATCTGGTACTGGTGCTTGGCCGTAATCACCGTGAATACCACGCCACCCTGGCTCTGGAGGTGAAGCTGCTGGAGCAGCAGACGCGCCTCGACCTGCTCAGCCGCACCGACACGCTGACCCAACTGGGCAACCGCTACCAGTTCAACAACCTGTTCCCCAGCCTGGTCGCCAATGCGCAACGCCAGGACGAGCCGCTGTCGCTGGTGCTGCTGGACATTGATCATTTCAAGAAGATCAACGATGCGCATGGCCACATGGGCGGCGATGCCTGCCTGAGCGCCTTTGCCGAGCGCATGCGCGACGTCTTTCAGCGTGACGGCGATGCCCTGCTGCGCCTGGGCGGCGAGGAATTCGGCGTGCTGCTACCGAGCACGCCCTTGCAGCAGGCGCTGGAGTTGGCCGAGCGCTTCCGTCAGGGCCTGGAGCAGGACGGTCTGCAGCTGGATGAGCAACGCCTGAGCCTTACCACCAGCCTTGGCGTGGGCAGCTTCGACAACCGCCTGGATCGCGACGCCGATGCCTTCTTCTCACGGGTAGATGGCGCGCTGTACCGCGCCAAACGGGAAGGTCGCAATCGCCTGGTGATTTCCGAAAGCTGACTCAGGGGCCGACGCTGAACGCCAGCCTGGCCGTATTGCCACCCTCGTCCAGCACGCTGAGCTGGTGCTGCCCGGGCTCGAAGGCATGGGTGAACGGAGCATCGGCGCTGGTTTCGCCCTGCGGCTCACCATCGACGAACCACCAGCGCCGGCCGCTACCGCCCAGCGTCGACAGACTCAGACGCAACGGCTCGCCAAGGCCCTGTGGGCGGCGCAGGCGATCACCCTCACGCACGCCGACGATGGTCAATGGCGCCAGTTGCGTGCTGCGCGGCGGCGGACACGCGGGATCGCTGGCGGGCAGGCGCGCGACACGCCGCTCGCGGCGTGGCAGCCAGGGCTCAAGCGGCGCCGGCCAGAGCACCAGTTCATGGGGCTCGGCGCCGGGGCAGTCCGGCGCAACGCGCAAGCCCTCGGCATTCACCCAATAGCGCTCGCGCAGGCCGCTGCCCAAGGGTTGATCGGCAGCCAGCAGGGTCGGAGGTGTAGTGCCATCCAACGTCCAGGCGAAGCGCTGGCGGCGGCAATTGGCATCGTCCCGGTTCATGGGCTGGCCCAGTGGCCAGCAGATCGCCGCAACACCGACCGTTGGCGGTTGCGGATCAGCGGGGGGTGCCAGGCCGCGCTGGCTGTCGCGGCCGACCAGCAGGTCGTGCACCTGCAGCAGCAGGGGCGCGGCGGAGGCCAGGCCGAACTGGCCTGGCACCGGCGTACCGTCCGGGCGGCCGATCCACACGCCAATCAGGTGGCGCGGGCCAACGCCAATCGCCCAGGCATCGCGAAAGCCATAACTGGTGCCGGTCTTCCAGGCCAGGCTGGGACGCTGCGCCAGTTGCGCGCGCGGGTCGCGATCCGGGCGGGCCTGGCCGCTGAGAATACGGCGGATGATCCAGGCCGCGCCTGGCGACAACAGCCGCCGCTCACGCAGCGTCTCGCTCGGCTGCAGGCGCGGGCGCGCGGCCATGCCGCCGCGGGCAAAGGCGCTGTAACCGCCGACCAGCGCCTCCAGACGCGTGCCACCACCACCAAGAATCATCGCCAGGTTGGGCTCGGCCAGGGCTGGCAGACGAATCGGCAGGCCGGCACCGCGCAGCTCACCGGAGAAACGCTTTGGCCCGTAGGCCTCGAGCAGTTGTACGGCCGGCAGGTTGAGCGAAGTGGCCAGGGCTTCACTGGCCGACACCGGGCCGCTGAAACCAGCGGCGAAGTTGCCGGGACGGTAGTCGCCGTAATGTCGCGGCACATCCTGCAGCAGCGACTCGGAATGAATCAGCCCGGCATCCAGGGCCAGGCCATAGAGGAAGGGTTTCAGCGTCGAACCGGGTGAACGCAGCGCCCGCACCATGTCGACATGACCGAAGCGGGCGGTGTCGGCGATATCCACCGAGCCCAGGTAGGCGCGCACCGCCATGCTCTCGTGCTCGACCACCAGAATGGCGGCCGAGGTACGCTCTGGCAGGCGTGCGCGCCAGCCCAGCAACAGGTCTTCCAGGCGCAGTTGCAACGCGGCATCGAGGCTGGTGCGAATCAGCGGCGGGCTACCGGGACGGTTCAGCCGGCGCGCCAGCAAGGGTGCCAGGCTCGGCTCGCGACGCGTGGCGAGTAGCACCGGCTCCTCCAGCGCTTCGTCGACCTGTTCCTGCGGCCATACACGGAACTCGGCCAACCGTCGCAAGACCTTGTCGCGCGCAGCCTGGGCGCGCTCGGGGTGGCGATCCGGGCGCAAGCGGCTGGGCGCCTGCGGCAACACCGCAAGTAGCGCCGCCTCGGCGCGGGTGAGCTGGCTCGGCGGTTTGCCCAGGTAGCTCCAGCTCGCCGCTGCCACGCCCTGCAGCGTACCGCCGAAGGGCGCACGGTTGAGGTACAGCGCGAGGATTTCATCCTTGGACAGGTGCCACTCCAGTTGCGCGGTACGCCAGAGCTGCTTGAGCTTGCCGGGCAGGTCGCGCGAGTGTGGGTCGAGCAGGCGCGCCACCTGCATCGACAGCGTGCTGCCACCGGACACCACGCGCCCGCCACTGAGGTTCTGCCAGGCTGCCCGGCCCAGCGCCAGCGGGTTGATGCCCGGATGCTGGCGGAACCAGCGATCCTCGTAGGTCAGCAGCGCGTCGAGGTAATAGGGCGACACTTCGTCGGGTGTCACCGGGTAGCGCCAGACGCCGTCGCGATCGGCGAAACGCCACAGCGGCGTGCCGTCCTCTGCCAGCACCACACGGGCCAGATCGTCCTCGGGCAGCGGCAGCGGGAAGAGGCGATCGGCGAGCCAGAGCAGGGCCAGGGGGAGCAGGAGGATCGGTAGCCAGCGGCGAGTTAGGCGGCGCATGCAATGCCCTCTACCCCAGCCCCTCTCCCATAAATGGGATAGGGGAGCGGATCGGTGTTTTGCAAAGCCTCGTGGCAACGTTCACAGCTCTTGCTAGTCGATTTCAAGGCGAATCTGCTCAAGTACGGCCTCGGTTTCCGCCAGTACCTGATGATTCCAGAAACGCAGCACACGATAGCCACGATCCTGTAGATAACCGTCACGTTGGTGGTCGTACTCTGCCTGCTGCTGATGCTGTCCGCCGTCCAGCTCGATGACCAGACAGCGTTCGGTGCAGACGAAATCGACGATATAGGGGCCAATGGGTTTCTGCCGTTTGAACTTCAAGCCAAGGAAGCGATGAGCACGCAAGTGATACCAGAGCCGTTGCTCGGCATCGGTCATGTCGCGGCGCAAGCGCTTGGCGTTGTCGAGTAGGGTCATGGCTCCTCCTTGAACCGGGTTTGCCCTCTCCCCCAGCCCCTCTCCCGCAAGCGAGAGAGGGGAGCAATATGGCACGAGCCTGAAACATGGTACGGCCAGCCCCCTCTCCCATTCATGGGAGAGGGTTGGGGATAGGGAAGCTTTTTACCGCCCCCGCACCACCATCCCCTGCGGCGTGTTGCCCAGCGCCTGCCAGCTCGGCCGGTACATCGACTCTACCTGCGGTGGCGGCACCCGGTAGCTGCCCGGGGTGACCGCGCGGGCCAGGTACAGCAGGTGCGTGGTGTCGTAGCTGTCCACGTCCACCGCCGCAACGTAGCGGTCGCCACGAAACTCCTGGTGCTTGATTCGCGCGTTCTGCATCGCCTGGCTCCACTCCTTGACGTTGCTGCCCGCGTCGTCGAGGCTCGCCGCGCTCTGCGCCAGGTTCTGGTTCTCCAGTTCCAGACCAGCCGGCAGCAGATCCACCACCAGGGCATCAGGCACACGC
Organism: Pseudomonas sp. FG29; assembly: GCF_057809355.1. Classification (NCBI taxonomy): domain Bacteria; kingdom Pseudomonadati; phylum Pseudomonadota; class Gammaproteobacteria; order Pseudomonadales; family Pseudomonadaceae; genus Pseudomonas; species Pseudomonas sp. FG29. The sequence goes on along the minus strand of NZ_JBMDJU010000009.1, from coordinate 53,918 downwards.
TGCTTGGCGCGCACGGCGATATGCACCAGCACCAGTTCGCCGCTATCCAGGCGCTGCAGGTCGAGCGGACGGCCCTCCATGCCGAGGTATTCGCGCTCGATGCTGAGGTTCTCGCCACCTGCGCGCGGCGCCTGGCTCGGGTAACCGGACAGGGTCAGTTGCTGATACAGGGTGCTGCTGCCGGTATTGCTCACACCCAACGGCTCGCCCAGTTCGGCACGCTCCAGCTTGATGCCGGGCTGCTGATTGCTCAGGTCGAACTGGAAGGCGCCGCTGGCAAGCCTGGCGCTCCAGGCCTGTTCAGGCTTGCCGAGGATGCCGCGCCCGGCGAGGAACAGCGCGTTGCGCTCCTGGGTCGACAGCCAGCGCTGGCCGGCCAGCTCGTCGGCCAGGTCGAACAGGCGCTGTTCACGCTGCCCGGCAGCCATGTCGTTTTCCTCCAGCACGGCGAGGATCAACGCCTGATCACGCAGGGCGCTGCCGTAGTCGGCCATCCAACGCTCGCCATCGCGCTGCAGGGTGAGCCCCTGGGCCAGTGCCTGGTCGGCACGCGGCGCATCGCCCATGAGCTTCAGCGCAGCGGCCAGTTGCACCAGCGGCAGACCGGAGCGCGCCTCGCTGCGGCGCTCGAACAGGCTGCGCAACGTCCCCAGCGGCGCCTGCTGGCTGCGCGCCAGAACGTAGCCGGCATAGGCCTGCACGGCGAAGCGGGTGTGCGCGTTGTCGTCGCTGTAGCTGACCTCGATCAGGCTGCTCTGCTGCAGGTAGCGCAGCAGCCGATCCGTGGCCTTCTTCAGCGCCTCGTTGGGCACGCCGAAGCCCTGTTCACGGGCACGTAGGAGGAAGTCGGTGACATAGGCGGTGAGCCAGTACTCCTCCTCGCTCTCGGCGCTCCACAAGCCGAAGCCACCGCTGTAGCGCTGCATGCCGAGCAGGCGTTCGATGCCCAGCTCGATGCTCTTGCGCCGTTGCTCGTCCGGCTCGCCTTCCAGGCCTAGACGCTTGAGGCTGGCGGCATCGGCATAGAGCGAGGGATACAGGCCACTGGTGGTCTGCTCCAGGCAGCCGTAGGGGTAGGCCTTGAGCGCGCGGATCTGCTCGCCGAGGTTGAGCGGTGGGCGGCTCGACAGTGCCAGCACCGCCTCCAGCCCGGCCGGCTCGAACTGGCTGAGGGTGCCCGACGGCAGGCTCCACGGCTCGCCCTCGTTGAGTACCGCACGGAAATGCTGCAACTGCGCCGGATAGGCCGGGCGCACGCCCAGCGTCCAGTCGCGGCTGAAGCTGCCGAGCTGCTCGTTGGGCAGGCTCAGCCCCTGCACCTTGACCTGGATATGCCCCTGCCCCAAGCCACCTTCGGCGCGCACCGGGATGCGCAAGGTGGTGCGCTGACCATCCTTGAGGCTCAGCGGCGCCTGCGCGTTGCCAAGCAGGCGCAACTGGCCGCTGACATCGAGCTGCACGTCGAGTTTCTGTTCGGCGCCGGAGAGGTTGGTGACGTCCAGCGCCAGGGTGGTTTCGTCGCCCCCGGCGAGGAAGCGCGGCATCGACAGCTCGGCGATCAGCGGCGCAGCCACCACCGTCTTCGCCTCGGCCACACCGAAGCGCTCGTCACTCCAGGCCTGCGCCATCAGGCGTAGCTCGCCGTTGAAGTCGGGGATGTCCAGGCTGACTTCACCCTCGCCCTGCTCGTTCAGCTTCAGCGCTTCGCTCTGCTGGGCGACGATCAGCACGCTGGTATCCGGGCGCTTGCCCCCGGTTTCGAGGCCGGCATCGCCACCGAAGGCAAGGCTGGCGAGGCGGCCCTGGGCCTCGATCAGCTGGCCGTAGATATCCATCTGGTCGGCGCCATAGCCCTTGCGCCCGAAGAAGCTGGCGAAGGGATCGGGCGTGGCGAAGCTGGTGATGTTGAGGATGCCCACGTCCACCGCAGCGACCAGTACATGCACCTTGTCGGGGATGCTGCCGTCGGCATTGCGCGCCACGACCTTGACCTTCAGCGGCTGCTTGGGCCGCATCTTCTCAGGCGCTTGCAGGCTCACCGCCAGCTTGCGCGGCGCGCGATCCAGCGGCAGGTGCAACAGGCCGACGGCACGCTTGGGCGTGACCTGCGCCTTGCGCTCACCGGGGCGAATCACCAGGGCGCTGAGGTACAGGTCATGGCGCGCCCATTTCTCATCGATGGGCAGCTCGAAGGTTTTGCCTTCTGCCGGCACGCTGATTTCCTGCCACCACAACGGGCCTTCGCTGGACTCGACCAGCAGATAACCATTGCCGGCAGCCGGCGGGGTGACGGTGATCTTGGCCATATCGCCTGCCGCATAGGCGGGCTTGTCCAGAGCCAGCTTGACCTGATCCGGGCGTACCGCGCCGCCGTCGGCATTGTCCTGCCAGCGGTAACCGGCCCAGAAGCGCAGGCTGCTGACCAGGCCGGTCTGGTTGTCCACCACCTCGACCCGATACGGGCCCCACTCCACCGGGAAGCTGACCTTGGCAGTACCGCCCGCCTCAACCTTGAGCGGCTCGTCGCTGAGGGTGAGGAATTTCTCGTTGTAGTTGTGACGCCAGCCTTCGCCGTCGGAGAAGCTCCAGAAGTAATCGCGGCGCTCGCGCACCAGGCGCACGTTGAGGTTGTCGGCGGCCAGTTTGTTGCCGGCGGCATCGGCCACCAGCACCTCGAATTCGGCCAGGCTGTCGGCATCGACCTGTTCGCCCTCGAACACGCCACGTACGCCTGGCAGGCGTTCGGCCGGCCACACGGGCTGAATCACGCGACGGGTGATCGGTCGGCCACCGGACTCCTGCAGGCTGGCCTGGAGGATGAGACGCAGCGGCGAGCGGGCGTCGGCCCAGCGATTCTCGGGCGTCAGCGTGGCGTGCCCCTGGTCGTCGAGGCTCTGCTCGTCCAGCTCCAGATCCTGGCTCAGTTCCGCTTCGGTGATATCGCCGAACTGATAGCCCGGCAGGCTGGCCACCGCCTCGCGCAGCGGCCGCACATAGAGCTGCCCGGACAGGCGATTGCCAGCCGCCGGGGCGCCATAGAGGTAACGCCCGGTGACGCTGAAGTGCGCCTCGTCTGCCGGGGCGATGGGGCTATCCTGGCCTTTGAGTTCCAGCGCCATGCGCTCGGGCAGGAAGTCCTCGACGAGAAATTCGTAGACCTGCGGATTACCGTCACCCAGGTCGAGCAGCAGTTGCCAGCGACCGGTCGGCGCCTCCTCGGCCAGCGGCAGCTGGTATTGATAGAGGCCATCCTCGGCGGCGTTCCAGAAGAACTTGCGGCTGATCTGCTCATCCGGGCGGCGCACCTCGACGCTGACCGGCTGGGCCTTCACCGGCTTGCCATCGACATCACGCAGCAGGCCGTTGAGCAGTACGGTCTCGCCCGGGCGATAAAGGTCGCGCGGGCCGAATACGAAGAACTGCAGCGGATGGGCCGCAGGACCGGTGATGTCGAACTCGGCCAGATCCAGCGCCGGCGCGTTCAGGCGCAGCAGGCTGGTCTGTTCATCCTGCCTGGCCAGCAACACCTCGGCCTTGGCCGGCAGCGGCAACTGTGCGTGGCCGGCGGAATCGGTCTTGCCTTCGGCCAGCAAGGCTCCATCGCCATCGAGCAGTTCGAGCTCTACGGCGGACTGCGCCTTGCCACCTTCCAGCGCCTGGGTGAAGACATCCAGACGGTCGCGGTAGCGGTGCGCGGACAGGCCGATATCGCTCAGGGAAAACAGCGTTGCCGGCTGCGAGTAGCTATAGCTGCCAGCCTGGCGCATCACCGCCAGGTAGACCCCAGGCTGCTTGAAGGGCTCCAGCCCGGCGATGGGCAGCAGCAGGGTTTCGCGGGTGTTGCGCGCCGGGTTGAGGTCGAAGCGACCGCCATAGACCAGATCAGCCAGGGGCAGCAGCTCGCTGGCCTCCCAGGTATCGAGGTTGCTGGAACGGCCCCAGCGTGAGAGGAAACGCGGCAGCGCCTCGGGCTTGATACGGAAGAACTCGACGTTGACCTTGTCGACGTTCAGCGCGATCACCGGCAGGCCCTCGGCCAGGCGCGTGGGCAGCAGCGAGCCACGGCTGGCGAAGCCGACGCTGGCCTGCAGGTCACGGGTTTCGAAGCGGCTGACGTGCTCGGCCGCCAGCTTGCTGCCATTGATCGCGGCAAGGCCCGAGTCGATGGTCAGCACCAGCTTGCGCTTGGGTTCCAGGTGGCGCAGACGCAGCTCGTTGAGGCCATCGGTCAGCTCCCAGGCGCCATCGACCTTGCCGTCCTTGCTGTCGACCAGGTGCAAACGCTCGGCGAACCGCTGATCCGGATCCAGCGGTACGGAGAAGGTCACCGACAGCGCACTGGCGCCGTCGAGCTGCACTTCGGAGACATCCACCACTTCCAGCTCGCGACCGGCATAGCGTTTGGCCAGCGCAGCGCGGTCGACCGCCGGCTTCGCTGCCTGCGGCTGCTCGGCGGCAGGCGAAGAACCGGTCACGGTAGCGGGCGACTGGGAGGAATCACAGGCACTGAGCAGGCTCAGGGCCAGGGCCAGAAGCAGTCCTTTGTTCGGCATTGCAGGCTCCGGGAGAAGGGGGCGCGGGAGGCGATACTATAGCCGAGCGCCCATGCACCGAAGGCGCCAACCGACGAATACGCCAAGCCGCGCACACTCGGCCGACAGCCCGCCCGTGCCTATAATCGGCGTTTTGCCGGAGCCGCCCATGTCCGCCCTGCTCGACGCCTGGCGCCACGCCCCGACCCAGCGCAAGGTCTGGGCACTGGCCGCGCCGATGATCCTCTCCAACCTCTCGGTGCCGATGGTGGCGCTGGTCGATACCGCCGTGGTCGGCCATCTGCCGCATGCCCACCAACTGGCGGCGGTGGCGGTCGGCGGCAGCCTCTACACCCTGCTGACCTGGGCCATGGGTTTTCTGCGCATGGGCAGCACCGGCTTCGCCGCCCAAGCGGCCGGCCGCGAAGACGGCGGTGCCTTGCGCCAGGTGCTACTGCAGGGGTTGGGCCTCGGCGTGCTGCTCGCCCTGCTGTTGAGCCTGCTGGCCATTCCATTCAGCAGCGCCGCGCTGAGCCTGATGCAACCCTCGGCCGAGCTGGATCGACTGGCCCGCGACTATTTCCAGATCCGTCTGTTCGGCCTGCCCGCCAGCCTGGCGACCTACGCGCTGATTGGCTGGTTGCTCGGCACGCAAAGCGCGCGTGGCCCGCTGGCCATTCTGCTCACCGCCAACCTGCTCAACGTGACGCTGGATCTGCTCTTCGTGCTCGGGCTGGAATGGGGCGTAGCAGGTGCGGCCTGGGCCTCGGTCATCGCCGAATGGAGTGGTGCGCTGCTCGGCCTGTGGCTGGCTCGCGGCGCGCTCAGGCGTTACCCCGGCAAGCTCGACCTGGCCGCGCTGCAACGCTGGCGCAACTGGCGGCCGCTGCTGGCAGTCAACCGCGATATCTTCATCCGCACCCTGGCACTGCAACTGGTGTTTTTCCTGATCACCGTGCAGGGCACGCGTCTGGGCGATACCACGGTGGCGGCCAATGCCCTGCTGCTCAACGGCCTGACCCTGACCGCCTATGCCCTGGACGGCCTGGCCCATGCCGTCGAAGCACTGTGCGGGCATGCCCTCGGCGCACGCGACCGCACCGCCCTGCGTCGCTCGCTGCTGGTAGCCGGCACCTGGTCGGTGCTGGCCAGCGCCGGCTTCGCCCTGTTCTTCCTGATCGGCGGCCAGGCCTTCGTCGCCCTGCTCACCGACATTGCCGAGGTACGCGAACGCGCCTCGCAGTTCCTGCCCTACCTGGCCGTATTGCCGCTGCTGGCGGTGTGGAGCTACCTGCTCGACGGTCTGTTCATCGGTGCCACCCGCGCCCGGGAGATGCGCGACGCCATGCTCATCGCCCTGGCGCTGAGCCTACCGCTGGCCTGGCTGCTGCAAGGTTTGGGCAATCATGGCCTGTGGCTGGCCTTTCTTGCCTTCATGAGCCTGCGAAGTCTGGTATTGGCTGGCTATGCTTGGGTTTTGAGTCACCGCGACCTGTGGCTCCCCCCGCCAGCAGAAGGAGAGATCGCCCATGCTCAGCGTGCCCGTGCCCGCAAATGAAGCCGAACGCCAGGCAGCCCTGGATCGCCTGGAAGTACTCGACACGCCAGCCGACCCCTGCCTGGATGCGATCACCCGCCTGGCTCGTGAATTGTTCGGCGTGAAAACCGCGCTGATCAGCCTGGTCGACCGCGAGCGCCAGTGGTTCAAGAGTCGCCAGGGTCTGGACGTGGCAGAGACTTCCCGCGACATCTCCTATTGCTCCTATGCGGTACTGGCCGACATGCCGCTGCTGATCGAGGACAGCGAGACGGATCCGCGCTTCGCCGGCACCGACCTGGCCAAGAGCAACCCCGGCGCACGCTTCTACGCCGGCTGGCCACTGCACGACGTCAGCGGCATGCCACTGGGCACCCTGTGCCTGGCGGACCCGCACGTGCGACGACTCAATGCACGGCAGAAATGTCAGCTACGCGACCTGGCTTACCTGGCCGAAGGCTATCTGCGTCTGCAGCACAGCTCGCAGCAGGCGCAGGAACTGCGCGACGCCCTCGACCGCGAACAGCGCAAAGGCATGCTCGACCCACTGACCCAACTGTGGAATCGCGCCGGGCTGCTGCACTTTCTGCCACTGCAACGAGCGGCCGCCGAACGCAGCGGCCTGCATCTGGGGCTGATCTACTGCGACCTCGATCACTTCAAGCAGGTCAACGACCGTCACGGCCACGACGGTGGCGATCGCGTGCTGTGGGAGAGCGCCAGGCGCATGAGTGCGGCGGTTCGGCCGCAGGACGTGGTGACGCGTAACGGCGGCGAGGAATTCGTCATCCTCACCCAGGTGCACGGAGCCAAGGAGTTGCTGCAGATCGCCGAGCGCGTTCGCCTGGCCATCGCCGAACTGCCGATCACCCTCGACGACGCCGAACTGCAGCAGACCGTCAGCCTTGGCTGCACCCTGCTGGACAGCGGCGAAGACAGTGGCGATGCTCTCAAGCGCGCCGACCAGGCGCTGTATCGTGCCAAGAACGGTGGTCGCAACCGCAGCGAACTGGCCACCTGAATAGCCTCGACCAAGGAGCCCACATGGCCACGGCGTTTTTTGCCTACCTGCACTTCATCGCGATCTTCGCCCTGTTCGCCCTGCTCAGCATCGAGCACGTGCTGTTCAAGGCGCCACTGGACATCCCGCGCGCGCAGCCTGATGATCACCGACATCGCCTACGGCATCTGCGCCGGTGTGGTGTTGCTGACCGGCGTGGCGCGGGTGCTGTGGTTCGGCAAGGGCGCCGCCTACTACCTGGGCAACGGCCTGTTCCATGCCAAGGTGGGCCTGTTCATCCTGATTGCCCTGCTGTCGATCCTGCCGACCTGGGTGTTCTTCAACTGGCGCAACACCCTGCAGGCCGGCCAGGCGCCCACGCCAAGCCCGCGCCAGGTACGCCTGGTGACCTGGTGCATCCGCCTGGAGTTGCTGCTGTTGCTGGTGATGCCGCTACTGGCCGTGCTGATGGCGCGCGGCTATGGCGTGATTGGCTGAGCCTTTGCGGGCGCCTCAGCGTGCACTGAAGCGCCCGCGACCGGGGCTCACGACGACAGGTAGGACGAACGGGTCAGGCCCAGGCGCAGCGCGTCGAGGAACTGGGTACGCTCACGCGTGCTGATCTTGGCGCTGGCAACTTTGTCGCGGTAGTGGGTCATCAACTCCTCGGGCGACAGGTGCACGTAGCGCAGCATGTCCTCGATGGTGTCGTGGGTCTCGATGCCGGCATGCACCACGCTGCCATCGGCGGCCTGGTAGATGTTCACCGAGTCGGTGTCGCCGAACAGGTTGTGCATGTCGCCGAGGATTTCCTGATAGGCGCCGACCAGGAAGATGCCCAGCACATAATCCTCACCTTCGCGAACCTCGTGCACCGGCAGGCTGGTCTCGATGGACTGCTCGTCGACGTACTGGCGGATCTTGCCGTCGGAGTCGCAGGTCAGATCCTGCAGCACGGCGCGGCGCAGCGGCTCTTCGTCCAGACGCGACAGCGGCAGGATCGGCAGGATCTGGCCGATGGCCCAGGTGTCCGGCAGGCTCTGGAACACCGAGAAGTTGCAGATGTACTTGTCGGCGAGCTTGTCGTTGAGCTCGTCGAGCACGGCACGGTGCGAACGCTGACGCGCCTTGAGCTGGTTGTACAGGCGGCGGCAGATGGCGAAGTAGCACTGCTCGGCCAGCGCCTTCTGCGCCAGGCTCAGCTTGCCGGCGGAATACTGCGCGGCCACTTCCTCGATGTAGTGGGTGGCGCGCCAGTAGGTTTCGGCGACCATTTCCGGGTCGCTGTCGTCGAGCAGCTCGATCAGCCAGCGCAACACCTCCGGTTGCTCCACGTCCGGATCGATCTCCGGCACCTTGTCGTTGTGCCGCTCCACGTCGGTGACCTGCACCAACAGCACGGCGTGGTGCGCGGTCATCGCCCGGCCGCTCTCGGAGAAGATGTGCGGATGGGGGATTTCCTGGCGGTCGCAGAATTCCTTGAGCATGTCGACCACGGCATCGGCGTAGTCCTGCATGTCGTAGTTGATCGAGCTGGCATTGCGTGAATGGGTGCCGTCGTAGTCCACGCCAAGACCGCCGCCGACGTCGATGTGGTCGACCGGCAGGCCCATGGCGCGCAGCTCGCCGTAGTAACGGATGGCCTCACGAAAACCCTTGCGGTAGTCGGCGATGTTGGCGATCTGCGAGCCCATGTGGAAGTGCAGCAGGCGGATGCCCTGATCCAGCCCGGCCGCGTGGAAGCGCTCGACCACCGAGAGAAGCTGCGCGGCGGACAGGCCGAACTTGGACTTCTCGCCGCCGGTGTCGGCCCACTTGGAGGATGCCAGCGAAGACAGGCGCACACGCAGGCCGATCTGCGGCGCGACCTTGAGTTCGGCGGCCTCCTCGATCACCAGGGCGACTTCCGATTCCTTCTCGATGACGATGAACACGTTGTGGCCGAGCTTCTGCCCCATCAGCGCCAGGCGGATGAACTCGCGATCCTTGTAGCCGTTGCAGACGATGGTGCCGCCCTTCGGCGCCAGCGCCAGCACGGCCAGCAGCTCGGGCTTGGAGCCGGCTTCGAGGCCGATGGAGACATCCTGCGTGGCGATGATGTTATCGATCACCGCCTCCTGCTGGTTGACCTTGATCGGGTACAGGGCGGTGTAGCGGCTCTGGTATTCCAGGCGCTGGATGCTGGCGTCGAAGGCGCCGGTCAGGCGCCGTACGCGATCTTGCAGGATGTCCGGGAAGCGCACCAAAAGCGGCAGCGACAGGCCGCTCTGACGCAATTCGTCGACCTGCTGGCTAAGATCGATGGGCTGGCTGTCCGGGCCGTTGGGGCGCACCTCGACACGACCGGCATCGTTGATCGAAAAGTAGCCAGCACCCCAGTGGCGAATGCCATAGACACTGCGGCTATCGGCTACGGTCCACTGGCTGCCGTCGTCTTTGCGGGTGCGTCGTGCGGACATCGGGTTCTCCCATGAGAAAAGCCTGACCTTGCTGGCGGCCAGTTTAGAAATGATGAAGGCAAGATGACATTTGCTCGGCGGTTGACCGCATGAGCGTCATCAAAGTTTAGAAAAGGGGGCGTCAGCCGCCGGACTTCTTCGCGGTAAAGCCGCGCTTGCTCAGTTCGGCGAGCAGCAGCTCGACGTGGTCGCCCTGGATCTCGATGATCCCGTCCTTGAGCGCACCGCCGGTGCCGCAGCGCTTCTTCAGCGCGCTGGCCAGCTCCTTGAGCGGCTCCTCGGCCAACGGCACGCCGCTGACGGTGGTGACGGTCTTGCCGCCACGGCCCTTGGTTTCACGGCGTACACGGGCAATGCCATCGCCTTCCGGAATATGCGTCTGCTTGCAGATACAGGCATCCACCGGCTGGTTGCAGTCCGGGCAATGGCGACCGCCATCGGTGGAGTAGACGAGACCGCTCAAGGCGGAAAATGAAGAGGCTTTCTTGACCACCGGCTTGTCCTCGTAGGGGTCAGGATAGCGACTGGCCGACCTCAGTCGACCGCGAAGCCCCACTCAGGCAGGGGCAGCGCTAGCGGACAGACGTCCGCTGAAAAGGCCGCGCAGTGTAACGGCAAAGGCCACACTTGCTAAGTATGGATTTGCGTCATTGTGCGGCACTTTGGCGACGCAACCGGTAGGGCTGCAGGTAGGGCGGGTGCAAGCCGCCACAGCGAAAACAGCGGGTTGCCTCCGCCCTGCGGCTTTGCGCAGCTCAGCCAGCTGCGAGCGGCCTGTTTAAATAGCGCTCCAGCGCCGCCAGCGAATCCGGGCAATAGGGCAGACGACGGGTCTCCTCCAGCGCCTGGTCGATGCTGATGAAGCGCGCCTCCAGCACCTCTTCCGGCTGCAACAGCAGCGGCGCATCGGAGACCGCCGAGTAAGCCATGCACCACAGCCGGCTTTCCGGCGCGTCGTAGAAAAAGTGCGCATGCTCGACCAGCTCGGCGTCGGCGATGCCCAGCTCCTCGGCCAGCTCACGCTCGGCAGACAGGCGATAGTCCTCACCTTCGAGCACCATACCGCCGGCTGCCACGTCCCAGTAGCCGGGGTACAGCGCCTTGCTCAGGGTACGCCGATGCACGCACAGCAAACCGGCCGAGTTGAACAGGAGGATATAGGTGCCACGACCGATCAGCCGGCGCTCGCGCAGCTCGGCGCGGGAAACGCCGCCGAGCGGCTGGTCATGCTCATCGACCCAGGCCACGCGCTCCTGATCCGAGGCCGCGCGATGCGCCGCCTCGGCTGCAGAGATCGCCGCCATCAACCCTGGCTCAGCAACTGGCGCAGGTCGATCAGGCCGGCGTTGGCACGCGAGATGTAGTTGGCCATGACCAGCGAGTGGTTGGCGAGGATGCCGTAGCCGCTGCCGTTGAGGATCATCGGGCTCCACAGGGTCGCCTGCGCCGCCTCCAGCTCACGGATGATCTGGCGTACGCTGACGGTGGCGTTCTTCTTCGCCAGCACGTCGGCGAAGTCCACTTCGACGGCACGCAGCAGATGCGCCAGGGCCCAGGCCTGGCCACGGGCTTCGTAGAACACGTTGTCGATCTGCAGCCAGGGCGTCTCGTACACCCCGCCCTCACCGACCAGACCGGCCTCCTCGGCATCGTTGCCGACCTTCAGACTCTCGTTCAGACGTACCTGACCGACGCTGGCGGACAGCCGCTGGGACAACGAACCCAAGCGAGTACCGGCATCACCCAGCCAGTTGTTGAGGTTGTCGGCGCGGGTATAGAACTGCGCGTTCTGCTGGCTCAGGTCGGCCAGGTAGCGATCCAGCGACTTGATGCCTTCGCGGTATTCGGACTCGGAAGCCGGCAACGCCCAGCTTTTGTTATCGAAGTGAAAGCGCGGCTCGGCCTTGGCCAGATCGGTGTTCTCCGTGGATTGCGACTGCGAGCGCGAGAAGTCCTTGCGCAAGGCCCGGGAGAAATCGCGCACCTGTACCAGCACGCCGTATTCCCAGCTGGGCATGTTGTCCAGCCACAGACCAGGCGGGGCCAGGTCGTTGGAGAGGTAGCCACCGGGCTTGTCGAGCAGCGTGGAGGCCACCTGCTTGAGGGTTTCCACCGTGGTGTAGCCGGTCACCAGCTGGCGCTGGGCCTGCTGCGCAGCCGCCTGCGCGTGCTGCTGCACCTGGAAGGCGGCAGGCTCCTGGCTCCAGTACCAACCCACCACCAGGGCGATCAGCAGGTAGACACCAACCAGGCCACCCAGTGCGCGAGCGATCAGGCTGCCGCCACTGCGGCTGCCTCCGGTGGCCTTGTCGGTGCCGCCGTCCGAGGGCGTCGCACGATTCTTCCAGTCCAGCATGGCAGTGTCCTTTCATCAGCGAATTCATGTGTTCGACCGCGAACCCCGGCATGGGTTGCGACTCGTTCCGCACTATAAGGCAAGCAGACGGCAAAGCGCAGGGCGAGGCGGCAAACTTACCGCCGGGATGAGAAATCTACATTTTTGTCGCCTAGTCGACAGAAATAGAGGCGTCAATTGATCGACGGCAATGTCAATGACCATGGCGCCGGTGATAGCATCCAGCCACCACTTTTTGCCACCGGAAGTCGGCCCCATGACCGAGTTGCCAGACCCCAGTCGCGATCGCCTGAAACATCACTTCGCCCAGCGCGTGATCCACCAGGCGCGCCAGGTGCTGGAAGTCTGGCAGCGCCTGCAACGCAGTGAATGGAGCGAAGCCGGCATGGCCGAGCTGGGCGACGCCACGGTGCGCCTGCTGCGCTACGCCGAACGCTTCGAGCAGGCCGAACACGGCCAGCTGGCACAAAGCATCTGCAACAGCCTGGACGCCGTCGGCGAGAACCGTGGCCGCCTCAACAGCCACTTGATCGCCCAGCTCAACCAGACCATGCAGCGCCTGTCGCGCACCGGTCTGCGCCATGGCGACCACTTCGAACAGACCTTCCTGCCGCCGCTGCGCAAGCCGGTCTACCTGGCGCTGCAGGACGGTGATCGCGCCGAGCGCCTGGCTCATCAGCTGGAATTCTTCGGCCTTGCCGCCCACTCCCTGGCCGATGCCGATGCCTTCAAGGCGGCGGTGAGCGAACGCCACCCTGCCGCCATCGTCATGGACGTGGATTTCGCCGGCGCGGGCCTGGAACTGGCCAATGCCGTGCAACAGGGGCTGGAGCACAAGATACCGGTGCTGTTCTACAGCCATTGCGACACCGATACGCCGACCCGCCTGGCTGCGGTACGCGCCGGCGGCCAGGAGTTCTTCACCGGCTCGCTCGATGCATCCAGCCTGCTGGAACGCATCGAAGTGCTGACTCACGTCGTGCAGTACGACCCGTACAAGGTGCTGATCGTCGACGACTCCAAGGCGCAGGCGACTCACACCGAGCGCGTGCTCAACAGCGCCGGCATCCTCACCCATACGCTGACCGAGCCCATCCTGGCCATGGATGCGCTGACCGAGTTCCAACCGGATCTGATCATCCTCGACATGTACATGCCCGAGTGCAATGGCACCGAGCTGGCCAAGGTGATCCGCCATAACGACCGCTACGTCAGCGTGCCGATCATTTATCTGTCGGCCGAGGACGACCTGGACAAGCAGCTCGACGCCATGAGCGAGGGCGGCGACGACTTCCTCACCAAGCCGATCAAGCCGCGCCATCTGATCGCCACCGTGCGCAACCGCGCGGCGCGCGCGCGCAACCTCAAGGCGCGCATGGTGCGCGACAGCCTTACCGGCCTGTACAACCACACCCACACCCTGCAGTTACTCGACGACGCCTGTTTCCGTGCCCGCCGCGAGGAGCAACCGCTGGCCTTCGCCATGCTCGACATCGACCATTTCAAGAAGGTCAACGATACCTATGGTCACCCCATGGGCGACCGCGTGATCAAGGGCCTGGCCCTGTTTCTCAAGCAGCGTCTGCGCAAGACCGACCACATCGGCCGCTACGGTGGCGAGGAATTTGCCGTGGTGCTGCCCGACACCGACGCGCAATCGGCGCTCAAGGTGCTGGAGGAAATCCGCCAGCGCTTCGCCGAAATCCACTACCCCGCACAACCGCAGGATCTGAGCTGCACCTTCAGTTGCGGCATCGCCATGCTGGAGCCTGGCCTGGACGGCAACACGTTGTCCAAACGTGCCGACGAGGCGCTGTACAAGGCCAAGCATGGTGGGCGTAACCGGGTGGAGCTGTACCGCGGCGAATGACGAATGGCACTGTGACAGGGCGCACGGCGTCATAAGACTGTCACGCGCCTGAAATATCTTCTGGGCTCATCGTTCAGTCGTCGATCGAGCCCGCCATGCGCCTCAAGCTGCTTACCAACCTCAACACCTTGCTGCTGGTCACCGTTTGCGTGGCGCTGGCGGCCACGCTGTGGTGGTCGCAGCGCGCCTTGCAACAGCCCGTGCAACTGATGGAGCGCTATCTCGGCTTGTCGCAACAGTTCCAGCATGAGGTGGCAGACAACATCCAGGCCTATCTGACCAGCGGCAATGCCGTGCAACACAGCGCGGCGACACAGGCCATGGAGGATTTCGGCCAGGCACTGGATGAGCTGCCCCCGCAACTGGCCGAAGAGCTGCGCCCCAGCCTGGAGCAACTGCGCCGCTTCACCGCCAGCGAACTGCTCGCCGCCGGCAAGTTGGCCGGCGATCCGCAAGCGCTGCTGGTACAGGCCGAGCGTGAAATGAGCGGCAACCTGGGTCAACTCGCCGCATACGCGGGCAGCGCCACTGGCAGCCCGGCCGAGGCCTACCGCGCGCCGCTGTTCGAGGCCAGCAGCCGCCTGCTGCGCCTGGCGCATGCTCGCAACCGTTTCGTCAGCCTGGGCCGCAGCGAACTGATCAGCGACGTGGAGCGCGAGCTCGGCGCCCTCGGCCAGCAGGTAGAGCGTCTGGAAGCACTGCCGCTGCTCGGCGTGGAAGAGGCCTCCAGCTCGGCCAGTGACGGCTTCGCCGCCATGCTCGGACTCGACGACAGCGAACAACAAAGCCAGGCCGAGGATCGCGGCATCGCCCTCAAGCGCGAGCTTGGCTCACTGCTGCGCCGCTACCCGGGCGAATTGCAGCGCACCCGCGAGCTGGTCGAACAGCGCCAGAGCCTGGCCAAGGCCACTAGCGCGCGGGTCGCCGAAGTGCAGCAGGCACTGGCCGCACTGGAGCCGCTGGTCAAGGGCGAGTACGGACGCATCCAGGCCGAGGTACGGGTGATTCAGGGCCTGATGATCGGTCTGATCCTGCTCATCGCACTGATCATCGACCGCATCCAGCGCCGCCTGTCACGCGTACTGGGGCAACTGGTGCCGGCCCTGTCGGCCTGGGCTGGCGGCAACTTCACCAGTGCCATCGGTATCGACTCGCGCATTCGTGAGCTGCGCGACATCGAAGCCTCGCTCAACCACCTGCGGCGCTATCTGGTGGAGCTGGTGGGCACCATCAACGGCCATGCGGGAGAAGTCGCCGGCGCCAGCCGCTCGCTTGCCGAACTCAGCGGCGGCCTGCACGGCAGCGCCCAGCACCAGACCAACGACACCGCGCTGATCCGCGATGCCCTGGGTGAACTGGAAGCGACCATCGGCCAGGTCGCGGCCGACGCCAGCCAGACCGCCGAGGCCAGCCAAGCCGCTGACCAGGCCCTGGGCCAGGGCCAGCGCGTCATCGGCGAAAGTCTGCAAGGCCTGCATGCGCTGGTCGGCGAAGTGCAGAGCAACGCCCAGGCCATCGAGCGCCTGGCCGAGGAAACCACCACCATCGGCAACGTGCTCACGGTCATCCGTGGCATCGCCGAGCAGACCAACCTGCTGGCGCTCAACGCCGCCATCGAGGCGGCGCGTGCCGGCGAAGCGGGCCGAGGCTTTGCCGTGGTCGCCGACGAGGTGCGCTCGCTGTCGCAACGCACCGGTCATGCCACCGCCGAGATTCAGGATGTCATCGGCCGCCTGCAGACAGCCGCGCGGCAATCGGTACACGCCATGCGCGAGCAGGTGGAACATGCCGAAGCCACCGCGGGCAAGGCCGAGGCAGCGGACGGCGCCCTGGACGAGATCGTTACCGCCATCCGCACCATCGCCAGCATGGCGGCCCGCATCGCCGAAGCCACGGCCCAGCAGAGCGAGGCGGTCGGCGAGATTCGCGAGCACGGTGAACGCATCCACCAGTTGGGCGACGACAACCTCGGGCTCATCGCCACCGGGCGCAACGAGAGCGAGCGCCTGCTGCAACTCGGCGGCCAGCTGCACGAGGCAGTGCAGGCGTTTCGCGTTTAGCAGGCTCAGGCTGCGACAAGACGGCGCACGCGGGAACTCGTCGCGCACCGGCCTTTCCAAGGCTCCGCCCATCCCCAGCAATCGACAGCCCGGCGCGGCGACGGCGCTGTGGGTGGGTGCTTTCCGGTATCATGCCGCCACCTTTCGCCGAGATAGTCGTCCGATGTCACTGCGCCGCCTGCTGCTTCCGCTGCTACTGCTCTGCCTGAGCCTGCCCGCCGCCGCCAGCCTGCTGGATCAACGCCCGGCACCTGCGCCCCTGGGCGCGCCGCTGAACAACAGCAGTGACTTCCTGCCCGTGCGCGAGGCCTTCAAGCTGAGCCTGGTGAGCAGCGATGCCAAGGCCGTCACCCTGCGTTTCGTCGCTACCGAAGGCTATTACCTGTACCGCCATCGCCTGAACTTCAAGGTCGAACCGGCGGATCTGCAACTCGGCACGCCCGAGCTGCCACCCGGCAAGCCCAAGCACGACGAGTTCTTCGGCGACACCGAGGTCTACTACGGCGTGCTCGATGTGCGCCTGCCGCTGGACAACCCGAACAACCGCCCGCTGCGCCTGCAGGTCGGCTACCAGGGCTGCGCCGACAAGGGCCTGTGCTATCCGCCGGAAACCGAGTTCATCGAGATTGGCGATGTACCCGCCGGCACCGCGAATGGAGCTGCTGCGCCGGCGAGCTGGGACTGGAAAGACCTAGCTCTGTTCTTCCTCGCCGGGCTGGGCCTGACCTTTACCCCCTGCGTGCTGCCGATGCTGCCGATTCTCTCCGGCGTGGTGCTGCGCGGCCGCCCGAGTAATTCCCGTGGCCTGGTTCTGTCGCTCGCCTACGTATTGCCGATGGCGGCCTGCTATGCGCTGCTTGGCGCGCTGATGGGACTGTTCGGCGCCGGCCTCAACCTGCAGGCCATGCTACAGTCGCCCTGGATTCTGGTGCCCTTCGCAGCCTTCTTCAGCCTGTTTGCCCTGGCCATGTTCGGCGTCTTCGAACTGCGCCTGCCGGCATTCATTCGCGAGCGCCTCGACCAGCGCGCCAACCAGACACGCGGCGGCACCATCGCCGGGGCCGCGACCCTCGGCGTGCTCTCCAGCCTGATCGTCTCGCCCTGCATCACGGCGCCGCTGACGGCCCTGCTGCTGTACATCAGCAGCACTGGTGACGCAGTGGGTGGCGGCTTGCAACTGTTCGCGCTGGGCCTGGGCATGGGCACGCCACTGGTGTTGTTCGGCGCGGGCGGCGGTGCGCTGCTGCCAAAATCCGGCCCCTGGCTGGTGACGGTACGCAACGCGTTTGGCGTGATGCTGCTGGGCGTATCGGTCTGGCTGCTCGAGCGCGTGCTG
This sequence comes from Pseudomonas sp. FG29, assembly GCF_057809355.1. Classification (NCBI taxonomy): domain Bacteria; kingdom Pseudomonadati; phylum Pseudomonadota; class Gammaproteobacteria; order Pseudomonadales; family Pseudomonadaceae; genus Pseudomonas; species Pseudomonas sp. FG29. Next base: position 36,768 of record NZ_JBMDJU010000009.1, on the reverse strand, counting down.
CCAGGCAGCCTGAGCCTGGCGCTGTGGGGCCTGCTGGCCGGCGGCGTGGCAGTGTTCCTCGGCGCCCTGGAGTTCGGGCCGAAGACGCACCGGCAGAAGCTCGGCCAGATCGCCGGCCTGGCCCTGCTGGTCTACGCCCTGGCGGCCTGGGTCGGCGCCCTGCAAGGCGCGACCGATCCGCTCAAACCGCTCGGCCAACTGCAGGCTGACAACCTCAGCACCGGCAGCGCCAAGAGCGGTGCCTGGCAGACCCTCACCAGCCCCGCCGAGCTGGACGCCGCACTGGCCCAGGCCAAGGCGGCAGGTCAGCCGCTGCTGCTGGACTGGTACGCGGACTGGTGCATCAGCTGCAAGGTGATCGAGCGCGAGGTGTTCGGCAATGCCGATGTCGGCAGCAAACTGGCCGGCTGGCGCCTGGTTCGTTTCGACATCACCGAGAGCAACGCCGCTCAGCGCGCCCTGCTCGATCGTTACAAACTGTTCGGCCCACCGGCCATTCAGCTGTTCGCCGGCACTGGCGAGGAGCTGCAGGATCTGCGCGTCGTCGGTGAAATCGACGCGCCGGCCTTCGCGGCTCGCCTGGAAAGCGCGAAGGCTTCCCGGTAACGACCAAAACGCCTGCTATAGTCATATTTCTGCCGCAATTGGCGGGCAACGTGCCGGGTATTGCTGACAACAGGCCGCCTGCGGCATAGTCCCGCGCAGCCTGAACAACAAGGAATTCGAGCATGGCCACCCTACTGGTGTTGCACGGCCCCAATCTCAACCTGCTGGGCACCCGCGAGCCCGACAAATACGGCGCCACTACCCTGGCTCAGATCAATCAGGATCTGGAGCAGCGCGCCCGCGATGCAGGCCACCACCTGCTGCATCTGCAGAGCAATGCCGAGTACGAACTGATCGACCGCATTCATGCCGCCAAGGGCGAGGGTGTCGACTTCATCCTGATCAATCCGGCCGCTTTCACACATACCAGCGTCGCATTACGTGACGCGTTGCTGGCGGTGAGCATCCCATTCATCGAAGTGCACCTGTCCAACGTGCACAAGCGTGAACCTTTCCGCCATCACTCCTACTTTTCCGACGTTGCAGTAGGGGTGATCTGCGGCCTGGGCGCCAGCGGTTATCGGCTGGCCCTGGAAGCGGCACTCGAACAACTGGCCGAGCGCGCCTGACGCGACGCTCGGTAGACAAGTCCTACCTCACCTCTGGGAGTTGAACCTTCATGGATATCCGTAAAGTCAAGAAACTGATCGAGCTGCTGGAAGAGTCCGGTATCGACGAGCTGGAGATCAAAGAGGGCGAAGAGTCCGTACGCATCAGCCGTCACAGCAAACAACCGGCCTACGCCCCGCAACCGATGTACGCCCCTGCACCGGCTCCGGTAGCCGCGCCTGTTGCCGCCGCCGCTCCGAGCGCTGAAGCCGCCCCGGCTGCCGCACCGAAGCTGAACGGCACCGTCGCTCGCTCGCCGATGGTCGGCACCTTCTACCGCGCTGCTTCGCCGACCTCGGCCAACTTCGTCGAAGTCGGTCAGACCGTGAAGAAAGGCGACATCCTGTGCATCGTCGAAGCCATGAAGATGATGAACCACATCGAAGCCGAAGCCAGCGGCGTGATCGAGTCCATCCTGGTGGAAAACGGCCAGCCGGTTGAGTACGACCAGCCCCTGTTCACCATCGTTTGATGCGCGGGGAGCCTGCAATGCAGAAGCTGGAAAAAGTCCTGATCGCCAACCGTGGCGAAATCGCCCTGCGTATCCTGCGCGCCTGCAAGGAGCTGGGTATCAAGACGGTGGCTGTGCACTCCACCGCCGACCGCGAACTGATGCACCTGGGCCTGGCCGACGAGTCCGTCTGCATTGGTCCGGCACCTGGCGCGCAGTCCTACCTGAACATCCCGGCCATCATCAGCGCCGCTGAGCTGACCGGCGCCACGGGCATCCACCCGGGCTACGGCTTCCTCGCCGAGAACGCCGACTTCGCCGAGCAGGTGGAGAAATCCGGTTTCGCCTTCATCGGCCCGAAAGCTGACACCATCCGCCTGATGGGCGACAAGGTGTCGGCCAAGGACGCCATGATCAAAACCGGCGTGCCGGTGGTTCCCGGCTCCGACGGCCCGCTGCCGGAAGACGAGGAAGAAGCCCTGCGCATCGCCCGTGAAGTGGGCTACCCGGTGATCATCAAGGCCGCTGGCGGCGGCGGTGGTCGCGGCATGCGCGTGGTGCACAAGGAAGAAGACCTGATCAAGTCGGCCAAGCTGACCCGCACCGAAGCCGGTGCCGCGTTCGGCAACCCGATGGTCTATCTGGAAAAATTCCTCGGCAACCCGCGTCACGTCGAAGTCCAGGTGCTGTCCGACGGCCAGGGCAACGCCATTCACCTGTATGACCGCGACTGCTCGCTGCAGCGTCGCCACCAGAAGGTGATCGAAGAAGCCCCAGCCCCGCTGATCGACGAGAAGGCCCGTGCCGAAGTGCTCAAGCGCTGCGTCGATGCCTGCATCGAGATCGGCTACCGTGGCGCCGGCACCTTCGAGTTCCTCTATGAAGACGGTCGTTTCTACTTCATCGAGATGAACACTCGCGTGCAGGTGGAGCATCCGGTCACCGAGATGGTCACCGGCATCGACATCGTCAAGGAAATGCTCAGCATCGCCGCGGGCAACAAGCTGTCCATCAAGCAGGAAGACGTGAAGATCCTCGGCCACGCCATCGAGTGCCGAATCAACGCCGAAGACCCGGACAACTTCATGCCCAGCCCCGGCAAGGTCAAGCACTTCCACGCGCCAGGCGGCAACGGCGTACGCGTCGACTCGCACCTGTACAGCGGTTACAGCGTTCCGCCGCACTACGACTCGCTGATCGGCAAGCTGATCACCTACGGTCGTGACCGCGACGAAGCGATGGCGCGCATGCGCAATGCCCTGGACGAGATCGTCGTCGACGGCATCAAGACCAACGTGCCGCTGCACCGCGATCTGACCCGCGACAAGGGCTTCCTCAAAGGTGGTGTGAACATTCACTACCTGGAGAAGAAGCTGGGCATGGACAAGCACTGAGTCCTGACTCGCTGTCATGACAGGGGCTGCCTTCGGGCGGCCCCTTGTCGTTTCGGCACCGAACTGGCAAGCCGCCTTGCCCTTCAAGTAAGCTGCGCGGCCAAACGCGCGCCCTTCACGAGGTTTCCCATGCCCTGGTTACAAGTTCGTCTCGCCATCACGCCTGAGCAGGCGGAAACCTACGAAGACGCCCTGCTCAGCATCGGCGCGGTGTCGGTGACCTTCATGGACGCCGAAGATCAGCCGATCTTCGAGCCGGATCTGGGCACCACCCCGCTGTGGTCGAACACCCACCTGCTGGCGCTGTTCGAAGCCGATACCGACGAAGCGGCACTGATCGCCCACCTGACCCTGCTGTGCGGTGGTAGCCTGCCCGAGCACCAGATCGAGCACATCGAAGATCAGGACTGGGAACGCAGCTGGATGGACAACTTCCAGCCGATGCGTTTCGGCCAGCGCCTGTGGATCGTGCCGAGCTGGCACGCCGCACCGCAGCCGGAGGCGGTCAACCTGCTACTGGATCCGGGCCTGGCCTTCGGCACCGGCACCCACCCGACCACCGCCCTGTGCCTGGAGTGGCTCGACGGCCAGCCGCTGGAAGGTTGCGACCTGATCGATTTCGGCTGCGGTTCGGGCATTCTCGCCATCGCCGCCCTGCTGCTCGGCGCGCCACAAGCGGTGGGCACCGACATCGACCCGCAAGCCCTGGAAGCCTCGCGCGACAACGCCTCGCGCAACGGCATCGACCCGGCGCGCTTCCCGGTCTATCTGCCCGCCGACATGCCGCAGCAGCCTGCGGACGTGGTGGTCGCCAACATCCTCGCCGGCCCGCTGGTTTCTCTGGCACCTCAGATCAGCGCGCTGGTCAAAGCCGGTGGACGCCTGGCGCTCTCTGGCATCCTGGCCGAGCAGGCAGAAGAAGTGCGCGCCGCCTACGCAGATACCTTCGTCCTCGACCCGACCGCCGAGAAAGATGGCTGGGTGCGCATCAGCGGCGTCAAGCGCTGATGCGGCAGGCCGCAGGCGAACCGGCATAGCATTCGGCCGCGTTGGCATCTGCCTGCAGCCTGTGGCTTGCAGCCTGAAGCCGCTCCTTTAGACTAAGCGCCTCGATCAATCGGACTCCTGCATGAGCGAAAGCCACGTCACCCAGTGCCCCCATTGCCGCACCAGCTTCCGCGTCAGCCAGGCGCAGTTGGCCGCTGCCCATGGCGCCGTGCGCTGCGGGGCCTGCCTGCACGTGTTCAACGCCGCCGAACAATTGTTCGGGGCGGCAGCGCGAGTCCCCAAGCCCGCAGCCCCGGCGACCAGCGTAACGCCGCCAGCGGCGGCAGTTCCTAAAGCAGCCAAAGCGACCGACGACACCCTGTGGATCCACGACGATCTGGATCTGGATGGGCTCGACCTCGATGAAGAACTGGCCAAGCTGGAAGAGCAGGAACAACAGCTGTCGAAACAGTTCCTCGCCCTGGAGCCTTCACCGCGCCCCAGCGAAGGCTTCAAGCCAGCCGACGAACCCCGCCAGGCTGCGCACGACGAAGCCTGGGCGGAAGCCCTGCTACGCGAAGAGGCGAATGCCGAGCACCAGCGCAAGGCACACGCACGCGCGCAGGAACCAGACGAGCCCATAGTCCCGGCCTTCCGCCCCGCACCGCCTGCGCCCGTAAGCCAGGCCCCAGCCGACAGCATCGACGAGGAACCGCACGAACCTCGCCTGGGCCGCCTCGACATCGAGACCGATGACCCTGCTGACGAATCGCCCGCAGAGCCGGAGCTGACCGCAACCGAGCAAGAGCAACGGCCGCAGCGCAGCGAACCCAATCTGGGCCGTGAGCGCCTGTTCGAACTGGATGACGAACCGCTGCAACTGGATTGGCAACCGCGCCAGGGCATCGCCTGGGGTCGCGTATTCGGCTGGGGCCTGCTCAATCTCGTTGCGCTGGCGGGCCTGCTGGCTCAGTACGCCGCTTACAACTTCGACGAGCTGGCACGCCAGGATCGTTACCGCCCCTGGTTCGAGCAACTGTGCCCGAACATCGGCTGCAGCCTGCCGTCGAAGGTGGACATCAGCCAGATCCGCAGCAGCAACCTGGTGGTGCGCAGCCACCCCGAGTTTTCCGGCGCCCTGGTGGTAGACGCCATCCTCTACAACCGCGCGCCCTTCGCCCAGCCGTTCCCGCTGCTGGAAATGCGCTTTGCCGACATGGGCGGGCAACTGGTGGCCAGTCGCCGCTTCAAACCCAGTGAATACCTTGCAGGCGAGCTGGCCGGGCAGAGCGAGATGCCCCCGCAAACCCCTATCCATATCTCGCTGGACATCCTCGACCCGGGCCCGCGCGCGGTGAACTACAGCCTCAGCTTTCACTCCCCGGAATAGCCGCAAGCCCGCGTCCAGCCTGAGTTTGCGCCTTGCGACCTAACCTCCGGCAATAAGCCGGAGGCTGTTCAGAATTTGTTCAAAACGGCCTTTATCCGGTCATCCAGAGCGGGTATCATGCCCACCCTTTCGCGAGCACCCGCCCACCATCGTCTTCCCGCCGAAGACAGTGGAGGCAAGGTGTTGATCGCCATTCGACTCAACCCAGCAGGGATGCCCCATGTCGGCCCCACGCATTGGCCCATACACATTGCCCAATCGGTTGATCCTGGCCCCCATGGCCGGCGTCACCGATCGCCCGTTCCGCCAACTGTGCCGCCGCCTCGGCGCCGGTCTGGTGGTGTCGGAGATGGTCACCAGCGATGTGCGCCTGTGGAATAGCCGCAAGTCCAGCCTGCGCCTGCTGCATGCTGGTGATCCCGAGCCGCGCTCGGTACAGATCGCCGGCGGTGACCCGCAGATGATGGCCGACGCCGCCCGCAAGAACGTCGAGCTAGGCGCGCAGATCATCGATATCAACATGGGCTGTCCAGCGAAGAAGGTCTGCAACAAGGCCGCCGGCTCCGCCCTGCTGCGCGATGAGCCGCTGGTACGCGCGATCCTCGCCGCGGTGATCGGCGCGGTCGATGTCCCGGTCACCCTGAAAATCCGTACCGGCTGGGACAGGCAAAATAAGAACGGCATTACCGTGGCGAAAATCGCCGAAGATGCAGGCATCGCAGCGCTCGCCGTACATGGCCGCACTCGCGCCGACCTGTACACCGGCGAAGCCGAGTACGACACCATCGCCGCCATCAAGCAGGCGGTCAGCATTCCGGTGTTCGCCAATGGCGACATCGACTCCCCACAAAAAGCCAAAGCCGTGCTCGACGCCACTGGCGCCGACGCGCTGCTGATCGGCCGTGCCGCCCAGGGGCGGCCATGGATCTTCCGCGAGATCGATCACTACCTGCGCACCGGTGAGCTGTTGCCGCCGCCAGCACTGATCGAGGTGGAACGCATTCTGCTAGAGCATCTGGCCGCACTGCACGCCTTCTATGGCGACGTGATGGGCGTACGCATTGCCCGCAAGCATGTCGGTTGGTATCTGGCAACCCTGCCGGGCGCCAGGGAGTTTCGCGCCCAATTCAATCGTCTGGACAGCACGGACGCACAATGCGCCCAGGTTCGCGCGTTTTTCCGCGAACGGCACGAAGAAGGGAACGAGGTGGCCGCATGACGTTGATGACTGAGACCTTAGTGAGTGGAATTGCACCCGTGAGTGACAACACCAGCCTTAAACAGCACCTGAACACGCCGAGCGAAGAGGGTCAGACCCTGCGCGGCGCCGTGGAGAAGGCGCTGCACAATTACTTCGCCCATCTCGAGGGCGCGGACGTCACCGACGTCTACAATCTGGTGCTCACCGAAGTCGAGGCGCCGCTGCTGGAAACCGTCATGAACCACGTGAAAGGTAACCAGACCAAGGCCTCCGAACTGCTTGGCCTGAACCGCGGTACGCTGCGCAAGAAGCTCAAGCAGTACGACCTGCTGTAACCCAGAACTCCCGAAAAGGGCGGCCCGCATGAGCCGCCTTTTTTGCTGATATCCCCGCTCTGATGGATAGTGAAATGACCGACCAGACCACCCTTCTGCCCGTCCGCCGCGCGCTGATCAGCGTTTCCGACAAAACCGGTGTCCTCGAGTTCGCGCGCGAACTGGTCGCCCTCGGTGTCGAGATCCTCTCCACCGGCGGCACCTACAAGCTGCTCAAGGACAACGGCGTGGCCGCAGTGGAAGTCGCTGACTACACCGGCTTCCCGGAGATGATGGACGGCCGCGTGAAGACCCTGCACCCGAAGATCCACGGCGGCATCCTCGGCCGTCGCGCACTGGACGGCGCGGTGATGGACGAGCACGGCATCAAGCCGATCGACCTGGTGGCGGTCAACCTCTACCCCTTCGAAGCCACCGTGGCCAAGCCTGATTGCGACCTGGCCGATGCCATCGAGAACATCGACATCGGCGGCCCGACCATGGTGCGTTCGGCGGCGAAGAACCACAAAGACGTGGCCATTGTGGTCAATACCAGCGACTACGCCGGCATCGTCGCCTCCCTGAAAGCCGGCGGCCTGAGCTACGCCCAGCGCTTCGATCTGGCCCTGAAAGCCTTCGAGCACACTGCCGCCTACGACGGCATGATCGCCAACTACCTGGGCACCATCGACCAGGCAGCAACCACCCTGTCCACCGAAGGCCGTGGCGCTTTCCCGCGCACCTTCAACAGCCAGTTCATCAAGGCGCAGGAAATGCGTTACGGCGAGAACCCGCACCAGAGCGCGGCGTTCTACGTCGAGGCGAAGAAGGGCGAAGCCAGCGTTTCCACCGCCGTGCAGCTGCAAGGCAAGGAACTGTCGTTCAACAACGTGGCCGACACCGACGCCGCGCTGGAATGCGTGAAGAGCTTCGTCAAGCCGGCCTGCGTCATCGTCAAGCACGCCAACCCGTGCGGCGTGGCCGTGGTACCGGAAGACGAAGGCGGCATTCGCAAGGCCTACGACCTGGCCTACGCCACCGACACCGAGTCGGCCTTCGGCGGCATCATCGCCTTCAACCGCGAACTGGACGGTGAAACCGCCCAGGCCATCGTCGAGCGCCAGTTCGTCGAAGTGATCATCGCCCCGAAAATCAGCGCTGCTGCCCGTGAAGTGGTGGCTGCCAAGGCCAACGTGCGCCTGCTCGAATGTGGCGAGTGGCCAGCCGAGCGCGCTGCGGGCTGGGACTTCAAGCGCGTCAATGGTGGTCTGCTGGTGCAGAGCCGCGACATCGGCATGATCAAGGCAGAAGACCTGAAGATCGTCACCCAGCGCGCACCGAGCGAGCAGGAAATCCATGACCTGATCTTCGCCTGGAAAGTGGCCAAGTTCGTCAAATCCAACGCCATCGTCTACGCCAAGAACCGCCAGACCGTCGGCGTCGGCGCCGGCCAGATGAGCCGCGTCAACTCCGCCCGCATCGCCGCGATCAAGGCCGAGCATGCCGGCCTGCCGGTACCGGGCGCGGTCATGGCCTCGGATGCCTTCTTCCCCTTCCGCGACGGCATCGACAACGCTGCCAAGGCCGGCATCACTGCGGTGATCCAGCCGGGTGGCTCGATGCGCGACAACGAAGTGATCGCGGCGGCCGACGAGGCTGGAATCGCGATGGTGTTCACCGGCATGCGTCACTTCCGTCACTGATTGGCTGGAGGATGGCTTCGGCCATCCACCCACGCTCGGCATTGCTGGCAACGTAGCCCGGATGCAATCCGGGAACGCCCTCATTCGAAAGCCCCGGATTGCATCCGGGCTACGCTCAGGAGAACCCCATGAACGTACTGATCATCGGCAGCGGCGGTCGTGAACACGCCCTGGCCTGGAAAGTGGCGCAGGACAAGCGCGTCGAGAAGGTCTTCGTCGCCCCGGGCAACGCCGGCACCGCGGTGGAAGCCAAGTGCGAGAACGTCGCCATCGACGTGCTGAACATCGAAGCACTGGCTGACTTCGCCGAGAAGAACGTACAGCTGACCATCGTTGGCCCGGAAGCGCCGCTGGTCAAAGGCGTGGTCGACCTGTTCCGTTCGCGCGGCCTGGACATCTTCGGCCCCACCGCCGCCGCCGCCCAGCTGGAAGGTTCCAAGGCCTTTACCAAGGACTTCCTGGCGCGCCACAAGATCCCCACCGCCGACTACCAGAACTTCACCGAGATCGAGCCGGCGCTGGCCTACCTGCGCGAAAAAGGCGCACCGATCGTGATCAAGGCCGACGGCCTGGCTGCGGGCAAGGGCGTGATCGTCGCCATGACCCTGCAGGAAGCCGAAGACGCCGTGCGCGACATGCTCGCTGGCAACGCCTTCGGTGATGCCGGTTCGCGCGTGGTGATCGAGGAGTACCTCGACGGCGAAGAAGCCAGCTTCATCGTCATGGTCGACGGCGAGAACGTACTGCCGATGGCCACCAGCCAGGATCACAAGCGTGTCGGCGACGCCGACAGCGGCCCGAACACCGGTGGCATGGGCGCGTACTCGCCTGCGCCGGTGGTCACCGCCGAGGTGCACAAGCGCGTGATGGACGAGGTGATCTACCCGACCGTACGTGGCATGGCCAGCGAAGGCAACGTCTACACCGGTTTCCTCTACGCCGGCCTGATGATCGACAAGGCCGGTGCGCCGAAGGTCATCGAGTTCAACTGCCGCTTCGGCGACCCGGAAACCCAGCCGATCATGTGCCGCCTGGAAAGCTCCCTGGTGCTGCTGGTCGAGGCCGCGCTGGCCAAGGCACTGGACAAGGTCGAAGCGACCTGGGATCCGCGTCCGACCGTGGGCGTGGTGCTGGCCGCCGGCGGCTACCCGGGCGACTACGCCAAGGGTGACGTGATCGAAGGTCTGGATGACGCCGCCAAGCTCGACGGCAAGGTGTTTCACGCCGGTACCGCACTGAAGGACGGCCAGATCGTCACCGCCGGTGGCCGCGTGCTGTGCGCCACCGCCATCGGCGCCAGCGTGGCCGACGCCCAACAGCAGGCCTACCGCCTGGCCGAGAAGATTCGCTGGAACGGCATGTTCCACCGTAACGATATCGGCTACCGGGCCATCGCCCGCGAACGTGGCGAAAGCTGATCCTTTAAGTCGAAGATGCGACGCAGGCCGACGGCAGGTCTACAAATGCCTGCCTGCGTCGTATTCCCCCTGGCAGATGCTTGGCTATAATCCGGCCACTCGTTTAGAAGGGAATTGCCCGTGTACCGGCTCAGGACTGCCATAGGACTCCTCGTCAGCTTGCTGCTGCTCGCCCTGCCTCTCGCGGCCAAGGCGGTAGGCACGCCAGCAGGTGGACAGAATTGGTCCTACCTGGTCGATGAGAGTGCACGCCTGAGCCTGGAAGAGGTTCGCGCCCAGCGCCAGCAATTCAAACCCCTCGCCAAACAGTCCTTCACCTTCCCCCCCAGTGAGCACGCCGTCTGGCTGCGCGTTGAGCTACCGCCGCAGAGCGAACCGACCTGGCTGTGGATCTTTTCGCCACGGGTGCAGTACCTCGACTACTACCTGCTGCGCGACGGCCAACTGGAGCAGAGCCTGCACACCGGCGAAGCCATGCCGCTGGACTCGCGTCCGCTGCCCTCGCGCTTCTACCTGATGCCCCTGCCCAATGATCAGCAGACGCGCATCGCCTACGTACGCCTGACCTCCAACCACCCGCTGATGACCTGGTTCAAGATCATGGATCAGGCCGAACTGGTGGGGCTGGAGAAACCCGCCTATCTCTACGGCGTGCTGTTCGGCGCGCTGCTGCTGCTGACCCTGTACAACCTGGTGCGCTTCTTCTACAGCCGCAGCGCCAGTGGCCTGTGGCTGGCCAGCGTCAACTTCAACCTGAGCATCTGCTCGGCAGCCAACCTCGGCGTATTCGCCCAGTGGCTGCCGCAACTGGGCTACAACCAGTCACTGATCGCCGATCTCTCGGCCCTCGCCGCCGCCTTCAGCGTGCAGGCCTTCGGCCTGGCCTTCGTCCGCGGGTCACAGGTACAGCGCAGCTCGCTCAATCGTCTGCTGCAAGTCAACGCCCTGCTGATTTTGATCTATGGGTTGGTCATCGCCCTCACCGGGCTGCTCTGGTTCAGCTCGCTGGTCTATGCGCTGGTGGCGCTGAGCACCATCAACCTGTTGCTGGTCAGCACGCTGCACTGGCGCGCCGGCTACCAGCCGATGCGCCTGGTGATGGTCGGTACGCTGGTGTTCAACATGGGCTTCGGCCTGTTCGTGCCGGTGCTGTTCGGCCTCGATCAGCTCAACCCCGGCTGGTTGGTGCTTGGCGTATTCAGCGTCGCTACCCTGGCCGGCCTGATCCTCAGCGTGTCGCTGACCGAGCGTCAGCGCCAGATCAACTACGACACCCTCGACAGCCGCACCGCGCTGGCTGCCAGCAGCGCCGAGCTGCGCGCCAAGGCCGAGTTCCTGGCCAAGATCAGCCACGAGATCCGCACGCCGATGAACGGCGTACTGGGCATGACCGAGCTGCTGCTGGGCACGCCGCTGTCGGCCAAGCAGCGCGACTACGTGCAGACCATCCACAGCTCGGGTAATGAGCTGCTCACCCTGATCAACGAGATTCTCGACATCTCCAAGCTGGAGTCCGGGCAGATTGAGCTGGACGACGTGCAGTTCGACCTCAACGCGCTGATCGAGGATTGCCTCGACATCTTCCGCGCCAAGGCCGAGCAACAGAAGGTCGAGCTGATCAGCTTCATCCAGCCACAGGTGCCACGGGTGATCAGTGGTGATCCGACGCGCCTGCGCCAGGCCCTGCTGAGCCTGCTGGACAACGCCTTCAAGCAGACCGACGAAGGCGAGATCCTGCTGGTCGCCGCGCTGGACAGCAGCAACGGCCAGCATCGCCTGCGCATCGCCGTGCAGGACAGTGGCCGCCCCCTGCTGGCCGAAGAACGCGACGCCCTGCTCAACGCCGAACTGCAGAGCCGCGACTTCCTCTCGGCCACCCGCCTGGGCGGCCGCCTCGGCCTGATCATCGCGCGCCAGTTGGTGCGCCTGATGGGCGGCGAGTTCGGCATTCAGGGCAGTGGCAACCAGGGCACCACGCTGTGGCTGGCATTGCCGCTCGATGCCGCGCGCCTGGAACAACCGGAAACCGACCTCGACAGCCCGCTGCAGGGCGCTCGCCTGCTGGTGGTGGACGACAACGACACCTGCCGCAAGGTGCTGGTGCAGCAGTGCAACGCCTGGGGCCTGCAGGTCAGCGCCGTGCCGTCCGGCAAGGAAGCCCTGGCCCTGCTGCGCACCAAGGCGCACATGCGTGAATACTTCGATGCGGTGCTGCTCGACCAGGACATGCCCGGCATGACCGGCATGCAACTGGCCGCGCGAATCAAGGAAGACCCGAGCCTCAACCACGACATCCTGGTCATCATGCTCACCGGCATCAGCAACGCGCCAAGCAAGGTGATCGCGCGCAACGCCGGGATCAAGCGCATCCTGGCCAAGCCGGTGGCCGGCTACACGCTCAAGACCACCCTGGCCGACGAACTGGCGCAACGCCCCAACGACACCCCGGCCCAGGCCGCACCGACACCGGTGAGCACACCGCTCAACGTGCCGACGGACTTCCGCATTCTGGTGGCCGAGGACAACACCATCTCCACCAAGGTCATCCGCGGCATGCTCGGCAAGCTCAACCTCAAGCCGGACACCGCCAGCAACGGCGAGGAAGCGCTCAGTGCGATGAAAGCCCAGCACTACGACCTGGTGCTGATGGACTGTGAAATGCCGGTGCTCGACGGTTTCTCCGCCACCGAGCAACTACGCGCCTGGGAAAGCGCCGAGCGTCGGCCGCGCACCCCGGTGGTGGCACTGACTGCGCATATCCTCGACGAACACAAGGAGCGCGCGCGCGCCGTGGGCATGGATGGTCACATGTCCAAACCGGTGGAGCTGTCGCAACTGCGCGAGCTGCTCGAACACTGGATCGCCGAACGCGAATTGCAGCGCCAGCGCGAGCCGTCGTAGTGTCTTAGGGCGGATGAACCCCGCCGCCTGATTATCGATGGCGGGTTGCACCCGCCCTACTGCGTTGCATCACTCTCACCGCTCCCTGCACACGAGCCCTCGATGTCCGAACTGTTCACGCTCTACCTGAAACTGCTGGTGCTCTACAGCCCCTTTTTCGTCCTGTCCTGCTTCATCGGCCTGAGCCGCGGCTACACGCTCAAGGAGCGCAAGCGCCTGGCATGGAAGGTGGCCGCCGGGGTGCTGGTGGCGAGCGTGCTGCTGTACCTGTTCGGCAAATACATCTTCACCCTGTTCGGCATCACCATCGACGCCTTCCGCATCGGCGCCGGCAGCGTGCTGTTCATCTCCGCCCTCGGCATGGCCCAGGGCAAGTCGGCGGTGCAAAGCGACAACGTGCAGCAGGACGTGACCATCGTGCCGCTGACCATTCCCATCACCGTCGGCCCCGGCACCATCGGTGCGCTGCTGCTGATGGGCGCCGGTCATCCGAACTGGGACGACAAGCTGGTGGCCGTGGCGGCGATCTTCCTCGCCAGCCTCACCGTCGGTGTGGTGCTGTACCTGTCCAACCAGTTCGAACGCCTGCTCGGTGATCAGGGCCTGCAAATCGTCAGCCGCCTGATGGGGCTGTTCGTCTGCGCCCTGGCCGCGCAGATCATCTTCACCGGGGTGAAGAACTACCTGGTGCCCTGAGGCGGCAGGTTCATACCGCACTCGCTCGCCGGGTGCGTGGCGTTGCACCATTGGCTTGCAGGTGAGCCCCAGCTCGGTGCGCCAGCGCTCGCCAGAGCCCCTGTCGCCTCGCTGCAACCCCTGACAATAATGGCTTGCGCCGACCTGGCACCGTCATTGCTCTGCTGATCCCAACTTGGATACAAGATGGGATCTCAGCACATGCTCACTGCACCTCATGCCTTCACCCTCGCCCAATGGCAACAGTCCTACTGCGAGGGCCAATCCCCGGCCGAGCTGATTGGCGCCCTGCGTGCCGAACTCGACGCCGCCGATAACGCCTGGATCGCCCTGGCCAGCGAAACGCAGCTCGCTGCCCAGTTCGCCGAATTGGCCGCTGCACTACAAGCCGCCAATGGCGATAGCAGCCAACTGCCGCTGTACGGCGTGCCCTTCGCCATCAAGGACAATATCGACGCCGCCGGCTGGCCGACCACCGCCGCCTGCCCCGAGTTCGCCTACCACGCGGAGGCTGACGCCACCGTGGTCGCGCGCCTGCGTGCCGCCGGGGCGATCCTGATCGGCAAGACCAACCTCGACCAGTTCGCCACCGGCCTGGTCGGCACGCGCTCGCCTTATGGCGCGGTCAGCAACAGCTTCGACCCGGCCTACGTCAGCGGCGGCTCCAGCTCCGGCTCGGCCAGCGTGGTCGCCCGTGGCCTGGTGCCCTTCGCCCTGGGCACCGACACCGCCGGTTCGGGTCGCGTACCGGCCAGCTTCAACAATATCGTCGGACTGAAGCCAACCAAGGGCTGGCTGCCCAACACCGGCCTGGTGCCGGCCTGCCGCACCGTCGACTGCATTTCGGTATTCGCCCTGACCGTCAGCGATGCGCTGGCCGTAGCCACTATCGCTGGCGGCTATGACGCCGCCGATGCCTACAGCCGGCAGAACCCGTACAGCGCCAAGGTCGGCATGCCGGCCCAGCCGCGTCTGGCCGTGCCGGCCAACCCCGAGTTTTTCGGCGACAGCCAGAACCAGGCCGTCTACGAGGCCGCGCTAGGCAAACTGCGCGAACTGGGCGCCGAGCTGGTGGAGATCGATTTCGCCCCCTTCCAGCAACTGGCCGAGCAGCTCTACTACGGCTCCTGGGTCGCCGAACGAACGGTCGCAGTGGAAGGCGTCGATCCAGAACACATCAACCCAGTGGTACGCAGCATCGTCGCCAGCGGCCACCAGTACAGCGCCTGCGACGCCTACAAGGCCGAATACATTCGCGCCGAGCTGAGCCGTACCCTCAATGATGTCCTGGCCGGCTTCGATGCGCTGGTGGTGCCAACGTCGCCGACCATCCGCACCCTGGCCGAAATGGACGTCGAGCCGGTGCGCTACAACAGCCAGTTCGGCACCTACACCAACTTCACCAACCTCGCCGATCTGTCGGCCCTGGCCGTGCCGGCGGGTTTTCGCGAGGACGGCCTGCCGGCCGGCATCACCCTGATCGCCCCGGCCTGGCATGACCAGGCGCTGGCCGCCTTCGGCCAACGCTGGCAGCAAGCCCTGGCCCTGCCGCTGGGCGCCACCGGCAAGCCGCTTCCAGCTCAAGAACAGAGCAGCAAACCGGCACCGGGCAGCATCCGCGTCGCCGTGGTCGGCGCGCACCTGACCGGCATGCCGCTGAACTTCCAGCTCAGTACGCGCGATGCCGTGCTGGTGGAGCAGACCACCAGCGCCGCGCATTACCGCCTGTATGCCCTGCCCGGCACCGTACCGCCCAAGCCGGGCCTGGCACGGGTCGCCGAGGACGGCGCCGAGATCATCGTCGAACTGTGGGACGTGCCGCAGGCGCGCTTCGGCGAGTTCGTCGCGGAGATCCCGCCACCACTGGGCATCGGCAACCTGGAGCTGGCCGACGGCCGCTGGGTCAAGGGCTTCATCTGCGAGCCCTATGCGCTGCATGGCGCACGCGACATCACCAGCTTCGGTGGCTGGCGCGCCTTCATCGCCAGCACCAAGGCCTGAGGCCGCTCATGTCGAGTACCGCCGAACGCCCGCAGAGCCTGGCCGAGCGCATCTATGCTCGGCTCAAGGACGACATCTTCGAGTTCCGCCTGATGCCCGGCGACCGCTTCTCCGAGGGCGAAGTCGCCGCGCGCATGGCCGCCAGCCGCACGCCGGTGCGCCAGGCGCTGCATCGCCTGCAGCGCGAGGGTTATCTGCAGGTGCACTTTCGCAGCGGCTGGCAGGTGCGGGCGCTGGACTTCGCCCAGTTCGACGAACTCTACGAGCTGCGCATCGTCCTCGAACTCGAAGCCGTGCGGCGCATCTGCCAGCGCCCCATCGACGAACACCCCGATGCACTGCAAGCGCTCGCACGCACCTGGCTGGTGCAGGAAGAGCAGCGTTTGCAGGATGGCGCTGCCGTGGCCCAGCTCGACGAAGCCTTTCATTGCCAACTGCTGGACGCCGCCGGCAATCAGGAGATGGCCCGCGTACACCGTGAGGTCAGCGAGAAGATCCGCATTCTAAGGCGCCTGGACTTCACCCAGGCGCCGCGCATCGACCTCACCTACGCCGAGCACGGGCAGATTCTGCAGGCAATCCTGACCCGTCGCTCAGAAGAGGCACAGCAATTGCTCAAGAGCCACATAGAGGTCAGCCAGGCGCAGGTGCACAGCATCACCCTGCACAGGCTGTACGGCGCCCGCCAGCGTGTGGCGCCGGCAACCGAGCCATGACCTTCACTGCATGCCCCATAACAACGCTGTCCACTTACTCACATTCGTGAATGGAGATCGCACCATGCAACGTCGCAGCCTGATCAAGGCCTTCACCCTTTCCGCATCCATCGCCGCGATGGGCCTGTCCTGGACCATCCAGGCCGCCGAGACCATCAAGGTCGGCATTCTGCACTCGCTGTCCGGCACCATGGCCATCTCGGAAACCTCGCTCAAAGACATGGCGCTGATGACCATCGACGAGATCAACGCCAAGGGCGGCGTGCTCGGCAAGAAGCTGGAGCCGG
The DNA here is from genome assembly GCF_057809355.1 of Pseudomonas sp. FG29. Taxonomy (NCBI): domain Bacteria; kingdom Pseudomonadati; phylum Pseudomonadota; class Gammaproteobacteria; order Pseudomonadales; family Pseudomonadaceae; genus Pseudomonas; species Pseudomonas sp. FG29. The sequence goes on along the minus strand of NZ_JBMDJU010000009.1, from coordinate 20,094 downwards.
TGGTGGTCGACCCCGCCTCCAACTGGCCGCTGTTCGCCGAGAAGGGCCGTCAGCTGCTGACCCAGGACAAGGTGGCGGTGACCTTCGGCTGCTGGACCAGCGTGTCGCGCAAATCCGTGCTGCCGGTCTATGAAGAGCTCAACGGTCTGCTGTTCTACCCGGTGCAGTACGAAGGCGAAGAGATGTCGCCGAACGTCTTCTACACCGGCGCCGCGCCGAACCAGCAGGCCATTCCGGCGGTGGAATACCTGCTCAGCGAAGACGGCGGTGCGGCCAAGCGCTTCTTCCTGCTCGGCACCGACTACGTCTACCCGCGCACCACCAACAAGATCCTGCGCGCCTTCCTGCACAGCAAGGGCATCGCCGACAAGGACATCGAAGAGATCTACACCCCCTTCGGCCACAGCGACTATCAAACCATCGTCGCCAACATCAAGAAGTTCGCCGCCGGCGGCAAGACCGCCGTGGTCTCCACCGTCAACGGCGACTCCAACGTGCCGTTCTACAAGGAACTGGCCAACCAGGGCCTGGAAGCCACCGAAGTGCCGGTGGTGGCCTTCTCCGTGGGCGAGGAAGAACTGCGCGGCATCGACACCAAGCCGCTGGTCGGCCACCTGGCGGCCTGGAACTACTTCCAGTCCGTGGAGAACCCGGTCAACGAGAAGTTCGTCGCCGACTGGAAGGCCTACGCCAAGGCCAAGAAGCTGCCGAATGCCGACACCGTGGTGACCAACGACCCGATGGAAGCCACCTACGTGGGCATCCACATGTGGGCCCAGGCCGTCGAGAAGGCCGGCACCACCGACGTCGACAAGGTGCGTGAGGCCATGGCCGGGCAAACCTTCGCCGCACCGAGCGGCTTCACCCTGACCATGGACAAGACCAACCACCACCTGCACAAGCCGGTGATGATCGGCGAAATCCAGGATGACGGTCAGTTCTCCGTGGTCTGGCAGACCGAGAGCCCGATCCGCGCCCAGCCGTGGAGCCCGTACATCGAAGGCAACGACAAGAAGCCGGATCACCCGGTCAAGTCGAACTGAGGCAAAGCCCCTCTCCCCCAGCCCCTCTCCCGCAAGCGGGAGAGGGGAGACAAGCGGCACGGAGCGATGCACTGCACCGTACCAGCCCCTCTCCCCCCTTTTTTATGAAGAGGGGGAGAGGACTAGGGAGAGGGCAAAAAGTAGCCCGGATGCAATCCGGGAAGAGCCGTCCCGGATTGCATCCGGGCTACGCCAAGGACACACCTGATGCACACTGCCCTTACCCGAATTTTGCTGAGCCTGCTGCTCTGCCTGCCATTGGCAGCGAACGCGGGCGAGGCCGACGACTTCGTCGCCGCCAACGCCGGCAAGCAGGCCAAGCTGCTGCAAAGCTGGGCCGCCGCGCCCAAGGCCGAACGCATGCCGCTGCTGCAGGCCCTGCAGCAAGGCCGTGTCGGTAGCGATGCCGACAAGCGCGCCTTTATCGAACAGAACGACGCCACCTGGCTGGTCGTCGAAGGCGAGGCCGCTGCCAACGGCACACCGCGCAAGGTGCGCCTGAACAACCGTTTGCGCGGCCTCACCGCCACCGCGCTGGCCAGCCATCAATTGCTCGGCGACGATGCCGCCCTGCGTCTGGAAGGCGCCCGGCAACTGCAACGCAACACCCCGGCGGCCCTGCTGCCCTTGCTGGAAAGCCGTCTGAGCATCGAAGCCGATGACGCGGTAAAAGACGCCATCACCCTGGCCCTGGCCAACCTGCAACTGGTGGCCGAAGATCCTGCCGTGCGCCTGGCCGCCGTGCAGCGCCTGGGCGAAACCGGCGAGCCGCTGGCACGCACCCGCCTGCAGGCGCTGATCGACGGTGGCCAGGAAAGCGACGCCGAGGTGCTCAGCGCCGCACGCCAGAGCCTGGCGCGGATCAACAACAAGTTGATGATCGGCGAGGTGCTTGGCCAGGCCTTCAGCGGCCTGTCGCTGGGCTCCATACTGCTGCTCGCCGCCCTCGGCCTGGCCATCACCTTCGGCCTGCTCGGGGTGATCAACATGGCCCATGGCGAAATGCTGATGCTCGGCGCCTACACCACCTACGTGGTGCAGCTGAGTTTCCAGAAGCTCGCCCCTGGCTATCTCGAGCTCTATCCGCTGGCCGCGCTGCCGATTGCCTTCGTCGTTACCGCCTGCATCGGCATGGCGCTGGAGCGTACGGTGATTCGCCATCTCTACGGCCGCCCGCTGGAAACCCTGCTGGCTACCTGGGGCATCAGCCTGATCCTGATTCAACTGGTACGCGTCACCTTCGGTGCGCAGAACGTCGAAGTGGCCAACCCGGCCTGGCTCTCCGGCGGCATGCAAGTGCTGCCCAACCTGGTACTGCCCTACAACCGTATCGTCATCATCGGCTTCGCCCTGTTCGTGGTGGTGCTGACCTGGCTGCTGCTGAATAAGACGCGCCTGGGCCTGAACGTGCGTGCCGTGACGCAGAACCGCAACATGGCCGCCTGCTGCGGCGTGCCCACCGGCCGCGTGGACATGCTCGCCTTCGGCCTCGGCTCAGGTATCGCCGGCCTCGGCGGCGTGGCCCTAAGCCAGATCGGCAACGTCGGCCCGGATCTCGGCCAGAGCTACATCATCGACTCCTTCCTGGTGGTGGTGCTCGGTGGCGTTGGCCAGTTGGCCGGCAGCGTGCTGGCTGCCTTCGGTCTTGGGGTGGTGAACAAGTTCCTCGAACCGCAGATCGGCGCCGTGCTCGGCAAGATCCTCATCCTCGCGCTGATCATTCTGTTCATCCAGAAACGCCCGCAAGGCCTGTTTGCCCTGAAAGGCCGGGTAATCGATTGATGAGCGCGCCCTCGACCGTAGGGCGGGTGAAACCCGCCACCTCTACCGAACGCCATCGCTGTGCGGCGGGTTGCACCCGCCCTACGGAAATAACAGACGAGTGATCGACTGATGAATGCGATAAATCAAACGCTGCTGGCCCGCGCCAGCGCCAAGCTTGGCCCACAGGTCTCACTGGGCATCGGCCTGCTGGTGCTGGCGATCCTCGTCGCCATGCCGCTGCTGCACCTGCTGCCCGCCGAACATGCCCTGCACGTCTCGGCCTACAGCTTGACGCTGGTGGGCAAGATCCTCTGCTACGCCATCGTCGCCCTGGCGCTGGATCTGGTCTGGGGCTACGCCGGCATGCTGTCGCTGGGCCACGGCCTGTTCTTCGCCCTCGGCGGCTACGCCATGGGCATGTACCTGATGCGCCAGAGCGCCGGTGACGGCCTGCCGGCCTTCATGAGCTTTCTGGCCTGGAATGAGCTGCCCTGGTACTGGTACGGCACCTCCAGCTTCCTCTGGGCCATGTGCCTGGTGGTGCTGGCGCCCGGCCTGCTGGCGCTGGTATTCGGCTTCTTCGCCTTCCGTTCGCGGATCAAGGGCGTGTACTTCTCGATCATGACCCAGGCGCTGACCTTCGCCGGTATGCTGCTGTTCTTCCGCAATGAAACCGGCTTCGGCGGCAACAACGGTTTCACCGGCTTCACCCGCATCCTCGGCTTCGATATCACCGCGCAGGGCACCCGCGCGGTGTTGTTCATGGCCACCGTGGCGCTGCTGGTGGGCAGCCTGTACCTGGGCTTTCGCCTGGCGCGCAGCAAGTTCGGTCGGGTGCTCACCGCCCTGCGTGACGCCGAGAACCGGGTGATGTTCTGCGGCTACGATCCGCGCGGTTACAAGCTGTTCATCTGGGTCTTGAGCGCGGTGCTGTGCGGCCTGGCCGGTGCGCTGTACGTGCCGCTGGTGGGCATCATCAACCCCAGCGAGATGGCGCCAACCCAGTCCATCGAAGCTGCCGTGTGGGTCGCCTTGGGCGGTCGCGGCACATTGATCGGCCCGTTGCTCGGCGCCGGCATCGTCAATGGCATGAAGAGCTGGTTCACCGTGGCCTTCCCCGAATACTGGCTGTTCGCGCTCGGTGCCCTGTTCATCGTCGTCACCCTGTATCTGCCGCGTGGCGTGGTGGGCTTGCTGCGCAAGGAGAAGGATCAATGAGAGCCACACCGGTACCTGAAATCATGCTCGAAGCCGCGCTCGATCCCGCCGCACTGGACACCCGCCCGGTGCTGGGCAAGGGCGTCAACGTGCGCCACGGCACCATCCTCACCCTGGAAGACATCAACGTCAGCTTCGATGGCTTCAAGGCGCTGACCAACCTGACGCTGTACATCGGCGTCGGCGAACTGCGTTGCATCATCGGCCCCAACGGCGCCGGCAAGACCACCATGATGGACGTGATCACCGGCAAGACCCGCCCCGACAACGGCGTGGCCTATTTCGGCGAGCAGTTCGACCTGACCCGCATGAGCGAGGTGGAAATCGCCCAGGCCGGCATCGGCCGCAAGTTCCAGAAGCCCACGGTGTTCGAAGCGCTCTCGGTGTTCGAGAACCTGGAGCTGGCGCAGAAAACCGACAAGTCCGTGTGGGCCAGCCTGCGCGCCAGACTCAGCGGCGAGCAACGCGACCGCATCGACGAAGTGCTGAATACCATCCGCCTGGACAACTCACGCAACCGCCCGGCTGGCTTGCTCTCCCATGGCCAGAAGCAGTTCCTGGAGATCGGCATGCTGCTGATGCAGGAGCCGCACCTGCTGCTGCTCGACGAACCGGTGGCGGGCATGACCGACGCCGAAACCGAGTTCACCGCCGAGCTGTTCAAGTCACTGGCACGCAAGCACTCGCTGATGGTGGTGGAGCACGACATGGGCTTCGTCGGTTCCATCGCCGACCATGTCACCGTGTTGCACCAGGGCAGCGTGCTGGCCGAAGGCTCGCTGGAGCAGGTGCAGAACGACGAGCGGGTGATCGAGGTTTATTTGGGGCGCTGAAAAGCCCCTCTCCCCCAGCCCCTCTCCCGCAAGCGGGAGAGGGGAGAAGGCTGGCGCTCCGTAGGGTGCGCCGTGCGCACCGAACAACGGTTAAGGACATTCCCATGCTGCAAGTCCAACAACTCCATCAGTATTACGGCGGCAGCCACATCCTCCGTGGCCTGTCGTTCGACGTGAAGGTCGGCGAAGTCACCTGCCTGCTCGGCCGCAACGGCGTGGGCAAGACCACCCTACTCAAATGCCTGATGGGCCTGATCCCGGCCAAGGACGGCAGCGTGCAATGGGAAGGCAAGGCCATCACCGCCTTCAAACCGCACCAGCGCGTGCACGCCGGCATCGCCTACGTGCCACAGGGCCGCGAGATCTTCGGCCGCCTCACCGTGGAAGAGAACCTGCTGATGGGCTTGTCACGCTTTCCCGGCAGCCAAGCCAAGGCCGTGCCCGAGTTCATCTACGAACTGTTCCCGGTGCTGCGCGAGATGAAACATCGCCGTGGCGGCGACCTGTCCGGCGGCCAGCAGCAACAGTTGGCCATCGGTCGCGCGCTGGCCAGCCAGCCGCGCCTGCTGATCCTCGACGAGCCCACCGAAGGCATCCAACCCTCGGTGATCAAGGAGATCGGCGCAGTGATCAAGAAGCTCGCCGCCCGTGGCGACATGGCCATCCTGCTGGTCGAGCAGTTCTACGACTTCGCCGCCGAACTGGCTGACCAGTACCTGGTGATGAGCCGTGGCGAGATCGTCCAGCAGGGCCGTGGTGAGAACATGGAAGCCGAAGGCGTACGCGGCCTGGTGGCGATCTGACAAGGAATGTAGGGCGGGTGCAACCCGCCAGATACCTCCAGGAAGCTTCAATTGGTGGGCTGAAGCGGAGCGCCGCCCGGCCCACCCTACGGCAGGCGAGCGATTGGTAGGGTGGGCGACGCTTCACCCGCCCACCAACCAGCTACTCGGCGAAATCCGAGCCTTCGCGCAACAACTGGCGCTTCACGCTCTCAAGGTGCAGGTGCGCGCTTTCGGCGTTGCCCTGCAACATCTGCCGGCACGCCGCACTGGCAATCGCCGGCGCCACCGCTTTTAGCGGCCGGCCGCTGGCCATGGCCTTGAGCTGCACCTCGGCGGCTCGCTCCAGGTAGTAGAGGTCGTCCCAGGCTTCGGCAATGCTCGGCCCCAGCACCAACGGGCCGTGGTTCTTCAGCATCAGCACATCGGCATCACCCGCCGCACGGGCAATGCGCTCGCCCTCGGCATCATTCAGCGCCAGCCCCTGATAATCCTCATCCACCGCCAGGCGCTCATAGAATTTCAATGCCGTCTGCCCGGCCCAGACGAAGGGCTCGCCCTCCAGCATGCACAGCGCCGTGGCGTTGGGCATGTGGGTGTGGAACGCCGCGGTGGCGCGCGGATTAAGGCGATGCAACTGGGCGTGGATAAAGAACGCCGTGGCCTCCGGGCGGCCCTCGCCCAGCACCACGCGTCCGTCGAAGTCGCAGATCAGCAGCGACGAGGCCGTAACCTCGGCGAAGGCCAGGCCATAGGGGTTGACCAGGAACAGCTCGGGCCGCCCCGGCACCACCACGGAAAAATGATTGCAGATGCCCTCGCCCATGCCGAGCCGGGCGGCCATGCGAAAGCAGGCGGCCAGGTCGATACGCGCCTGGGCGATCGCGGGGCTGGTCAGGCCCTCAGTAGACGCCGGCGGGGCGCTGTTGATTTCGAATGCATGGGCCATGACTTCACTCCTGAAAGGGATGCCCCAGCCTAACCGGCAGGCTGAACACGCCTAGGGACAGTTGCCCGGCGTCGCCGAGCCAGACGCGCTGACCCGGCCACTTCCGGCATCTGGCCCTACGGCCAATGGTGGCTTTGTTCCTAAGGTGCAGCCATCCGCAACGACCAGCCCGAGGTCATCATGAGCACACCGATCAGCAACCAGTACGTCCACGATCTGGATCGCCAGTACGTCTTCCATTCCTGGTCGACCCAGGGCGCCCTCAATCCACTGGTGATCGCCGGCGGCGAAGGCTGCACGCTGTGGGATTACGACGGCAAGCGTTACCTCGACTTCAGCAGCCAACTGGTCAACACCAACATCGGCCACCAGCACCCGAAGGTGATCGCCGCCATTCAGGAGCAGGCCGGCAGCCTGGTGACCATCGCCCCAGCCACCGCCAACCTGATGCGTGGCGAAGCGGCCAAGCGCATTCTCGCCCGCGCGCCGGCCGGCTTCTCCAAGGTGTTCTTCACCAACGCCGGGGCCGATGCCAACGAGAACGCCATGCGCATGGCGCGCCTGTACACCGGTCGCGACAAGATCCTTTCCGCCTACCGCTCCTACCACGGCAGCACCGGCGCAGCCATCGTCGCCACCGGCGATCCACGCCGCGTGCCCAACGAATACGCGCGCGGCCATGTGCACTTCTTCAACCCCTACCTGTATCGCAGCGAATTCAACGCGGTGAACGAGGAAGAGGAATGCGCGCGCGCCTTGCAGCACCTGCGCCGGGTCATCGAATGCGAAGGGCCGGGCGCCATCGCTGCCATCCTGCTGGAGAGCATTCCCGGCACCGCCGGCATTCTGGTGCCGCCGAAGGGCTATATGCAGGGCGTGCGCAAACTGGCCGACGAGTTCGGCATTCTGCTGATCTGCGATGAAGTGATGGCCGGTTTCGGCCGCACCGGCGCCTGGCTGGCGCTGGAGCATTTCGGCGTGGTGCCGGATCTGATCGTCTTCGCCAAGGGCGTCAATTCCGGCTACGTGCCGGCCGGCGGGGTGATGATCTCCAAGCCGATCTGCGAGCACTTCGACAACCACTTCTTCCCCGGCGGCCTGACCTACTCCGGCCACCCGCTGGCCATGGCCGCCATCGTCGCCACGCTGGATGCGATGAGCGAGGAAGGCATGGTGGAGAACGCCCGTGACATCGGCGCCCAGGTGCTCGGCCCGGGCCTGCAGAAACTGGCCGAGCGCTACCCGATGATCGGCGAGGCACGGGGCGTCGGCCTGTTCTGGGCGCTGGAATTCGTCAGTGATGTGCAGAAGAAAACGCCGATGCCGACGCCAGTGATGCAGGAAATGAAGGCGGCGTTGACCGCGCGCGGGCTGCTCAGCTTCGTGGTGGAGAACCGCATCCATGTGGTGCCACCGTGCATCGTCAGCGCCGCGCAGGTGGACGAGGCGCTGGCGATCTTCGATGAGGTATTCGCCCTTTTCGCGCCGCGTTTTGGCTAGTTCCCCCCCTCTCCCGCTTGCGGGAGAGGGGCCGGGGGAGAGGGTTTGATCAATAATGCAGAGCAACCTTCACCACCCTCTCCCCAACCCTCTCCCATAAATGGGAGAGGGAGCTACAACCCCGCCAGCACCTCCCCCAGTTTCTTCACGCCCGGCCGAATGCGTTCGGCATCGATGGCATGGAAGCCCAGGCGCATGAAATTCTTCGGCACCTCGCCATCACCGAGGAAGAACTGCGCCCCGGATTCGATCAGCACGCTCTGCTGCGCCGCCGCCCAGGCCAGGTGCTGGGTATCGACGCCCGCAGGCGCGGCCAGCCAGCAGGCGCTGGCACCTGGGCTGCCCATCGGCTGGCAATCGCTCAGGTCACTGCGCAGCGCCTGGTAGAGCAGCTCGCGGCGGCGGCAATGCTCCTCGCGAAAGCGCCGCAGGTGCGCGTCGTAATGCCCCTGGGCGAGAAAGTCGGCGAGCATGCGCTGGTTGTTCAACGGCGGGTGGCGGTACATCAGCCGGCGCAGGGCGCGCAGTTCGTCGATCAGCTCGGCGTCGGCGACCATGTAGCCAATGCGCAGCCCCGGCGCGAAAGCCTTCGACAGGCTGCTCAGGTAGATCACCCGGCCACTGCTGTCGCTGGCCTTGAGCGCTGGCAGCGGGTGGTTGTCGAGGTTGAACTCGGCGTCGTAGTCGTCCTCGATCAGCACCTGGTCGTGCTCGCGAATCTGCCGCAGCAGTTGTTCACGCCGCGCCGTGCTCATCGCCACGCCGGTAGGTACCTGGTGCCCAGGCGTCACGTAGAGGTACTGGCAGTCATCCAGGCGCCTGTCCACCACCAGGCCCTGGTCGTCGACATCCTGCAGATGCACCTTGGCGCCGTGCAGGTCGAAGATGCTCGCGGCGTCGCGAAACCCCGGGTTCTCCATGCCGACGCGCACCCCACGGGCCATCAGCAGGCTGGCCAGCAGGTACAGCGCGTTCTGCGAACCGAGGGTGACCAGGATCTCGTCGGCCCGCGCCCAGATGCCGCGCTTGGGCAGCACACGAGTGCGTAGCTGCTCGATCAGCTGCTCATCGTCACGGTCGAAGCGGTCGCCCAGCCACAGCTGGTCGCGCTCGCCACTGAGGTTCTTGCGTGACACCTCGCGCCAGCGCTCCAGCGGGAACAGCTCGCTGATCGGCTGGCCGTAGATGAAGGGGTAGGTGAAGCGGCTCCAGTTACTCGGGCGCAACACGCCGTGCTTCAAACTGGGCTGCATGCGAAAGCGCGCGGCCCAATCCGGGGCAGTGGCGGCGCTGCTGGCATCCGACGGTTCCGGCTTGCGCAGCGGCGTCATGCGCAGCACGGCATCGGTCTGGCCGCAGTAGTCGGGGTGCAGGTAGTAGCCACTGCGTGGACGGCTGATCAGGTAGCCGTTGTCGAGCAGGCTCTCGTACACCAGCGCCACGGTGTTGCGCGACACCGACAGCTGCTGGGACAGCTTGCGACACGACGGCAGCGGCTCGTCGGCAGGGAAACCGCCACCGAGAATGGCCGACACCAGCGACTCGCGAAGCTGCTCCTGAAGGCCGCGCTGACGGTCGAAATCGAGGTGGTAGAAGTGGTCGATCATGGCGCCCTCCAACAGCCAAACAACCCTGTGGTTTAGCAAGTAGCGCGCCACTGTCGCTGGCCAGAACAAAGGCCGGAACTGCCCCTATCTCCGCCGTGCCGGGCGTCTCTAAGGTGAAAACGAAACCGCCGCCGAGCGGCCAGGACAACCCTTGTCGACACCTCTGGAGCACGCCCATGAAGCCATCGAACACCGATTCCAAACCCTTCGGCCTGCTGCGCAAGCTGGCCCTGGCCACTTGCCTGGTCGGCGCCTCGCTGAGCGCCCATGCCGACCTCGACGACATCAAGAGCAAGGGTGTGATGACCGTCGCCACCGAGGATGACTACGCGCCGTTCAACTTCATCGTCGACGGCAAGCCGGAGGGCTTTCACAAGGAGCTGCTGGAAGACCTGAAGGCGTACGCCAAGGCGAAGGGCTTCGACGTGAAACAGGAAATCCTGCCCTGGACCGGCCTGCTCGCCTCGGTTTCGTCCGGCCAGTACGACATGGCCTTCACCGGCGCCCTGGTCACCGATGACCGCCTGCGCGTGTTCAACTTCGCCCCACCCTTCGCCTCCGCGCAGCACTTCTACGTCAAGCGCGCCGGTGACGACCGCCTCAGCGACATCGCCAGCCTGTGCGGCAAGACCGTCGGCCTGCAGGCCGGCAGCGCTCTGCTCGCGCGCCTGCCAGAGCTGAAGAAGATGATGGCTGACAAGGGCTGCGAAATCGGCACCGTGACCGAGTATCCGTCCTACCCCGAGGCCTACGCCGACCTGGCCAACGGCCGCCTGGACTACGTGATCAACGCGCTGATTTCGGTCAACGACCTGGTCAAGACCCGTGGCGATACCTTCGCCAAGGGCATCGCCGTTTCCGGCGACGGCTTCGCCGCCTGGCCGGTGCCCAAGAGCAGCCCCGAGCTGCTGAAATTCCTCACCGGTTTCATGAGCGAAGTGCGCGATAACGGCCGCCTGGCCGAGCTGCAAACCAAATGGTTCGGCGAAGCCTTCCCGGCCATGCCCAAGGAGCCGATCACCACGGTAGAGCAGTTCCACAAACTGGCCGGCATGTGACACCGCCGGGGCGCCCGTGTCGGGCGCCCCACTCTCAGAGCCTGTTCACGATCTCGCGAGCTAGAGCCAGGCAACACCGATGGCGGCCCCGCGAAACCAGGCGAAAAACGCTCGGAGTCGCGTTCGACTTTACGAGTTGTAAATGAGCATTTTGACTGGGCTCGCACGCGAGGCTGGTTTCAACGCAGCATGGCCGACGCGCAGCAGATCGTGAATAGGCTCTCAGGGCCAGCGCTGGCCCTGACCTTGCTAGACACACCTCATCATTTTTCTAGGAGCCCGACATGAACGGACAAGCCTGGTTATTGCTGCTCGAAGGCGCCTGGACGACTCTGTGGATTTCCTCGATCGCCATCGTCCTGGGCGTGGTCATCGGCCTGGGCATCGCCCTGCTGCGCATGGCGCGCATTCCCTTCCTGGAGCAGGCGCTGGTGCTCTACGTCAGCCTGGCGCGTGCCACACCGCTGGTCACCCTGGTGCTGTTCATCTTTCTCTCGGCGCCGACTTTCGGCCTGGCCATGGATCGCAACACGGCGGCGATTCTCGCCCTGACCCTGAATACCGCGGCCTTCAACGCCGAGGTCTGGCGCACGGCGTTCATCAGCTTCTCTCGTGAGCAGAAGGAGGCGGCACTGGCCTGCGGCATGACCAACGGCGTGTTCTTCCGCCGCATCATGCTGCCGCAAATGATCACCAGCAGCCTGCCCGGCCTGGTCAACGAAATGTCCTTCCTGATCAAGAGCAGCCCGGCCATCGCCGTGATCGGCATCGTCGACCTGACCCGCGTGACCAACCGCATCAGCGCCGTGACCTACGACCCGCTGCCACCGATTCTCGCCGCCGCCCTGCTGTACATGCTGATCATCGGCGTGCTGCTCAAGGTGCAGGCCATGGCCGAGAAGAAAGCCAACCGACTGGCCATGTGAGGACGCGACCATGACCGAATGGAGCATCATATGGGAGGCGCGCGCCGCCTTCCTCAACGGCGCACTCAACACCCTGATCCTGTTCGTCCTGTCGGTGCTGGCGGCCTTCGCCATCGGCTGTTTCAGCGTCTACCTGCTGGAGGGCCGCACCTGGCTGTCGACCCTGCTGCGCGGGGCGATCAACCTGATGCGCATGCTGCCCTTTCTGGTGCTGGCCTACCTGCTCTACTACGGGCTGCCGGCACTGGGCATCAAGCCCAGCGCCTGGGGCGCGGGCCTGGTGGCGCTGGCCATTTATCACGCGGCCTACTTCGCCGAGATCCTGCGTGGCGCGCGCCTGGTGCTGCCGCTCGGCCAGGTCGAGGCGGCCAAGGCCCATGGCTTTCGCCCCGCTCGCCTGTACTGGCGAATCATCTTGCCGCAACTGGTGATCCGCACCCGTCCGCTGCTCGGCAACCAGCTGATCTACGCACTCAAGGACACCGCCTTTCTCACCATCATCACCGTGCAGGAACTGACCGCCGCGGCCAACTCGGTGCAGGCCACCTACTTCATCCCCACCGAGGCCTTCATCGTGGTCATCGCCCTGTACTGGGTCATCAGTATCTGCCTGGAACTGGCGCTCAAGTGGGCGAGCCGGTTCGGCGCCAAACGAGGTTTCGAACATGCCTGAGGCACCTGCGGTACAGATCGACAATCTTTCCAAGAGCTTCGACGGCGTCGAGGTGCTGCGCGACATCTCGCTGACCGTGAACAAGGGCGAGGTGGTCAGCGTGCTGGGCTCGTCCGGCTCGGGCAAATCCACCCTGCTGCGCTGCATCAACTGGCTCGAGGAGCCGGATCGCGGCAGCATTCATATCGCCGGCCAGCGCATCGGCCTGGATGCCCTGGGCAAGCGCATGAACAACCGCGACCTGGCGGCGATTCGCGCGCGTACCGGCATGGTGTTCCAGAGCTTCAACCTGTGGCCGCACCTGAACGTGCTGCAGAACGTCATGGAAGCACCGATGCAGGTGAAGAAGATGCGCAAGGACGAGGCCCGCGCCATCGCCCAGACGCTGCTGGAAAAGGTCGGCATGGAGCAGAAGGCCGAGGCCTTTCCCTACACCCTCTCCGGTGGGCAGAAGCAGCGCGTGGCGATTGCCCGCGCTCTGGCCATGAGCCCGGAGGTGATCCTGTTCGACGAGCCGACCTCGGCGCTCGACCCGGAGCGGGTCGGTGAAGTGCTGACGGTGATGAAAAACCTCTCCAGCGAGGGCTACACCATGATCGTGGTTACCCACGAAATGGAATTCGCCCGCGCGGTGTCGGATCAGGTGGTGTTCCTGGAGAAGGGCCTGCTGATCGAGAAATCCGCCCCGGAGAAGTTCTTCACCAACCCGGAAACCGAACGCGTGCGCAAGTTTCTCGAACTGTCCGCATGAATCCGCGACCAGCTGTGGCGCGCGCCCTGGCGGCCAAGGCCATACACTGACGCACCGCCCCAATAGGACTGTTCTCACTGCCCAAACAGCGGATGCAGAAGCAGGCCATGAACCCTGATAGCAAAACGAGGTTATCCATGAGCAAGGTGGCATTCATCACAGGCGCGACATCCGGTTTCGGCCGCGCCACGGCACGACGTTTCGCCGAGGCCGGCTGGGCCCTGGTACTCAGCGGCCGACGCCTGGAGCGCCTGGAAGAATTGAAGGCCGAACTGCAGGACAAGGTGCCGGTGCATATCGCCACGCTCGACGTGCGTGACGCTGCGGCGGTGAAGGCGCTGGTCGACGGCCTGCAGGCGCCCTTCGACCGTATCGACGTGCTGGTCAACAACGCCGGCCTGGCGCTGGCCCCGGAGGCCGCGCAGAAGGTCGCCCTGGAAGACTGGCACACCATGATCGACACCAACGTCACCGGCCTGGTCAACGTCACCCACGCCGTGCTGCCCAAGCTGCTGGAAATCGGCAAGGGCACCAGCATCATCAACATCGGCTCGGTGGCCGGCGAATGGCCCTACCCGGGCGGCCACGTGTATGGCGCCACCAAGGCCTTCGTCAAACAGTTCAGTTTCAACCTGCGGTGCGACCTGGTATCCACTGGCGTGCGCGTCACCGACATCGCCCCCGGCATGGCCGAAACCGAATTCACCCTGGTGCGCACCAAGGGCAACCAGGCTGCCTCCGACGCGCTGTACGGCAGCACCACGCCGCTGACCGCCGAAGATATCGCCGAGCAGATCTTCTACGTCGCCACCCTGCCCGACCATATCAACATCAACCGTCTGGAAATCATGCCGAGCCGCCAGGCCTGGTCGCCCTTCGCCATCGACCGCGACTGAAGGACGCAACTCACCGTAGGGCGGGTGCAACCCGCCAGACCCCTCGTGTCTGGTGATGCACCCGCCCTACAACAACGTCCGCAACAGACTCCCCACCGACAGCAACACCAGCAGCCCGCCGACCAGCACCCGCAGCGGTAACGGCTGCCAGCGCGGATGCAGCCACTGGCCGAGCAGGTTGCCGACCAGCGCCGGCAATGCCAGCTCCAGCGCCAGCCGCCACAGCGCGCCGTTCAGCACACCTGCAAGCCCCAACCCAACCAGCGCAGCGCTACTGCTGGCGAGGAAGAACAGCACCGCTGTGCCGCGCAACTGGCGTGCATCGAGGCCACTGCGCAGCAGGTAGATCATCAAGGGCGGGCCGCCGGCTGAGGCCAAGGTGGTCGCCAGACCGGATGCCAGCCCCGCCAACCAGGCCATGCCCTGGCCCACCGGCGTGGCCACGGACGGCCGCCACAGCACCAGCACGCCGCCGCACAAACACAGCATCGCCACCAATGGCGCCATGATGCGGGCCGGCAGCCACAGCAACAGCCAGGCGCCCAGCGGCACGGCCAGCAGCATGCCAACCAACAGGCGGCCCAGCACGCGCCCATGCACGGCGCGCAACGCTGCCGGCCACAGCGTGACGCTGCAGGCCACGTCGAGAATCAACGCCACCGGCACCGCCTCGGCCGGCGGCAGTCGCAGCATTAGCCCGAGCGCCATCAGCATGGCGAAACCGAAGCCGCTGTAGCCGCGCACCAGGCCGGCAGCGAAGGCGATAAAGGTGAACATGAGTGCTCCGCACGAATCGACGCCCCACTCTAGAGCCGGCCAGGCGTGAGAAGGCAGAGCCAGATACGGCAGCACGACTGGCCACAGGCACAAAAGCGCACCGAATTGGTTCAGGGCACGCCTCTTGCTTGCCCACTCGGTCAACTATCCTGCGGAACCGCTGCCTCGACATGAATCTGCCTGCCGCCCTGTTCACGCCAAGCTGGCCTGCCGAGCTGGAGCTGGCCTACGCGCGCCACGGCGAACGCACCACGCCGGTGCGCAGGCGCCACCTCGGCCCTCTTAGAGTGCAGAAGCACCTGTACGCAGAAGGGCCGGAAGTCTGCCAGCACATCATCGTTCACCCGCCCGGCGGCATCGCCGGCGGCGACCGCCTGGACATCAGCGCCCATGCCGGCGAGAACACCTGGGTGCAGCTCACCAGCCCCGGCGCGGCCAAGTGGTACCGCGCAGCAGGCGTGGCCTATCAGGATCTGCGCCTGCGCGTCGACGCCGGCGCCACCCTGGAATGGCTGCCGCAGGAAACCATCATCTACGCCGGCGCCCAGGCCGAACTGCACACGCAGATCGAGCTGCAGGGCGACGCCCGCCTGTTCTACTGGGACATCGTCGCCCTTGGCCGCCCCGCCGCCGACGAGCGCTTTGCCAGCGGCCACTTCCAGGCCGCGCTGGATGTCCGCCGCGACGGCAAACTGCTGTGGCATGAGCGCCAGCGCGTGAGCGGCGGCGACGGCCTGCTCGACTCGCCCATCGGCCTCGACGGCCAACCGGTATTCGCCACCCTGCTGGTCAGCGGCGAGCTGGATGCCGAGCTACTGGAGCGCTGCCGCGAGTTGAAGATTGAAGGCGTGCGTGGTGATCTCAGCCAGCTTTCGGGCCTTCTGATCGCGCGCTGCCTGGCCAGCGAAGCGCTCAAGGCGCGTGCCTGGCTGATCGAACTCTGGAGCCTGCTGCGCCCGGCGCTGCTGGGGCGTGAAGCGCGACCGCCACGCATCTGGAGCACATGACGGCGGATGTAAAAAGCGACATCCGCCATACCCCACGACGCATTCCTGCGATGCCTGGCATACGCCCCCATGGAGTAACACGATGGATCTGAGTCCACGCGAGAAAGACAAGCTGCTGATCTTCACCGCCGGCCTGGTGGCCGAGCGCCGCCTGGCGCGCGGGGTGAAGCTGAACTATCCGGAAGCCATGGCCTACATCTCCGCCGCGCTGCTCGAAGGCGCACGTGACGGCCAGACCGTGGCCGAACTGATGCATTTCGGCACCACCCTGCTGAGCCGCGATCAAGTCATGGAGGGTGTGCCGGAAATGATCCCGGAAATCCAGATCGAAGCCACCTTTCCCGACGGCACCAAGCTGGTGACCGTTCACCAGCCGATTGCATAACTCATGAGTTATTCCATAGCCGACGCCGGCGAAGCCGATCTACCTGGCATCCTCGCCATCTACAACGATGCCGTGGAGTACACCACGGCGATCTGGAACGAGACCCTGGTGGATCTCGCCAACCGCCGCGCCTGGCTGGCCGAACGAACGGCCGCAGGCTTTCCCGTGCTGGTGGCGCGTGACGCTGGCGGCGAAGTGCTCGGCTACGCCAGCTATGGCACCTGGCGCACCATCGAAGGCTTTCGCCACACCGTCGAGCATTCGGTCTACGTGCGCGCCGACCAACGCGGCCAGGGCCTTGGCCCGGCGCTGATGCAGGCGCTGATCGAGCGCGCCCTCGCCGCCAACCTGCACGTCATGGTCGCCGCCATCGAGTCAGAGAACGCCGCTTCGATCCGCCTGCACCAGCGCCTCGGCTTCGTCACCACCGGACAGATGCCCCAGGTCGGCCGCAAGTTCGGCCGCTGGCTGGATCTGACTTTCATGCAACTGATCCTCGGCGCCAAGGAGTGACCCCGTGGACGTGACGCTACAGCGACTCGACAGCGCCAGCTTCGCCAACTACCGCGAAGGCTTGATCGTCCTGCTGCTCGATGCAGTCAACGATGGCGCATCGCTGGGCTTTCTCGCCGATCTCGACGAGCGAGGCGCCGCCGAGTATTTCACTCAGGTACAGGCGGGCATTGCCGACGGCTCGTTGCTGCTCTGGGTGGCCCATGAACAGGGCCGCGTAATGGGCAGCGTGCAACTGAGCCTGTGCCAGAAGCCCAACGGCCTGAATCGCGCAGAGATTCAAAAGCTGCTGGTACTGAGCACGGCGCGTCGCAGGGGTATCGCCCGCCTACTGATGCAAGCCGTCGAGCAGGAAGCGGCAGCCCGCAAACGTGGCCTGCTGTACCTCGACACCGAGGCCGGCAGCGATGCGGAACAGCTCTATCGCCACCTCGGCTACCAGTGCATTGGTGGCCTACCCGACTACGCCTGCGGCCCGGACGGCACCTACCGGGCCAATGCCATCTACTACAAGACGCTTGCGAGGCCCAACTGATGATTCCCGGCGAATACAAGATTGACGACGGCGAGATCGAGCTCAACGCCGGTCGCCGCACCCTGACCCTGTCCGTGGCCAACAGCGGCGACCGGCCGATCCAGGTTGGCTCGCACTACCACTTCTTCGAAACCAATGACGCCCTGCTATTCGACCGCGCCAGTACTCGCGGTATGCGCCTGAACATCCCGGCAGGCACTGCCGTGCGCTTCGAGCCAGGTCAGAGCCGTGATGTGGAACTGGTCGAGCTGGCCGGCGCGCGCCGCGTGTTCGGCTTCGCCGGCCGGGTGATGGGCGATCTTTGATACATAAATTTTCGTAGGGTGCGCCATGCGCACCACAAGCAACGCGGATAACAACGGTGCGCACAGCGCACCCTACGGGACGAACCAATGAAGATCAGCAGACAAGCCTACGCCGACATGTTCGGCCCCACCGTCGGCGACAAGGTGCGCCTGGCCGACACCGACCTGTGGATCGAAGTGGAGAAGGACTTCACCACCTACGGCGAAGAAGTGAAATTCGGCGGCGGCAAGGTAATCCGCGACGGCATGGGCCAGGGCCAGCTGTGTGCGGCCGACGTGGTGGACACGCTGATCACCAACGCCCTGATCATCGACCACTGGGGCATCGTCAAAGCCGACGTCGGCCTCAAGGACGGCCGCATCGCCGCCATCGGCAAGGCCGGCAACCCGGATATCCAGCCGGACGTCACCATCGCCATCGGTGCCGGCACCGAGGTGATCGCCGGTGAAGGCATGATCCTCACCGCGGGCGGCATCGACACCCACATCCACTTCATCTGCCCGCAGCAGATCGAAGAAGCGTTGATGAGTGGGGTGACCACCATGATCGGCGGTGGCACGGGCCCGGCCACCGGCACCAACGCCACCACCTGCACCTCCGGCCCCTGGCACATGGCGCGCATGCTGCAGGCCGCCGACGCCTTCCCGATGAACCTGGGCTTTACCGGCAAGGGCAACGCCTCGCTGCCCGAGCCGCTGATCGAGCAGGTGAAAGCCGGCGCCATCGGTCTGAAGCTGCACGAGGACTGGGGCACCACCCCGGCCGCCATCGACAACTGCCTGTCGGTCGCCGACGAGTACGACGTGCAGGTGGCGATCCATACCGACACGCTGAACGAGTCCGGCTTCGTCGAAACCACCCTCGGCGCCTTCAAGGGCCGCACCATCCACACCTATCACACCGAGGGTGCCGGCGGCGGCCACGCCCCAGACATCATCAAGGCCTGCGGCTTCCCCAATGTGCTGCCGTCCTCGACCAACCCTACGCGGCCGTTCACCCGCAACACCATCGACGAGCATCTGGACATGCTCATGGTCTGCCACCACCTCGACCCGAGCATCGCCGAGGACGTGGCCTTCGCCGAGAGCCGTATCCGCCGCGAGACCATCGCCGCCGAGGATATCCTCCACGACCTCGGCGCGTTCAGCATGATCAGCTCCGACAGCCAGGCCATGGGCCGCGTCGGCGAGGTGATCACCCGTACCTGGCAGACCGCCGACAAGATGAAGCAGCAGCGCGGCCCGCTGCCCGAAGACGCGCCCGGCAACGACAACTTCCGCGCCAAGCGCTACATCGCCAAGTACACCATCAACCCGGCGATCACCCACGGCATCAGCCATGAAGTGGGCTCCATCGAAGTGGGCAAGTGGGCCGATCTGGTGTTGTGGCGCCCGGCCTTCTTCGGCGTCAAACCGACGCTGATCCTCAAGGGTGGCGCCATTGCCGCCAGCCTGATGGGCGACGCCAACGCCTCGATCCCGACGCCGCAACCGGTGCACTACCGGCCGATGTTCGCCAGCTACGGTGGCAGCCGCCATGCCACCAGCATCACCTTTATCAGCCAGGCGGCGTTCGAGGCGGGCGTACCCGAGCGGCTTGGCCTGAAGAAGAAGATCGGCGTGGTCAAAGGCTGCCGCGAGGTGCAGAAGACCGACCTGATCCACAACGGCTACCTGCCGAATATCGAGGTCGATCCGCAGAACTATCAGGTCAAGGCCGACGGCCAGTTGCTCTGGTGCGAGCCGGCCGACGTGCTGCCGATGGCGCAGCGGTATTTCCTCTTCTGAAATAACTGGCCGAGACAACAATGGCGGGTTTCACCCGCCCTACGGGAAGGCAATTGCTCGCCTGCGCACAAACCGCCTGGTCTGTTTTGACATTCTGGCGGGTTTCAACCGCCCTACGGGGTAGGTGATTGCCCGCCTGCGCAAACCTGTAGGGCGGGTGCAACCCGCCAATTCATTCACCGACACCCAAGTTATCCATCCCAATATCCCCGCCCCAATCGACGGGGTAAACACTCTGCTTCACCCAACGGTGAAACGACGACCAGGGCCAGTCCCTCACACGCGTCACCAGCCCATGCTTGAGCGGGTTACCGTGCAGGTAGTCGAAGTGCCTGGCGTAGTCGTCCTCGTCACGAATCAGATGCTCCCAGAAGCGTTGCTGCCAAAGCGTGCCTTGTCCCTTTGCCTGGCGTCGCTCGCTCAGCAGTTCGATACGGTTGTAGTTGCGACAGGCATGGCTGACATGCCGCTTGATCAGTCGCCAGCGATTGGAAAAGTCGGCGTCGTCAGGCGGTAAACGCCAGATGGCATGCAGGTGGTCGGGCAACAATACCCAGGCGTCGATAGTGAAGGGCTGGGTCAGGCGTACCCTCTGGATTGCCTCGCGCAGAGCCTGGCGAATATCGGGATGGGTCAGAATCGGCTGGCGCCGCTCGGTGACGAGGGTGAAGAAATAGATGCCGCCAGGAACGGCGGCGCGACGGTAATCGGGCATGGCAACGTCCTTGTTGCAGATGTGATAGGTGGCGGGTTTCACCCGCCCTACGGTCATGTGTAGGGGGGG
>NZ_JBMDJU010000008.1:0-186340 GCF_057809355.1 Pseudomonas sp. FG29 | reverse complement strand
GCGCATTTCAAAGAAAAGTGAGTCGCCCGAGGGGGCGAAACCCGGAATATCTGAACACGCCGTAGCGGCGTTGGAACACCCGCCCGGGAGGGCGAAACCAAAAACATCAGCAAAACGCGGCAATTCGGAACAGACACCGAAACGCCGATAAGCAGCCCGAACGCTGAAAACAAGCGAGCACCCATACAAACTCGCCAGTCCTGCACTCCCATAACCCACAAACAAAAACGGCCCGCCCCCAAGAGGGCGAGCCGTTGCGTCACGCGCGGATCGATCAGAACTCGTGATCAGCGGTATCCGGGTTCAGGTCGGCGATGCCGAGCTTGCCCGAAGCCTGCTCGATGGCACCGGTCTGCTTGACCAGCGCAGCGATGGCACCACGCACCAGCGCTTGGCCCTCAGGGTTGTCAGCTGCGATCAGTTGATCGAAATGCACATTGTCCTTCTCGGCGCTGTCGACCAGCTTCTGCAACTCGGCCTGGGTGGCGTCGAGGTCGGCCTTCAGGGTGGTGTCGGCCTGGGCATCGATCTTGGCTACCAGCTCGGACAGGCTTGGGCCGGTCAGGGTGCTGCCGTCAACCTTCTTGTACTCACCCAGGTAGACGTTGCGGATGCCCAGGCCGTTGTAGAAGTGCGAGTTATGGGTGTTGTCGCTGAAGCAGTCATGCTCGTCTTCGGTGGAGTTGGCTTCCAGCGCGACCTTCATGCGCTCGCCAGCCAGTTCGCCGAGGGACAGGCTGCCCATGCCGAACAGCATCTTGCGCAGGCCGTTCTCGGCCGGCTCGCTGACCAGTTGGCTGCGGTAGTTGCCTTCGACGCCAGCCTTCCACTGCTCGACCATGTCGTTGAGGTCTTTGACCAGCAGATCGGTCGCGGCTTTCAGGTAGGCGCGGCGGCGGTCGTTGTGGCCACCGGTGGCGCCTTCGCCGACCAGGTAGTCGGTGTACGGACGGTTGCCGGCGCCCGGCTTGGTGCCGTTGAGATCCTGGCCCCAGAGCAGGAACTCGATGGCGTGGTAGCCGGTGGCGACGTTGGCTTCGGAACCGCCCAGTTCGTTCAGGCTGGCCAGCAGATCACCGGTGATGTTGCTGACGTCGATCTTGTCTTCGCCGACCTGGATCTCGGTGTTGGCGATGATGTTGGCTTGCGCACCCGGGTTGCCCAGCGCGTGCTGGTAATCGGGGGCGACGTAGTCGATCAGGCCTTCGTCCAGCGGCCAGGCGTTGAGTTGGCCTTCCCAGTCGTCGACCACCGGGTTGCCGAAACGGAACACTTCGCTCTGCATGTAGGGCACGCGCGCGGCCAGCCAGGCCTGGCGAGCGGCCTTGAGGGTTTCTTCGCTGGGGTTGGCGAGCAGGGCGTCGATGGCGCCTTGCAGGGCCTTGCCGGTGCTGGCAGCGTCGCTGAACACGGCCAGGGCCAGATCTGCGTAATGGTTCACCACAGCCTTGGCTGCGGCTTCGTCGACCTTGCTGGCGACCGGTGCGGCGCTTTCGCTGGCTGCTGGCGCGGCAGCCTGAGTGGCGGGTGCTTTGTCGTCACCGCATCCGGCGAGGGAGATGGCGATGGCCAGCAAGCTGGCAGAAGCCAGGGGCATACGAATCATGGCGAAGTCCTTTGCAGAGCTGAATGTGAAGGTACCGGGTAACCAGGGGGCAAAACGCTCGTGTTGCGACGGCTCGGAAAAGGCGTGATGAGTACGCGCCTGGAGAGTCGCAGTGGAGTGCTTTGCCGGCAGGCACCCGAGATGTACCTGAAAAACCGCGACATAATGCAAATGTTTCGCATTATGTGTAAAGGCCAATTTATGCCTGAGCTGTGCGAGATATCGCTGTCGCTGCGCAACTGCGCCGCTAGAATGCCAGCATCTCAGTCGCCGCCCACCCCATGGAGAGAATCGATGAGCCTGACTGCCGTGATCCTGATCGTTGTTATCGTCCTGCTGGGCGCCTATGCGGTTTCCCTCTACAACGGCCTGGTTCGCCTCAAGCATGGCGTGAGCAAGGCCTGGTCGAATATCGACGTGCTGCTCAAGCAACGGCATGACGAACTGCCCAAGCTGGTGGAGACCTGCAAGCAGTACATGCAGTACGAGGGCGCCACCCTGGAGCGGGTGATCGCCGCCCGCAGTGCCGTGGCCAGTGCACGTGAACAGCAGGATGTGGGGGCCCTGGGCAAGGCCGAGAGCGGTCTGCGCGCCGGCCTTGGGCAACTCTTCGCGCTGGCCGAGAACTACCCGCAGCTCAAGGCCAACGACAGCTTTCAGCACCTGCAGCAGCGCATCACCGGTTTGGAAAACGGCATCGCCGACCGCCGTGAGCTGTACAACGAGGCGGTGAACCTCAACAACGTGCGCATCGAGCAGTTCCCGGATGTACTCCTGGCGCGCATGTTCAACTTCCCGGCTGCCGAGTTGCTGGTGTTCAGCGAGGCGGAAAAGGCCGACGTCGACCTCAAGTCGCTGTTCAACTGATATGCAGCAGGTCGATCCAATGGGCTTCTTCGTGGCCCTTGGCTTTGCCCTGGCAGCTTGTCTGGGCGGCGCCTGGTGGTGCCTGCGGCGCTGGTCGCAGGCGCGTCATCTGCTCGATACACCCACCTCGAAGATCCGTTCGGCAGCGCAGGGCTATGTCGAGCTGTATGGCGTGCTGCACGCGCTGCCGGACGTCGACATACGCGGCCCGCTGACCGGCAAGCCCTGCCTGTGGTGGCGCTTTCGTATCGAGGAGTACCAGTCCGACGACAAGAAGAGCAGTTGGCGAGTGATCGACAGCGGCAGCAGCGAGGCTTGGCTGCGTCTGAGCGATGGTACTGGTGAATGCCTGATCGATCCGCGCGGTGCCGAGGTACGCCCGGTTGTGCGCGAGTCCTGGGAGGGCAACCTGCGCCACCCGCTGGGACCGGCCAAGACGGGTTTTCTCGGCTTTCTCACCAGCGGCCAGCGCTACCGCTATGTCGAGGAGCGCCTGCATGCCGACCAGCCGCTGTATGCCATCGGTGATTTCCGCACCCATGGCGCCGCGCAGCAGGGCTTCGACCTGCCAGCAGCGCAGAGTGCGGTGATCCGTGAGTGGAAGGGCGATTTCACCGGCCTGCTGCAGCGCTTCGACAGTGACGGCAATGGCCAGTTGGACGAGCGCGAGTGGGAGCGTGTACGCCTTGCCGCACAGCTCGAAGCTGAGGATCGACAGCGTCTGCGTGCTCAGGAGCCGCCGCGCAATCAGATGGCCAGGCCGCGTGAGGCGCAGCCGTTCATTCTGTCCAATGCCGGGGAGGACGAGTTGGCACGCAGTTTCTACTGGCAGGCGGCCGGCGGCGCCGCGCTGTGTCTGGCCGGTGCCCTGGCCACGGCCTGGATGCTGGGTGTGCAGAGTTGGTGAGCTGTTGCCAGGCTCGAAATGAAAACGCCGCGATCATCGCGGCGTTTTCAGTTGGGCTTGGTGACGTCGTCAGAGCGTGGCGGCTGAGCTCAGGCGGCGGGACTGCTTGAGGAACAGGGTCAGCTCACGTGCCGGCAACGGCTTGCTGTACAGGTAGCCCTGACCTTCATGGCAGCCCTGGGCGATGATGTAGGCTTCCTGCTCGACGGTCTCCACGCCTTCGGCGATGACCTGCATGCCCAGGCTCTTGCCGAGCTGGATGATGGCGCGAACGATGGTGGCGTCGTCCTCGTCCTCGAGCAGATCCTGCACGAAGCTCTTGTCGATCTTGATCTTGTCCAGCGGCAGGCTCTTCAGATAACTCAGCGAGGAGTAGCCGGTGCCGAAGTCGTCGATGGCGATCAGCGCGCCGGAGCGGCGCAGGCTGAGCAGGTGCTGGGCGGCGGTGCTGATGTCTTCCATCAGGCCGGTCTCGGTGACTTCCAGCTCCAGACTCTTGGCCGGCAGGCGGTAGACCTGCATGAGGTTGTTGACCACCCGTGGCAGCTCGGAGTGGTGCAACTGCACGGTGGAGAGGTTGATGGCCATGCGCAGGTCGCTGAAACCCTGGTCGTGCCATTCGCGCAGTTGGCGGCAGGTCTGATCCAGCACCCAGTCGCCAATGGGGATGATGGTGCCGTTCTGCTCCGCCAGGGGGATGAACAGATCCGGTGGAACGAAGCCGTGCTGCGGATGCTGCCAGCGCAGCAGCGCCTCGACACCGACCACACGGTGATCGCGATAGTCCACCTGCGGCTGATAGACCAGGTGCAACTGGTTCTGTGCCAGGGCGTCGCGCAGATCCTTCTCCAGCTCGCGGCGGCGGCGCATCTCGCTGTCGACGCTGGCGATGTAGAACTGGTAGCGGTTGCGCGAACGGCTCTTGGCCAGGGTCATGGTCTGTTCGGCTTTCTGCAGCAGCTTCTCGGTGCTGTCGCCGTCTTCGGGGAACAGGGTGATGCCGATGGTGGCGCGCAGGCGTACTTCCTGCTGATCGAGCTGGAAGGGCTGCTCCAGGTCGTCCAGCACGCTCTGCGCCAGCTCGGCGGCCTCGTAGGGCTGCTCGATATCGGCTTGCACCAGGGCGAACTGGTCGCCACCGAGGCGCGCCAGGGCGCCCAGGCGGCCGCTGTGGCTACGCAGACGGTCGGAGAGGGCGAGCAGCAACTGGTCGCCGCTCTGGTAGCTGAACTGCTCGTTGATGCCCTTGAAGTCATCGAGGCCGACGCAGAGTACGGCGACGCGTCGCTGCAGGCGACCGGCATCTTCGAGAATCTGGTCGAGTTGCTGCTGCAGTTGCTGGCGGTTGGGCAGCCCGGTGAGGAAGTCGTACTGGGCCATGCGCAGCAGGCTGTTTTCCGCTTCGCGGCGCAGGGTGGTATTGCGTTCGATGGAGGCGAGCAACTGGTTGGCGGTGTTGATCCACAGCCCCAGTTCGTTGTTTTCGTTGCCGGCGAGCATGGGCAGCTTGTGCTCGCTGGGGCGATCCGGGTTGATGTGGGTGAGGTGCTCGATGATCTTCGACAGTGGTTTGGTCAGCAGCCAGTGGTAGACCAGGTAGAGCACCAGGCCCATGGCCATGGCACGGAGCACGCCGGAAATGAAGATGATGACCGAATTGGTCACGAAGCTTTCGCCGTAGGCAGCGGTGTCGAGAACGATGTTGAGGTCGCCGTAATACTCGCTGTAGGGGCCGCGACCGACCAGCTTGGTGGAGAACTGCTGTTCCTGGCCGAGGATCGGGTCGGTCAGCCAGCGGGTGGGAATCTGCGCCAGGTCGCGCGAACGTTCAGCCAGCATGGGCTCGTTGGGATGACCGATAGAGGCATAACGCACCGACTCGTGCTGAAACAGGCCTTCGATCACCTGCATGCCCATTTCCCGATCCAGGCTGTACACCGCCTGGGTCGACGGATCGCGGAACATGCCGAGGATGCGCTGAGCATCATTGGCAACCGCTTGCCGCGTCTTGTAGGCGTCGAAGACGATTTGCGCACAGCTGAGCACCACCCCGACCACCAGTGCCGAAAGCAGCACCACGCGGAGCAACTTGAGTGACAAGCTGTTCTTCAATTCCAGCTTCAAATGCAATTCCTTGTGTCGGGTGCTACAGCGTCATCAGACGAGAGTATTGGCAATCTCGCTCTGGCCGTCAAAGGGCCAGCATGGCTGGTGGCACTTTTCCTTACCGAAGGGCGAGCCTGGTGCATGACCAGCGGCTCGCACGCTGGCCTTGCTCTGTGTCGGTGCGTTTGGCCCGGACTTGAGCGGCTTTTCATCGAAATGAGTGGTGGCACAAGAGTTGCGACTGATGGCACATCGACCATCGGGGGGACTCGGGATGAAAACGCTCTGGCTGTTGCTCGTCGCTGTATGCTTCGCCCCTCAGGCCCACGCGGCCACTGACGAGGCGGTGAATACTGCCTGGCTGGTGCTCGCCAGTGTGCTGGTGTTCCTCATGCAGGCGGGTTTTGCCTTGCTGGAAAGCGGCATGTCACGGGCCAAGAATGCCGTCAACGTGATGATGAAGAACTACATGGATTGCTGCGTGGGCGGGGTCGTCTTCTGGTTGCTGGGTTTTGGCTTGATGTTCGGCGCCAACCTTACCGGCTGGTATGGCATGAGCCATTTCGCCCTGCATGATGGCGAGCCCTGGGACTACACCTTCCTGCTCTTTCAGATGATGTTCGCAGCCACGGCGGCAACCATCGCCAGTGGTGCCATGGCCGAGCGCACCCACTATTGGGCCTATCTCGCCGGTGCGGTGGTGATCAGCGGTGTGATCTACCCGATATTCGGCAGTTGGGTATGGAGTGGTCTGTATGGCGGCCAGGGTTGGCTGGCCAAGCTGGGCTTCATCGACTTCGCCGGCTCCACCGTGGTGCACAGTGTCGGCGCCTGGTGTGCGTTGGCTGGCATCCTGTTGCTTGGCCCGCGACTGGGGCGTTACGGCAGCGATGGCCAGGCACGGCTGATTCCCGGGCATAACCTGGGCATGGTCGCGCTGGGTGGCTTCCTGCTCTGGTTCGGTTGGTTCGGCTTCAATGCCGGAAGCAATCTGGCAGTCAGCAGTTCGCTGGGGCTGATCGCCCTCAATACCCATCTGGCAGCGCTCTGCGGTGCCATCGGTGCACTGGTTGCGCAACGCAGCACGGCCAGCCCGGTACTGCTGACCAGTACGGTCAATGGCTCCATCGGCGGGCTGGTAGGCATTACTGCCGGTTGTGCCAGCATGGCGCCGGGCTATGCCGCACTCACCGGGTTGATCGCAGGCTTCGTGGTGATCTACGGCATGCGCCTGCTCGATCGGCTGCGTATCGACGACGTGGTAGGCGCGGTACCGGTGCACGGTTTCGCCGGCATATGGGGCACGCTGGCAGCGGGGCTTTTCTACCAGGGCGACCTGTTCAACTGGTCGCGCGTGGCGGTACAGGCGCTGGGAGCGGCAGCGGCTTTTCTCTGGGCCTTTCCACTGGCCTTGCTGCTTTACCTGTTGCTGGCCAAGACCGTTGGGCTGCGCGTCTCCGCCCAGCATGAACAAAGGGGCCTGGACTTCGCCGAACACGCCGAGGTGGGCTACCCGGAATTCAACCTGATGCAGACCTTCGACAGTGAACAATGGTCGCGGAGGGGCTGAGGATGAGATTGAACCTGCGTCGTCGCGCCATCTATACCGGCCTTGCCGGGCATTTCTCCGACGAGGAACTGTGGCCGTTGCTGGCATTGTGGGAAAGCAAGTATTCGGACAAGCCGCCCTTCGCTCTCAACGAATTTCTCGCCGAAGTGGTGCTGCGTACCGAGCGCAAGCTGGAACGGGCACGCCTGTACCGCGAACTGGTTGGCGCGCTGACGGGCTCGCCTGACAACCTGTTACCGGATCCTGAGGCGCAACTGGCCGCCTGGCGCCAGGGGCGTAACGAGGCCGTGCGTAGCGTGGCCAGCCCCGATGCGGCGGCGCAGACGACTTTCCTGGCGCTTAGCCAAGCCTTGCTGGAGCAGATGGACAGCCCGCAACAGCAGGCGTTGCGTGGGTTCGCCGCGGGTAATCTCGGTGGCATGCAGGTCAGTGCGGAGTTGAGCCTGCGTCTGCGTGCCTGGCTGGAGCAGGGCGCGCTCGATGGCATTGAAAGCCTGGGCATCGAGCAACTGCGTAAATTGCTCAATCTGCTCTATATCGGGCTATGCGAATTCTTCGGCCCGGTGCGTGCCGATCGCCTGCTGAGTCAGGCGGTAAGCCGGGTAGAGGAGCAGGGCGTTGCCTTTTCCGCGCGCCGCTTGCTGTGAGCCTTTACCGACCGCGAAAACGAAGAACCCGGCCGAGGCCGGGTTCCTGTTTTACGGGGCGCTGAATCAGGCCGCGTAGTTCTGGGCAACGAAGTCCCAGTTGACCAGGTTCCAGAACGCCTCGACGTACTTCGGACGCAGGTTGCGGTAGTCGATGTAGTAGGCGTGTTCCCAGACGTCGCAGGTCAGCAGCGGGGTGTCACCGCTGGTCAGCGGGCAGCCGGCGCCGATGGTGCTGGCCAGGGCCAGGGAACCGTCAGCTTTCTTCACCAGCCAGCCCCAGCCGGAACCGAAGGTGCCGATGGAAACCTTGCTGAACTCTTCCTTGAACTTGTCGAAGGAACCGAAGGCAGCGTTGATGGCGTCAGCCAGGGCGCCGGTCGGCTGGCCACCGCCGTTCGGCGACAGGCAGTTCCAGTAGAAGGTGTGGTTCCACACCTGAGCGGCGTTGTTGAAGATGCCGCCCGAGGAAGTCTTGACGATTTCTTCCAGGCTCTTGCCTTCGAACTCGGTGCCCGGCACCAAGTTGTTCAGGTTCACGACGTAGGTGTTGTGGTGCTTGTCGTGGTGGAATTCCAGGGTCTCGGCGGAAATGTGCGGCTCGAGAGCGTTCTTTTCGTAAGGCAGCGGCGGCAATTCAAAAGCCATGGTCTATCTCCTACTCAGGTCGTGTGCGGTATGCGCATGAGGCCGATCACGGGCGGCCCTGACGGCAGGCTGGGATCAGCCTGCGAGCGGCGTGGAGTTTGTACCCCTTGCGCCGCAGAGTCGGGATCATAGCACCCAGCCTCGGCCATAACCACGCAGCATCTGTGTGGGAAAGCCGGTGCCAGGGCGTCTGCGTCAATGCCTTCGACCACCGCGGGCGCCAGGGGTTGCCCTTAAAGTGCGCCGGCTTTCTTCCAGGCCAGGTAGCTGCTGACCAGTTCCGGCCCAAGCTCGCCGGGCCGTGCATCGAGCACCGGTACGTCATGGGCGGCCAGACGCTCATGCAATCCGGCGCGGGCGTTGAGATAGTCCAGGGTGCCGCAGTAGGCCAGTGCCTGTTCGAACTGCTCCACCGGCTCCTGGCGCAGGCGGTCGAGTACTTCTTCGCGCAGGCTGGCGATCAGCACACGGTGCTGGCGCGACAGGCGTTTCACTGCCGCGAGCAGATCCTGATCATCCTCATCGCGCAGGTTGGTCACCAGCACCACCAGGGCGCGGCGCCGCTGGCGGGCGAGGAGCAGATCGGCGGCGGCGCTGAAGTCGGCGGGCTGCTGGCTGGTCTCCAGGTCGTATACGGCGCCCAGCAGGGTGTTGAGCTGGGCCTGGCCCTTGACCGGTGCCAGGTAGCGCTGGTGATTGCCGGCGAAGGTCGCCAGGCCCACCGCGTCGCCCTGGCGCAGGGCCACGTAGCTGAGCAGCAGGCAGGCGTTGAGGGCGTGATCGAAGTGCGACAGCTCGTCGTCCTGGCTGCGCATGCGCCGGCCGCAGTCGAGCAGGAAAACGATCTGCTGGTCGCGCTCGTCCTGGTACTCACGGGCGATCGGCGTGCGTTTGCGCGCGGTGGCCTTCCAATCGATCTGGCGCAGGGTGTCGCCGTCGCGAAACTCGCGCAGTTGGTGAAACTCCAGGCCCAGGCCACGGCGCGGACGCTGGCGCACGCCCAGCTGGCTGAGCCAGTCGTCCACAGCCTTCAGTTGGGCGCCATAGAGGCGGGCGAAGTCGGGGAAGACGCGGCTCTCACCCGGCACATCGAGTAGGCGACGGCCCTGCCACAGACGCAACGGGCTGGGCAGCAAGAGTTCGCAGCGGTCGAAAGCGAAATGCCCGCGTTGCTGCGGTTTGAGGCGATAGCTCAATTGCGTCTGCTGGCCGGGGTGCAGGTCGACGCGCAGCGGCATGCCCTCGAACGCCATGCCGGCCGGGACGTGGTCGAACAGCTCGATCTGCGCCGCGTTGGCGAAGCCGTGATGCACCTGCAACTGCACGTCGCTCCAGCGGCCCAAAGGCAGGTTGCCCGGTAGTGTGCGTTGCACCCTGGGTGTGGGCAAACGGCGCAGCCATAGGGCATCCATCAGCGCGATCAGTGCCAGCGCACAGAGCACGGCCCAGCCCAGCATGTCCAGGCTGGCTGGCAATTTCACCCCCAGCAGTGGCAGCGCGCCGAGCAGTACGGCGGCTGTCAGCAGTGTGCCGAGCAGGGCGAGGAGCAGGCGCGATGGCTTCATAGACGCGGTGCCGGCACCTGGTCGAGCAGTTGTTGCAACACCTGATCCACCGACAGGCCTTCGATGTCCAATTCGGGTGCCAGGCGCACACGATGACGCAACACGGCCAGGGCGCAGCCTTTGATGTCGTCGGGTAGCACGAAGTCGCCGCCGCGCAGCAGGGCACGGGCGCGGGCGCCACGTACCAGGGCGATCGAGGCACGTGGCCCGGCGCCCATGGCCAGGCCCGGCCAGGTGCGTGTGGCACGGGCCAGGCGCACGGCGTAGTCGAGCACCTGTTCGTCGATGGGCAGGTCGCTGGCGATCTTCTGCAGGGCCAGCACGTCCTTGGCTTGCAGCAGGGTGCGCAGCGGGCTGACTTCGAGCATGTCGGCCTTGGCCGAGCGGGTCACCTGACGCACCATGCTCAGCTCTTCGTCCTGCTCCGGGTAATCCATGCGCAGCTTGAGCATGAAACGGTCGAGCTCGGCTTCCGGCAGCGGATAGGTGCCTTCCTGCTCGATGGGGTTCTGCGTGGCCAGCACCATGAAGGGCAGCGGTACGGCCAGAGCGCGACCTTCCAGGGTCACCTGACGCTCCTGCATCACCTCCAGCAGGGCCGCCTGGGTCTTGGCCGGGGCGCGGTTGATCTCGTCAGCCAGCAGCAGGTTGGTGAAGATCGGCCCCTTGCGCAGCTTGAACTGCTCGCTCTGCAGGTCATACACGGCGTGGCCGGTGATGTCGCTGGGCATCAGGTCCGGGGTGAACTGGATGCGCGCGAACTCGCCGCCGAAGCAACGGGCCAGGGCGCGCACCAGTAGGGTCTTGCCCAGGCCGGGGACGCCTTCGACCAGAACGTGGCCGCCCGCGATGAGTGCCGTGAGTACATCGTCGATCACCGCGCTCTGGCCGATCACCGCCTTGCGCAATTCGCTGCGCAGCGCCTGGGCCAGCGCGCTGGCACGCTGGCGTTGTTGCAGTTGCGGGTTGGCAGGCGCGGCCGTCGCTGCATCGGAAGCCGGCAGGGTTTCGGTTTCAGGCGTCTGTTCGCTCGTCATAGGGCATTCCTGAGGGTTTGCAGGTGGGCGACCTGGCGGGTGAAGTCACTGGCGGATAGGCGCTGCTTGGGCAGCGGGCGCATGGCTTGGCTGATACTGCGCGATGGCAGGCGCGTGAGGCGACCCAGCACCTGCCACTGTTCGGCGACGCCGAGTTTTTCGAAGCCGGGGTAGCGCCGCCGGGCACGGCGCTTGATGTCCTGTTGCAGGATTTGCAGCAGGCTGTGCTGGCCGCGGCGGCGTAGCAGGAAGTCGGCACTGGCGCGCAGGTGCTCCTCCAGTTGCCGGCGAGCGCGGCTGGCCGGGGCGAGCAGCGGGCCATGGCGCATGCCGGCATGCCACAGCGCGGCGGCGAGCAGCAGCACCAGCACCACCAGCGCCAGCGGGAAGTTGCGCAGCAACTGGCTGAACAGGTTGTCCTGGTCGGCGCGATAGAGCAGGGTCACGGCACTGTCCTGGCTGAGGTACCAGAGCAGCCAGGCGTGGTCGTACTCACCGATGCGGGTGTTCTGCCAGATCCACGGATCGCTGAGCACGGTCACCAGCCCTTCGCCGTGGTAGAGCTGCAGCAGATGGGTGGCCTTGGCGCTGTTGGCCCAGGCGTGGGCGCGGTTCTGCGCATCGAACAGGTGGTAGTCGGTATCGAAGGCGATGTAGGCCGGTGCGTCTTCGTTCTGCAGGTAGAGCTTGGTCAGATCCGGGTAGTCGTCTTCGGCCTTCGTTTCGCCGGGCTCGCCTTCGGCTTCTTCTTCCTCGAGGTCTTCGCTCATGTACTGCTCGATGCCGAGCAGGTCGAGGAGGATGTCGCCGCTCTTGCCTTCCTCTTCGTCCCACAGGCGTTCGGCGATCAGCAGCAGGTGGCCGCCGTTGGCCGTCCACTGCAGCAGATGTTCGGCCTGGCGTGGCGTCATGTTGCCGCGGTCGGCCAGGAGCATCAGGGTCTGGCCCTGGCTGGGCAGCTTGTCCAGCACGTCCAGGCCGTCGACTTGCTGCACACTGAGCCCACGCTGGCGCAGGAAATGTTCGGCGGCCAGGTAGGGATTGGCAGCCACTTCCGGTGCGGAACCGTGTTCGACGGTTTCCTGGTACGGCTGCAGGTTCTGCATGAGGTAGATGGCGCACAGACCGACGAGCAGCAGCACGACCATGGCGGTGAAGAAGCCGGCGCGACGACTCATGGGCGAGCCTCCAGGCCGAACAGCTCGCGCCAGCCCTGGCAGAGCGCCTGAGCCTGTTCCGTAGACGGCTGGCGATGACCGTAGGCGAGCGCCTGCCAGTGCTGAGTGAGCTGCTCGCTGTAGCCTTGCAGATTCTGGTGATTCAGGCTTTGCACCAGGCGCAGCACCTCACCCTCGGTGTGCGAGGCCTTGAGGGCGAGTCGATGGTCGTAGAGCAGGCGGCTGAGCAGGGCGCGGTAGAGCAGGCCAAGCGCGGCGCGCGGGTCACTGCCCCAGAGCCGTTGCGCTTCGCTGGCGACATCGTCCGGCAGGCTCTCCGGGGCGACTTCCAGGCCGAACATCTGCGTGGGCGCCACGATGCGCCGGCGCTTCTTCGGTAGGCCGAGACGCTCACCGAAGGTCTGCAGCCAGTCACGATAACGCCAGAGGATGTACACCAGCAGGGCGAACAGGCTGCCCCAGAGCAACACTTCGAAGATTTGCGCGAGGGTGTCCAGGCCTTTCAACAACTGGCCGAGTTTTTCCAGCGCTTCGAAAAAGCCCTTGCCGTCTTCTTTTTCAGTGGGTTCTTCGGCCTTTTTGTCATCGCCCAGGCGCCAACGGGTGACACTTTCGCGATGCTGGAAGGGCGGCTCATCGAGCAGTTTGCTGATGCTGTCGTGTGCGGCCTGGCTGGTCAGCGGCTGTTTCAGCAGACGCGGTGCTTCGGGGCCGTGCGGATCGATCTGGGCTGCGGGTGCCGTGTCATCGGCCCAGGCAGTCGTAGCCGGTTGGCCCAGGAGCAGGGCGCAGCCCAGGAGTAGGGCGTAGGCGGTTCCGATCAGGCGTTGACGCAGGCGGCGGAATACCAGCTCGATATCCCAGGCTTCCAACGCAGTACGACGGTTGAGGTACAGGGTGAAGCCGCACGCGACGTAGACCGGCTCCCAGACGATCAGCAGCAGGGCATAGCCGGCATTGGACAGGTGTTCCAGCCACAGCCATTCCCCGCTGTCGGGGGTGATCAGGCTTTGCCAGCTCCAGTTCAGCTCGATCTGCTGCGGCAGCATCAGGTAGAAGAGCGCGCTGAGGCCGAGCATGAGCGCGGTTTCCAGGTGCACGCCGACCACGGTGAGCCAGGTCGCCGCGCCACTGTCGCGTTGTCCGAGCACTACCAGGCGTTGGCTGCGCGCCTCGCCGGACAGCCCTTCGAGCTGCAGCACCGGCAGATCGAAGCTGCGCGTTAGGCTCAGTCGGCGCCAGGTCAGGCTGGCCAGCAGTTGAGGTTTGAGCAACTTGGGCCAGGCTTTCACGGCCTGCCTGAGCGTCGGCGTATTGCCGAACAATGCGTGCGAAAGGATGTACAGCGGCAGGCGCTCGTAGGCGGGCTTCAACCACCAGAAGAGGAACATCGCCCAGCCTGGATACTGCCAGAGCAGCGCGCACAGCAGTGCGAAAATCGGCAGGGTGACCAGCGCCCAGCTGGCCATGAGCAGGCCGGCATGCCGCTGCGCCATGAGTACGCCCAGATCGAGCGCCTCCCAGGCGCTGCGCGGGCGAATGGCGAGGCTGGCTTCAGTCAGGCGCATGCGACCTCCGTCCGGCCAGGGTCAGGTAGCCCAGCACCAGGGCCCAGAGGCAGGCGCCGACGATGTATTTGACCTGCGGCGTCGCCACCGTGGTGGATGACCAGAAGGCTTCGATAAAGGCGGCAATCAGCAGGAACAGGATGACCCCGGCGACCAGTTGCACGGCCTTGCTGGCCGCTTGGCGCAGGGCCTCGCCCCGGCGCAGGCGGCCGGGAGCGAGCAGTGCCCAACCCAACTTGAGCCCGGCAGCGCCGGCCAGGGCGATGGCGGTCAGCTCGAAGGCGCCATGGCCGACGACGAACGACCAGAAGGTTTCGCTGTAGCCGATGCGCGTCAGATGGCCGGCCACGGCGCCGATCATCAGGCCGTTGAACAGCAGGAAGAACAGGCTGCCGAGGCCCAGCAGCAGGCCGCTGGCGAAGGTCTGAAAGGCGATGCCGATGTTGTTCATGATGTAGAAGCCGAACATCATCCAGTCGTCGCCGGAGCCGCGCTCGCCGAAGCGACCGATGCGACGGGCATCCGGGTCGTACATGCGCTCCATCTCGCTGACCTGGTCGGGGCTGACCAGGCCGTAGATCAGTTCGGGGAACAGGTAGGTGAGCAGCCCCATCAGTGCCAGGCTGCCGAAGAACAACAGGCTGGCGCTGCAGACGAAACGCCATTCGCTGCGCACCAGTCGTGGAAAGCCACCGAAGACGAAGCGCACCAACTGGGCGCCGATATGGCTGCGATGGCGATAGAACTGCTGGTGGCCGCGCATGGCCATCTGTTGCAACTGGTCGATCAGATGGCTGCTGTAGCCACGGGCCTGGGCCAATGCGAGATGCTGGCAAATCTGTCGATAATCGGCGGCGAAATCCTTGCAAGCGTCTGCCTGTGCCTTGCCTTTTTCGAGTGCGTCGAGTTGTTGGGCAAAACTGTCCCATTCGTTTTGATGACGGTTCTCGAACAGGCTCTGCTTCATGGTGTGGTTCCCAGCAGGCCGCGGGCGATGCCGTTGAGGCGCGTCTCGGCCTGCTCGGGCGGAACCTGCAGCGGCTCGGCGAGCAAGCTGGCCAGCTCGGCACGGCGCGCAGCGGAAAGCTGCGCACCGCGTTCGGCGAAGCCAAGCAGCGCGCGCTGTTCGGTCAGCGTCAGGGCAAAGGGCGCAGGCAGCGGTTCGGCGTCCGGCAGGTTGGGCCGGGCCGGAGCTGCATCTCGGTAGACCACCAGCGTTCCTGCGGCGATATCGCCGAGGCGTTTGAACGCCGGGTGATTGAGGCAACTGAGGATGCCCAGGGTATAACCGAACGGCAGCAGGTCGACGAACCGCAGCAGATTACGCGTCAGCGACGCCGCCCACCCCACGGGCGTGCCGTCATCGTGCACCACACGCAGACCGAGTATCTGCTTGCCCGGAGAGCGCCCCTGGTTGAGTACCTCGAACAGCACCATGTACCACCAAGTGACGACAAACAGCAGGATTGTACCCAGGCCCATGCCGAACTGCCCAAGCAGGCCGAGGATCAGGTACGCCACGCCGAGAATCAGACCGCGGATGGCCAGGTCGATGGCGAATGCCAGCGCGCGAGGTACCAGGCTGGCCGGGCGTAGATGCAGATCGATGCCCTCTGGCGTTTCCACGTCATAGTGGGTGTCCAGGGCCGTGACAGCGGCAGCAGGGCTGGAGCGGGTAGGTGAGGGCATCGGCAGTCTGTATGGACGAAAGCCCGATGCTAGCGAGCAGCGGGACACAAACGCAACCGGGCCGAGGATCGGCCCGGTTGCCTCAGACGCTGAGAAGGTGCTTCAGCGAGCAGCCGGCAGAACGCCGAAGATGGTGCGGTACAGCACGCCCATCGCCACGACGAACAGCGGGATGCTCCAGACCAGGCCGATGCCCAGCGGGATGGCACTGACCATGGTGATCAGGCCAAGCACCAGGAACAGGCCGAAGACCTTGAACCAGTGTTGGCTGATGGCCTTGCGTGAGGCTTCCAGTGCCTGCCAGGGCGACAGGCCGCGCTCGACCACCAATGGGATGGCCAGCATGTAGGCCACAGCCAGGTAGATGCCAGGCAGAATCAGCAGAATCATGCCCAGGTAGACCAGCACCATCATCACCAGGGCGGTGATGATCAGCGGCACGATACGACCGAAGTGATTGAAGATTTCGTTGAAGCTGATTGGCTGACCGGCGGCACGACGGATGCCGACCATGTTGATACCGGCCATGAACGGATACGACAGGGCAGAGGCCAGCAGCGAAACCAGAATCTGGCCGATGATCGCCGCCATCATGCTTTCGCTCAGCGCACTGAAGATGCCGACGACAGCGCCGAGGATGAAGGTCGCGATCATCATGACCACGTAGAACACCAGGAAACCGCCGATGATGATGCCCTTGGTACCTTTGACCAGGTTCCAGGATTCACTCAGCAGGTCGCCGATGTTGAAGTCGTAGCGGCGGGCGAGGGCTTGTTCGATGGTGGGCACCTGGTCACCAACAGGTTGTTCCTGCAGGTTGCTGGCCGGTGCGGCATAGGGATTGGCAATGCTTGCATCACTCATGGCTGCGTCCTTGTACGAGTGTGAATGGGCTACGCATGTTAGCGACAGCTGCTCAACCGGCTCAAGCGGCGTTGCAGCCTGTTGCCAATGCTGTGCGCTGGTTCAAGCTTTCCCGGTAGTGACGGACAGGGCGGCCATGCCAGTCGTTTGTCTGCGGCCTGTTAGACTGCCTGCGCCCATCAGACAGAAGGATCGCCCGTGACTTCCAGCATCTTCTGGTACGACTACGAAACCACCGGTATCAACCCTCGCTGTGACCGCCCGATCCAGGTGGCCGGTATCCGCACCGACGAGGCGCTCAACGAGATCGCTGAGCCGCTGAATCTATATTGCCGCCTGAGTGACGATATCCTGCCGCATCCGGCTGCCTGCCTGGTAACCGGCATCGAGCCACAGCGTTTGGCTCAGCTAGGGCTCGATGAAGGCGCGTTCATCACCCGCGTGCATGCCGAACTGTCGCTACCGGGTACCTGTGGTGCCGGTTACAACACCTTGCGCTTCGATGACGAGGTCACGCGTTACAGCTTCTACCGCAATTTCTTCGATCCCTATGCACGCGAGTGGCAGGGTGGCAACAGCCGCTGGGATCTGATCGATCTGGTGCGTACCGCCTATGCGTTACGCCCGGAAGGCATCGAATGGCCGCAGGAAGATGGGCGCGTAACGTTGAAGCTGGAAAGGCTGACCCAGGCCAACGGTATCGACCATGGGCAGGCGCACGATGCGCTTTCCGATGTGCGCGCCACCATCGGCCTGGCGCGGCTGCTGCGTGAGCGCCAGCCACGACTCTATGACTTCCTCTACCAGTTGCGCAGCAAGCAGCGCGTGCTCGACCAGATTCGCCTGTTGCAACCGGTTCTGCATATCTCCGGACGCTTCTCGGCGGCGCGCCATTACCTCGCGCCTGTCCTGCCGCTGGCCTGGCATCCGCGCAACCGCAATGCACTGATCGTCATCGATCTGCTGGCCGATCCATCGCCGCTGTTCGATCTGGACGCCGACACCCTGCGTAGCCGCCTGTATACCCGCCGTGACCAGTTGGCTGAAGGCGAGATGCCCGTGCCGCTGAAGTTGCTGCACATCAACCGCTGCCCGGTGGTCGCGCCCCTCTCCGTTCTGCGTGAGCAGGATCGTCTGCGCCTGGGATTGGATTTGCAGCAATGCGAGCAGCATGCTGCGCTGTTGCGTGATAACCCAGGCGCCTGGCAGGACAAGTTGTCCGTTATCTACAAGGAAGAAGAATTCGCGGGAAGTGCCGATCCCGAGCAGCAGTTGTACGACGGATTCATTGGTGATCGTGACCGCCGTTTATGCGAACAGGTCAGGCGCGCAGAGCCCGTTGATTTAGGCAGCGGGCAATTCCCGTTCGATGACCCACGCTTGCCCGAATTGTTGTTCCGCTATCGTGCGCGTAACTTTCCAGACAGTCTGTCGGCCGATGAGCAGCAGCGCTGGTTCGACTTTTGTCGGCAGCGCCTTAGCCAGCCTGAATGGGGCGCGCCCAATACCCTGGCACAGTTCAGGGCGGCACTGGAAAAGTTACGAAGCGAATGTTCACCAGCGCAGGTGCAACTTCTTGCGCAATGGCTGAGTCATGCGCAGGCACTGGAACTTCGTTACGGCCTGAATGATTAAGCGATTTTGATACGAGCGTGCACAAAGATGGGGCAGCAAGACGGAGCGAAAAGATCACCGTTCGGTCTGCGCCATCTGCCTCTATGGCTGTCAGCGTATTGGCGTTGCGCCAAATTTCAGCAAGAAAAATACGGAAATAAAAAACGCCAGCTTGGCTGGCGTTTTGGCTGAAGCGATTGAATCAACCCAGCAGGGTTGCCCAACCTTCTACGGTGTCAGCGCCCCACTTGGCTTTCCACTCTTTCAGCGTTTTGTGGTTGCCGCCTTTGGTCTCGATGACTTCGCCGGTGTTCGGGTTCTTGTACTGCTTGACCTTGCGGGCACGCTTGGCGACAGGCTTGGCTGCGCGCGGAGCCTTGCCGACTTTGGCTTCCGGGTCGAGCAGGGCAATGATGTCGCGCAGCGACTTCTGGTATTCACCCATCAGGGTGCGCAGCTTGCCTTCGAATTCCAGTTCTTTTTTCAGCTTGTCGTCTTGCGACAGGTTTTTCAGGCGCTCTTGCAGTTCCTTGATGGCTTCTTCGGTAGCGCGGTATTCGTTGATCAGCGACATGGAATTTACCTTGATATCGGGTGTGTACAGCGGACAGTGGGGTAATAGTAGTCAGGCGTTAATAACAAGTAAACAGCGGGCCACAAAACTTTCTCTGCTGCACTGCAACTGATTGTATCGGCGAGCCTGGTAATAATTGGTCGAGTATTGCGGGTGTGGAAAGTTCCGCAGGGTGCCAGCGCTGTCTTTTAGCGCGTGGGAATCACAGGCTATGGCGGGGTGCCGGGGTGATGGCGCGGCTGGCAGTTTCGCGGCATTAATCGAAGTGTTGGTGTGGCATTAAACCGTTTGCACTGATGCTATTAGCTCGAAACCGGGGGGCAACACGGATGAAACCGTAGTTGTGTGGCGCTGAAATAATTGGCGCTCCCGATCATCGATGCCGGTGCTGCCCTGCTTGCAACTCATCGCTGTCGGGATGGGCGTCGCTCGACGGTTTTTCCGCGAGCCCCTAGAATGGCGCACTTTTGCGCTGTTACCCAGGGTCAATACTTCATGCGTACATTCAGATTGGTCATTTCCTGCCCGGACCGTGTCGGTATCGTTGCCAAAGTCAGTAACTTCCTGGCCACCTACAACGGTTGGATCACGGAGGCTAGCCATCACTCCGATACCCAGACTGGCTGGTTCTTCATGCGTCACGAAATTCGCGCTGATTCGTTGCCGTTCGATCTGGATGGCTTCAAGCAGGCCTTCGCTCCCATCGCTCGTGAGTTTTCCATGGCGTGGCGCATCACCGATTCGGCGCAGAAGAAGCGCGTGGTGCTGATGGCCAGCCGTGAATCGCATTGCCTGGCCGACCTGCTGCATCGTTGGCACAGCAATGAGCTGGATTGCGAGATCCCTTGCGTGATCGCCAACCACGACGATCTGCGCAGCATGGTCGAGTGGCACGGCATTCCGTACTTCCATGTACCGGTCGACCCGAAGGACAAGGCACCGGCTTTCGCCGAGGTGGAGCGTCTGGTCAAGGAGCATCAGGCCGACGTCATCGTCCTGGCGCGCTACATGCAGATTCTGCCGCCAGCGCTGTGTGCCGAGTATTCGCAGCGGGTGATCAACATTCACCACAGCTTCCTGCCGTCTTTCGTGGGCGCCAAGCCCTATCACCAGGCCTCGCTACGTGGCGTGAAGCTGATCGGCGCCACCTCGCATTACGTTACCGAAGAGCTGGATGCCGGCCCGATCATCGAGCAGGACGTGGTGCGCGTGACCCATCGTGACGATATCGAAGAGATGGTGCGCCTCGGCAAGGACGTGGAGAAGATGGTGCTGGCCCGTGGGCTACGCTATCACTTGGAAGACCGGGTTCTGGTGCACGACAACAAGACGGTGGTATTCGACTGATCCTGTTGTCGGTGGCCGAGCCCATTCATCGTGGAGGAGGCCGCCCCATGCTCAAATCCATCAAGGTGCGCGACTACATGACGCGTCACCTGGTGACCTTCAGGTCGGATACTGATCTGTTCACCGCCATCAACCGCCTGCTGGAGCACCGTATTTCCGGTGCTCCAGTGGTGGATTCCCAGGGCCACCTGATCGGCATGCTGTCGGAAGGGGATTGCCTGCGCGGCATTCTCTCCGGCGCCTATTACGAAGCGACCGGAGGTTGCGTCAGCACCTACATGACCACCGATGTCGAGGCGATCAGCCCGGATACCGATGTCATCGAGCTGTCCCAGCGCTTTCTCAGCGGGCGGCGTGGCCGTCTGCCGGTGATCGAGGATGGTCGTCTGGTCGGGCAGGTCAGTCGTCATGACGTGTTGCGCGCGGTGAAGGAGTTCGCCCAGCATGATCCGGGACGATTGCTATCCAACTGATTGAGAGGCTGGTGCATGAACGATCCATTGGACAAGGCGACCTCCAAGGCGCCGCCGACTCTGGGCGAGGGCTGTGTGCGGCGCTACGACCCGGAGGCCTTGAGCGAGGAAGACGGCACCGACTTTCCGCAGGCCGCCGAACTCTGGCGACAGTTGCAGGATGAGCAGGCTGTCGATGCTGATGACGGGAAGGACTCCTGACGGGCACTCGCGTGCCCTTCGTCGTTTCAGATGCGGAAGCTGTCGACCAGGTGCTTTAGGCGTTCGGCCTGATGCTCCAGATCGCCACAGGCTCGCAGCGTCGCTTGCAGGTTTTCCACGCCCTCCTGGTTGAGTGTGTTGATCTCGGTGATGTCCATATTCAGCGACTCGATCACCGAGGTCTGCTCCTCAGTCGCCGTTGCCACGGACTGGTTCATGCCGTCGATCTCGCCGATGCGCGCGGTCACTGTGCCTAGCCGCTCGCCGGCCTGATTGGCGATCTGCACGCTGTCTTCGCTGTAGCGCTGGCTCTCGGTCATGGTGCTGACAGACTCGCGTGAGCCGACCTGCAGCTCCTCGATCATCTTCTCGATTTCCTGAGCCGACTCCTGGGTGCGGTGCGCCAGACTACGTACCTCGTCGGCGACCACGGCAAAACCGCGGCCGGCTTCGCCCGCGCGCGCAGCTTCGATAGCCGCGTTGAGGGCAAGCAGGTTGGTCTGCTGGGAAATGCTCTTGATCACTTCGAGTATCTGGCCGATATCCACTGTTTTGCTGTTGAGCTGTTCGATCTTGGCGCAGGCATCGCTGATCTTTTGCGACAGCTCACTCATCGAGGCAATGGCCTGTTGCACCACGTGGCCACCATCCTCGGCCTCATGCCGGGCATCGGAGGCCTGCGCCGAGGCATCAGCCGCATTGCGGGCAATCTCCTGGGCGGCCGCGCCGAGCTGATTGATTGCCGCCGCCACGCTGTTGGTACGGCTGGCTTGCTCGTCGGAATTGAGCATGGATGAGTTGGAGGCGCTCACCACGCGCTTGGCGACTTCGTTCAGCTGGCCGGTGGTCGAGGCCACTTCGCGGATGGAGGCGTGAATGCGTTCGACGAAGCGGTTGAAGGAATTGGCCAGCGCGCCGAACTCATCCTGGCTCTGGATCGCCAGCCGTTTGGTCAGGTCGCCTTCGCCCTGGGCGATGTCTTCCATGGCCTTGCCCATGGCCGTCAGCGGCTGCATCAACACGCGGATCAGCAGGCCGAGCAAGGCGATGATCAGCACTACGGCAATGCTCATGGCGATGATGGCCGAGGTGCGAAATTCGCTGAGCATGCTGTAGGCCTTGTTCTTGTCGATCGACAGGCCGACGTACCACTGTACCGAGGGTAGGCCCTTGATCGGGGCGAAGGTGAGGATGCGCGTCTGGCCATCCTGCTCCACTTCGCTGAAGTTGCTGCTGATCGGCGGTGTGTCGCGGGGGTAGAGATCCGCGAGGCTCTTCATCACCAGGTTCTTGTCCGGATGCACCAGGATCTTGCCGTCACTGCTCACCAGAAAGGCATAACCCATGCCGTCGAAATCCAGCGCATTGATGATGTTCACCAGGGTCTGCAGGTTGAGATCGCCACCGACCACGCCGACTGCCGGCACCGGCGTGGCGATGGTCATGATCGGCACGTTGGTGGCTGCATCGATATAGGGTTCGGTCAGTGTCGTGCCACCGGCTGCTTGTGCATCCTTGTACCAGGGGCGGGCGCGCGGGTCGTAGCCGTCCGGCATCTTCTCGTCCGGGCGCATGGTGAAGGCCCCTTGTGCCGTCCCCAGGTAGATGAAGGCGAAGGTATTGGCCAGCGCCTTCTGCTCGAGCAGCTTGATCACATGATCGGGGCTGCTGTCGCCGGCGAAGGTCTGGGCGACGGTCTCGACCAGCAGAGTGCGTCCATCCAGCCAGTTCTGGATATTGTTGGCAGTGACATCGCCCATTTCCCGCAGGTAGTTCTGCAGGTCGTCGCGTATCGCGTTGCGTTGCAGGTAGTCGTTGTAGAGGGTGAACAGGGAGAAAGCCGCAATCACCACCAGTGACGCGGCAATCAGGATCTTATGGCTGAAACGCAGGGACTTGGCCATGGTCGTGCCTCCGGTTGACGGCTGGGAGTGTCCGTAAACCGGCAACAGCCGGATTGCGGAAGCCTGCCAGACCAAGCGAAGATCGTTCGCCGGTCTGACGTCCGTGTCGGCATATCTGCAGTAAAGCGCTAACTCAGAGGATGGCAAGATGCCTGCAAGTTCCCAGTTCATCATCGGTGCCGACGCTCAGAGGCAACCCGTTGGTCAGCCACTGCGCCTGGCCAATCGTCATGGTCTGATTGCCGGTGCGACCGGCACCGGCAAGACCGTGACCCTGCAGCGGCTGATCGAAACCTTCAGCGATGCCGGCGTCGCCGTGTTCGCCGCCGACGTCAAGGGCGATCTCTGTGG
This sequence comes from Pseudomonas sp. FG29, assembly GCF_057809355.1. Lineage (NCBI taxonomy): Bacteria > Pseudomonadati > Pseudomonadota > Gammaproteobacteria > Pseudomonadales > Pseudomonadaceae > Pseudomonas > Pseudomonas sp. FG29. The sequence goes on along the minus strand of NZ_JBMDJU010000008.1, from coordinate 163,624 downwards.
GCTGGGCGCCGCTGGCACGCCACAGGGCAAGGTGGCTGAACGCATCGCCAGCATGCCCTGGCTGGAACATCGGCCACAGGCCTATCCGCTGACGCTGTGGGACGTGCATGGCATCAGCGGTCACCCGCTGCGCACCACGCTCAGCGAGATGGGGCCGTTGTTGCTCGGCGCATTGCTCGAACTCACCGACAGCCAGCAGGCGGCGCTCTATGCCGCGTTCAAGGTGGCGGATCGTGAGGGGCTGTTGTTGCTCGACCTGAAGGATCTCAAGGCCTTGCTCGGTTACCTCAAGGACAACCCGCAGGCGTTGGGAGAGGATGCGGCGCTGTTCACCTCGACATCGGCCCAGGCACTCTTGCGCCGCCTGGCAGGGCTGGAGCAGCAGGGCGCTGAAGCGCTGTTCGGCGAGCCGGCGCTGCAGCTCGAAGACCTGCTGCATCCGGATCGCGATGGCCGTGGACGTGTGCATCTGCTCGATGCCAGCCGTCTGGTGCACGAGGCGCCGAAGGTCTATGCGACCTTCCTGCTCTGGCTGCTGGCCGAACTCTTCGAGCAGTTGCCGGAGCGCGGTGATGCCGACAAGCCGGTGCTGGCCCTGTTCTTCGACGAAGCGCACCTGCTTTTTCAGGGCACGCCGAAAGCCTTGCAGGAGCGGCTGGAGCAAGTGGTGCGGCTGATTCGCTCCAAGGGCGTTGGCGTGTATTTCGTCACCCAATCGCCCAGCGACCTGCCGGACGATGTGCTGGCGCAGTTGGGCCTGCGTATCCAGCATGGCTTGCGCGCCTTCACCACCAAGGAACAGAAGGCGCTGCGCGCCGTGGCCGATGGCTTTCGCCCCAATCCAGCCTTCGACAGCCTCGCCGTGCTGACCGAGCTGGGTATCGGCGAGGCCCTGGTGGGCACGCTGGAAGAAAAGGGCATACCGGCCATGGTGCAGCGCGTGGCCATCGCGCCGCCGCAGTCGCGCATTGGCCCTCTGAGTGAGGCTGAACGCAGTGCACTGGTGCGCCAATCGCCGTTGGCCGGGCGCTACGACAAGCCGATCGACCGAGAGTCGGCGTATGAGTTGCTGAATGCGCGGGCGGCCAAGGCGGCCGATAGCGCCGCTTCTGACAAATCCGGCAAACCAACAGACGAACCCGGTCTGGGCCAGATGGCGGGCGAATTTCTTGGGGGGATCGCCGGGCAGGCTCTCAGATCAGCAGTGCGCCAGGCTGCCAATCAATTGGGGCGCCAACTGGTACGCGGCCTGATGGGCTCGCTGCTAGGCAGCAAAAGGCGCTGAATGGGCAGGTCTCCATTTGTTGAACGGGCGCATAGTATGGGAATGCCATCATTGAACCGGTGCGCCTCGTCCGGCACCCTTCAGGCTTCGCCCAACCCATGGATGGAGACCTCGGCATGCTGGATGCCAACCAGGCGCATATCACCCTCACCATCCCCGCCGTCGAAACCGATCTCCAGGTGCTCGCGTTCACCGGCCGGGAAATGCTCAACAAACCCTATCGGTTCGACATCGAGCTGGTCAGCCCGCGGGCGGATCTCGACCTCAACGAACTGATCAACCAGACCGCCTACCTGGCCTTCGGCCCGAGCGGCAAAGGTGTGCACGGCGTCATCTACGGCGTCGAGCAGGGCGACTCCGGCAAACGCCTGACCCGCTACCGTATCGACTTGCGCCCGACCCTGGCCTACCTCGGCCACAGCTTCGACCAGCGCATCTTCCAGAATCTGACCGCGCCGCAGATCATCGCCGCCGTACTGGAAGAACACGGCCTGCTCGACGGCACCGACTACCGCATGCAGTTCGGCCCCTACGTCTACCCCGAGCGCATCTACTGCACCCAATACGACGAGAGCGACCTGCGCTTCATCCAGCGCCTATGCGAAGAGGAGGGCATCAGCTTCCACTTCCAGCACAGCGAAGACGGCCATGTCGTGGTCTTTGGCGACGACGCCAGCGTTTTCCCCAAGCTCGATCCACTCAGCTACCAGCAAGGCAGTGGCCTCTCCGCCGACCACGAAGTCGTACGCGCCTTCGGCGTGCGCCTGGAAACCCGTAGCACCCAGGCCAGTTGGCGCGATTATGATTTCGAGCAGCCCAAGCTGCAGATGGCTGCCGACTACAGCAGCGAGTTCACGCCAGCGCTGGAGGTCTACGATTACCCCGGGCGCTTCACCGACCGCACCCGCGGCAAACACCTGGCCAAGCGCAGCCTGGAACGCCTGCGCAGTGACTACGAACTGGCCGAAGGCAGCAGCGACGCTTATCTGATCTGCGGCCACTTCCTCGCCCTGGCCGGCCACCCCCGCCAGCAGTGGAACGACCTCTGGCTGCTCAATGAAGTGATCCACGAAGGCAAGCAGCCGCAGGTGCTGGAAGAGTCGGTCACCAGCAACGCCAAACCGGGTGACGGCTTCCAGCAAGGCTATCGCAACCGTTTCACCGCCACGCCCTGGGACATCCCTTACCGCCCGGCACTGGAACACCTCAAACCCAAAGTGCTCGGCAGCCAGACCGCCGTGGTCACCGGCCCTGCCGGTGAAGAAATCCACTGCGACCAGTACGGCCGGGTGAAGGTGCAATTTCACTGGGATCGCGATGGCCTGGGCAATGACACCACCAGTTGCTGGCTGCGCGTGGCCTCCAACTGGGCGGGCAAAGCCTATGGCGGCGTGGCCATTCCTCGCGTCGGCATGGAAGTACTGGTGACCTTCCTCGAAGGCGACCCCGATCAGCCGCTGGTCACCGGCTGCCTCTACCACGCCGAACACGTGGTGCCCTACGACCTGCCCGCGAACAAGACCCGCAGCGTGTTCAAGACCCTCAGCAGCCCCGGCGGTGGCGGCTACAACGAATTTCGTATCGAAGACCGCAAGGGCGCCGAGCAGATCTACATCCACGCCCAGCGCGACTGGGACGAAAACATCGAGCACGACCAGAAGATCCGTATCGGCAACGAGCGCCACGACACCGTCGAGGCCAACACCTACACCGAACTCAAGGCCGAAGAGCACCGCACCACCGACCTCGACCGCAAGGTGGAAGTACGCGCCAACGATCACCTCACCGTCGCCACCACCCAGCACAACAAGATCGGTACCGGCCTGTTCATCGAAGCGGGCAGCGAGATTCACTACAACGCCGGCAGCAAGGTCGTCGTCGATGCGGGTATGGAACTCACCGCAGCCGGCGGCGGCAGCTTCGTCAAGCTCGACCCCAGCGGTGTAACCATCAGCGGCGCGACCATCAAGATGAACACGGGCGGGGCGCCGGGCAGTGGTTCGGGGTTGAAGATCCTGGGGCCGGTGATTCCGTGGGCGGCGGATCAGGATAAGGCGGGGCGCTTAACAATGCCAATTGCGCCTAACGTTTTTGTTCGCAGCTCGCATCAAACACAACCATTCGTACCTCGTTGCGGCAAGCAGGCGAACGGTAATTGCAGTAGAGGGGATTGCCCATGTCTTTATGGCTAACGAGTCTCCCTGAAAACTCGCAGATCAAAACAACATCAGAAAATGACTGGGCTGATTCTTACTTTATAATTGATCAGGTAATTAGACCGGATGCTTTAGAAAGGCTGTATCAAGTTAGCGGAAGAGTTACAGCAAGGCGATTGTTTGTAGGTACTGATTATGCAGGGTTAAGTGATGTTGGCCCCGTGTGGATCGCGCTGAATGGCTGCCAGGAGGCAGGCCTTCTTGCTGCGACTATGTGTCAGGAGTCATTGGCAGGTATCGCAGTTTCTACTAAGTGTTCAGAAGACTCTGCTGTTGCACAGGCCCAGTATCTTTTGACTATGTATTGCGATGGCTATGGTGAAAGCCTGTGTCGCTATTATGATCCTCGGCTTTGGCATGCGCTTGCTGCCACGCTGAAAAACACGGAGCGTTTGATGGGAGGGTGGAGTGAGGTTTTAGCTCCATTTATTACGTCTGAAGAAGAGCCAAAAGTAGCGTGGCTCACCTATAAAAATGTGAAGTCTCATGCTGCTTTGCATGAAGCTGATTCCTTGGTGGTTGGCAATGAAACTCTGCTGCAGCATAAGAGGGTTCGTTGGTATTTTTGGCTTATCCAGAACTCAAGGCTACTTCGCTATCAGCTAAGTCCTGACATGTTGCAAACTTCTATCGATAATTTGCAGCTTCTGGTTAGTTATGGTATTCACGAATCTCGTCATTTGCGTCAAGCACTGCCTTTATTGTCTGATCAAAGCTTGGCTGAAGATGGTGAGGCAATGATGATTTTACGAAGCAATCTGAGTGCTGCGCAAAAGATAAAGTCTTTGGAGAAATAATATGACAGGTATGTCCCAGTTCGAATGTCTGAAAAAGCCAATAGTTCTTCCGTCGTCGATTCATGTTTCGCAGCCTGATCAGGTTTCGTTTGCCGATAATGAAGCAAGAGCTTGTGAGAAAACGATATTTTCTGATATTGCATACATTACTGGGCAGCGTCGGTTTTGGTTGTTGCCTGAGCGACTCAGGGACTTGCTGGTTGAATGCCATGAAGAACTTGTGGAGTCGCTATCCCAAGCGGACAAAGACACCCGGAATAATGCATTGGCAAGACATGGACTGCATGAGCCATTCATACCTGTGGATGCATATGTATTCCTCAATCCTGACGATCAGGGTGTATATGACGGTCTTGAGGAGGATGTCCGTCAGGTTCGTGCAGAACTGGAGGCTGATGAACCACTGGTTCTTAAGCGGTTTGAAGAAGCGGAAAAAAGATTGCTATCGCAGCGAGGCGTAGAAGCGCAAAAGCCATACTTGCAGGAATATCGAGATGCACAGCAAGAAGTTGAAGTCAAAGTCCGCGCCAGGCGAATGCATCTCAGAGTTTTGACTGCTAATAGACAGAAATTAAGAAGTAAGGGATATGCTGTAGCAAGGTCTCTAGGGTTCCATATAGAAAATAAAAAGATTTATGGGGTTCGTGAGGTTGCTATTAGAGCGGCTCTGGAAGAGTACAACTCTTTTATGGCTAAGGTTAGAAATTACTCCTTTGAAGAATATAATCGCCTTTCTAGTCAGTATGAGCCGATTTGGAATGTGCTTGATGCATATAAAAAAATAATTATGTCTTGCGATGCTGGTGAGTTAGATTGTCGTGCTCTTGGTAATTATCGAGAATACTATAGCTATTTAATAGAGTATCGCCTTGGCGGGTACATTGAGCCAATTATTAGGCTGGCTAACTTGGGTATTGCTACACCTGAGTTTGCTCTTAGCATAGCCGACAATATGGCTGGCGGCCTGAAAGACTACCAAGCATACATGGAGCTCATGCAGCAGAAGCAGTCTCTAATCAGTAGGGCCGAGGAGCGATACGAAAAATTTGTCAAGGCAACTGGGGGATTTTCACCACCACCAGCTGAGCTGCTAGAAGAGGAGCGAGCCATGCTTGCTCCTCTACAAAAAGAAGCTGATCGCCTCTTTGGTCGTGCTCAGAGAAATATGCTAAGTATTCGGCCTAGTCGACGACTTCTATGGGACACGAATAATTATGTTATGCGCGAACAAGATAGCGTATGCAATGACGACATTCCTCTCCGCGAGTTAAGCCTTGCCTCTAGTAAAAAGCCACTAGTACATATCAGTCTGTATGATCTAGCTGAAAAGTGTGATGTTGAGTTGGCTTCAAGGCTTAAGAAGGATCATGCCCGAACAGCTCGATATGCCTCTCTGCATAAAGCAGATCCAGATATGATACTAACGCAGTTTTTGGAGCGTAATGGCGCTATTTCAATTGAGGAGCAAGATTCCAAGTGGTTCGACAAGAACGGCGTTTTTCTTCCTGAAGAATTTTTTTCCAAGCTAAACGACGCTGGACATGAGATCCAAGGCTTGGATGCTTATGCCGAGCAATGGGGCCAGCATCTTACTCAGATGGTCTTTGAGGACAGTGCACGGCAGCAGCTCATTCTTTTTGATACATCTTATCAAGCGCAGTTCGTCAGAATGCTTGGTATGGGGAGTAGTGCAGATAGTGTAAATAGCCTCGTTCGCTATAATTCTCCCAGTGTAATACCTGTTGCCGAATTGGATGTGTTAAGTACGCGACTTGATACGTTAGATGTATCAGGCAGCGCAGATGCGAGCGGGATTGACTCAGACCCCAAAGTGATGAAAGAGAGGAGACTCGCAAGCGCAGAGTTGGGGATGACAGTCAACCTTGCGCGGGCTGAAGTAGATCTGGTTAAGATCGAACTCCCTCCAAAGAGCGAAGCGGTTCCTGTCGAGCTACGATTTATTGATGGTGATGGACAAGAAGCCTCTCAGTCGATGGGAAGTTTTTATCTTAACTATAGTGTAGTTGCTTGGGGGTTTGCGGGGGTGAGCTTAATGATGGCCCGCGAAATTGCACTGAAAGTCGACGAAAAAGGCCTGCCAAGCATAAGTGGAATTGATTTTGCTAAACGCAGTGGGTTGCTAGGAGAGCTTAAGCTTTATGCCGGGGCCGAAGTGGGCTGCACAATAGAAGGTGGAGTTAATTGGAGGCCACCTAAAGATGTAGCAATCCTTAATTCTGGCCTGTCCAGTGAGATAAACTGGATTACTCTTTTGGGTGCTAAACTTGATGCGTCTATCGGAGCTGGTGTCGGAATTGAATTCGATTTTAATTTGATGATGGATAGAGGCAGGCTCATGCTCTGCATCAAAGCTGCAGTATTCTTCGGGCCCGGTGCTAAAGGAGCATTTAGCTTTGAGGTCAATGGAGCAGCCCTTGACAGTATCCTTATGCTCTATCGTCGAATCCTTATGAAAAATAATTTTCGTCGAATCCACTGGATCGATGAGAATGCATTTACCTACCTTAGTAAAGTTACACTTTTTGGGTGCGTTACACTGGGGAGTATGGCTGAGTTTGGCGCTTTACTTTCGGTCAAGGTAGACTCCTTAATCGATGAAATTACAGGTAAGCCTGGTAAGCGAGCTGGATTGCTTGCCTATACAATTGCTAATGATATTCGACAAGATGCGATGGCGCGATGGTTCCTAGGTATGCCGCCAGAGACTCTAGGTCCATTGCTGTATACTCTTACGAGTACTCCGCATGATTTCAGTTTTCAAAGTCGAAACAATGATGAGGTTAAGTATTTTTCGGACGAAGAGGCATGTGAGTTTCAGCAGGTTGCAATATACCGTTGCCTGCTCTGGGTAAAGGGTAATGCGCTTGGTAAATCATTCAGCTCTACGACTCCAAATGCGGCGCAGATTCTATTCCAAAAAGCGTTGGAGCGAATGAGCATCGATTCAGGGCACTCAGATAACAAGCTGACTGTGGCTATCAATAATCGTAAGCAGCTTGATAGTTTTATGGGACGATATTCTAGGAAGAGGAGTGTTCTTGCAGCGCAGAGGGCTTACAGCTCTTTAGTTAGAGAGTTATCACTGTATTTTTATGATTAATTTGTTTGATGAGGGGTTTCCATGAGGATTGGAGTGATTTTGCTGTTTCTCGGTGCATTATTTTCAGGTTTATCACATGCGCAAGAAGCTGGCGAAGATTATTTTGAAAAAGGAATGGTTCTTTATAATCAGAATAAATGGGTAGAGTCACAGCCTCCGCTAAAGGTGGCTGCAGAGGCTGGCGGGCGAGAGGCTCAATATTATTTAGCTGAGTCTATAAGGCTGGCAAATAGGTACATGACTAATGAAGCGGCTAGCTGGTATGTGGCGGCAGCAGAGCAAGATGATATATTTGCCATGTTGCGTTTGTCAAAGCGCGACACGTTATGCATTGCAAAAAATTGTGCTAAGGATAATAAGTTTTGGGAGAAAAAAGCACTTGAGGTCGCAGGAAGAAAAGCCAGCGAAGGCGATAGTTATGCCATGTACGCCATGTATTTCTTAACAGGAGATAAAAAGTGGTTGATGAAATCAGCCGAGGCAGGGAATGGTGAGGCTGGATATTTTCTAGTGCGATTAATGCTTGACGATACTTGGGATCGTGAAACAGGAAGGTCAGCTCTGACTAAGGTGGCTAAGCAATATCTCGAAAAAGCAGCTTTCGATGGAAATCCCAATGCCATGGAGTTGTTCTCCGAGTTTCTCAGTGAAGAGGGTGACTACCAGAGCTCAAAGAAATGGCTTGAAAGTTGTTTGGATACAAGTCATTACGAATGTATATTGCGAATGGAAATGATCCATCAAGGCGATAATATAAGAGATGAGGGGCTTGGCTATAAGCCTGAAAAGGCTATAGCTTATGGTTTGTTCTTGTTTAGGGTTGATTCGCTCGGTTCCCCCAAGCCTGAGACCGATCTCACGCCAGAGTTTAGAGAGTCTTTGACAAATGAGGACAAGGCTCGCGGAGAGGCCTTTTTTAAGGAATGGAAAAAAACGCATCCACCTGTCTCTTACCATGTCAGGAAATTTGGATTTTAAAGATAACGCCAGGTCAGGTGAAAAACGAGAGCAACGCCTGGCTAATATGACGAACGACGCACACTTACGACCTCCTACTGCACGTAGGTCTCTTCAGCAATGGTCTGTACGCGTAACCGCTCGACTTGTCCTTTCTAGTCCTTGGCCAATTACAGTACATCTGCGAACAATTGTTTTAGCGTTGTTGGATCATCAGGAAATTTTTCGGGTACGGCAATTATGGCCGCGGATTATACCGGCTCATGTTACGAAATGAGGTTTCAAAACCTGATGCGGACGGGCACGTCGTAAGTCGATATCGTTGATCACTCTGTTCAGCTTTGGGATATGAGCGTTCAGCGGGCTATGGGTATGTAGGATTTATGGAGTGCTTACGATAGAAGCAAATTTTCTGCTTTCTTGTTATTTGCTAAAGAACGGCTATTTAAAGCGATGCATGGCTGTTGTCTATAATATGTTTGCACGAATGGGCTTCGTGTTTTTCTTCACTAGGTGATTGTAATGAAGTTGGCAGTTATATCGTTTTTGGTGTTTTTGTTGCTAGGGCCTGTATTTTTTTTGCTGTTCACGAGTCGTGGGGATGTTTTTAATATGAATGTGTCATACTTTCTTGTGTTCTATGTGGTGTCTGTGCCAGTAATTATGCTTGCATGGTTTGTTTTTTTGTATTTTACGGCTCCATTGGCAAGAGTCCTTAGTCTTTCATCTGTGGGGCTTGGGCGTGCTGCTGTATTCGGTGTCGTGGCTGGATTTTTTGTTTCTTACATTTCAAATTTCTTGCCTCCTTTGTTTTTAAGGGTCAATGACTCATCTATTTCTTTTGCGCTTGCAATTGCTGTTTGTGCTTCTGTTAGCTGCTTCTCACCAATTAATATAGATCTCAGCGATAGAGGGCGTGATAAATAAGTGGCTGGAGTAGATCGCGGCTCTAGTAAAGAATAATTTGCTCACTAGAGAAATTTTGCAGGAGTAGGATATTAGCTGTCATTCGCTCCAGTATATTCAAAATTATTGAAGTTTTGTTTTTGCAAGGGACGGTCTGAGGCCGCACTGTAGTATGAGCGGATATCTACAGCCGACGCTTCTTTTTTGCTCTGTGGCTTTGGTGATATTTTTGAAGATGGCAATGATCCGCCAGCCGCTTTACGCCGTTTTTATTCTTCGGTAGCTATTTCGGTCACTTGGCGAATCCCTTCGCCAAGCACACTTTTCAGCTCGCCGCTTCGTTGGCGGCGTCCTGTTTTTCCTGGCGTTCTTTTTCGATCTTTTCGAGTTCTTTGTCGAAGGCCTGGTCGAGCAGGCTGGGGCGTTTGCGCCAGGGCTTGCGGTCGGGATCCGGCTGGGCGGCGTAGGTAATGACTTCCCCGCCGTAAACATCCTTGTAACGCTGCGCCTGGCGCTCGAGTTCGGCGCGCAGTTCGTCTTTCGTCACTTGGCTTTCCTGTGGTTTCTCATGATTCGAACGGCGCGTGAGGCATCGTGCTTCACTGTGGCGGCCATTCGTTTGGGGTAGGTCGTACCAGTCTGGTTTTATGACCTGTCAGTATCGTTGGAGTCCATCTTTTCCGTTTCGTTACATTGGATTATGCAACGGCTTTTGGATAAGTGACTCGCAGCGCACTCCGCATTATCGCGAAATGCCCAAGGCTGTCCAGTATCAAGAGGCTGGTAGTGGTCGATAGTGCAGGCTGTAACGCAAGCGTGTGGTTTGATCGCGGTGCAGCAGAACGAGGCCTGGCCGGCCCGGTAGGTGGTGGGCGTTGACCGGGTGGCTGACCGGTTCGAAGCAGAAGAAGTTCTGCTCGGTTGGGCAGAACAACAGATAGACGTTGGTATCCGTAGTGTTGCACTGCAACTGGTAACCATGATCCGGCTGGACGATGCAGGCCTGGCCGTTCCAGTCGGTGAAGGCGTTGTCCACCAGCTCTTGTGGCAGCGCGCGCTGTTCATTGAAGTCCCAGTCGGCCGGAATGGTGATGTGTTCTCGGGAGAGTTTGTCGTCATCACATAGCCACACCGATCGCGCCGAGGCTTGCAGGCGAGTGGCTGGCGTGCGCGGCAGGTAGGGGTGCAGGCCCAGGCCATACCAGGTCGGCTGTTCGCCCTGGTGGGTGACGTACAGAGCCAGGCTCAGTTGCCCTTCGTGCAGGGCGATCTCGAAGCGAGCACGGTAGGGGAAGGGCACTTGGCTGTGCAGTTCCAGCGTCGCCGCTTGTTCGCTCTGGTGGATGACCTGCCAAGGTTGCTGCCAGGCACTGCCGTGAATGGGCAGGGCCTCGTGGCTGGTATTGGCCTGCAAGGCGAGCCAGCCGTCCGGGCAATCGAAGCCGCCGCCGCCAATACGGTTTGACCAGGGCACAAGGGGATAGCAGGCCAGCTTTCTGGGGTTGGCGCTGGCCAGCGCTTGCTCGTCTGACGGCCTTAGCAGTGGCAAGCCATCGCTCAGGCGCACCCAGTTGACCAGGCTGGCGCCGATTTCCGGCGCCACGGTCAGGCGAGTCAGGCTATCTTGCAAGGTAAGCATTGGCGTCGACATGGCTGGATACCGCATGTGCGTTAATTGATAGTGTCATCGTACAACCGCTGGGCTATGATTGCCGTTTGACCGTTAACCGAGAATCGCCGCCGATATGGACAACACTCCCGCCCAACCCAGGGCACGTCGCAAGCACCGTAGCCTGGCCCAGGAACTGGTTGCCGAGCTGTCGCAGCGCATTCGTGATGGCGTGATCAAGCGCGGCGACAAGCTGCCGACCGAGTCGGCGATCATGGAAGAGCAGGGCGTCAGCCGTACGGTGGTGCGTGAGGCATTGTCGCGGTTGCAGGCGGCCGGCTTGGTGGAGACCCGTCACGGCATCGGTACCTTCGTGCTCGACACACCCAGCGCCAGTGGTTTCCGCATCGACCCGGCGACCATCGTTACCCTGCGTGATGTGCTGGCCATTCTCGAGCTGCGCATCAGCCTCGAGGTGGAGTCCGCCGGTATGGCGGCGCAGCGCCGCAGCGATGTGCAACTGCAGGCGATTCGTGAGGCGCTGGACGCCATCAACGAAAGCACGGCCAGCTCCAGCGACGCGGTGTCCTCGGATTTCCATTTCCACCTGCGCATCGCCGAGGCGACCGGCAATCGCTACTTCACCGATATCCTCAGCCATCTGGGCACCAGCATCATCCCGCGCACCAGGGTCAATTCCGCCCGTCTGGCGCATGATGATCAGGCGCACTACATGGCGCGCCTGGAGCGTGAACACGAGCAGATCTTCGAGGCCATCGCCCGCCAGGACGCCGAGGCGGCGCGTGCCGCGATGCGCCTGCACCTGACCAACAGCCGCGAGCGCCTGCGCCAGGCGCATGAGGCCGCCGAGGCTGAAGCGCTGCACGGTTGACGAACCCAGCTGGCCGGTCTGCATGATCGGCCGTCAGCGCTTGTAGGCCAGCAGGATCACCCCGCCGACCACGATCAGTCCGCCCAGCACCTGCAGGGCGCCGAGCACCTGGCCGAGAATCATCCAGCCGAACACCATGCCGGCCACAGGCTCCATATTCATCACGGGGGCGTTGTGGGCGATGTTCAGCCGTGGCATGCAGATGAACAGGGTCGAGAATGCCGCGCCATACAGCACCACCAGGCAGGCCAGCGCCACCCAGCCAGACATAGCGCTGGGCAGGCTCAGACCGCCAGGGAGCAGACCGCTGACTCCCAATGCGCTGGAGGCGACGAGTACCACGCTCAAGGTGAGCATGCTGCGCACCGAGCCAGCCAGCTTGGACAGGCGGTTCTCGGTGATCCACAGGGCCACCGCGAAGACCGCGGCAGCCGTCAGGCTGAAGAGGATGCCGGCCAGCCACTGACCATCGGTGGCATCGCTGCCGAACAGGCGTCCCGGCACATCCAGTACCAGCACCAGACCGAACAGGATCAGCCCCATGATGCCCACCGCCTGGCGGGTCGGCGCTGCGCCGCCCAGCACCCAGGTCAGTAGAGCCAGAAGGATGGGCGAGAGGTTCACCACCAACAGCGCCAGGGCCACCGGAATGCGCGCTACAGCCGAGTAGATGCAGAAGCTCTGGATCGCGATCAGCAGCCCCAGCAGCAGCTGCCAACCCCAGGTGCGTGCACCCAGGCGCAGTGATTCGCGGCGCCAGAACACCAAGGCCAGCAAGGCCACCAGGGTGACGCCGGCCCGGCATAGCATGGCCAGCAGCAGGCCGGTGTCATGGTCGAAGGCGATACGCGCGGCGATATGGTTGCCGGCGAAGGAGCAGGCGATGAGCGCCAGAATCAGCACGGCGATATGGCGAGGGAAGAGGGTGGAGCTGTGCATGACGAAAATCCTGTTTGTCATGGCCCAAAGTAAAACGCCGCCCGATTGGGCGGCGTTCGGTTGGGTTGCCCGGAGTGGTTAGAGCACGACGCTCGGCAGCCACAGCGAGATGGCCGGAATGTAGGTGACCGCCATCAGTACGGCGAACAGCGCGACGTAGAACGGCAGCAGCGCTTTCACGGTGCTTTCGATGCTGACCTTGCCGACGGCGGCGCCAACGAACAGTACCGCACCGACTGGTGGGGTGATCAGCCCGATACCCAGGTTGACCAGCATGATCATGCCGAAGTGTACCGGGTCGACACCGAAGGAGGTGACCACCGGCAGCAGGATCGGCGTGAGGATCAGGATCAGCGGTGCCATGTCCATCAGGGTGCCGAGTACCAGCAGCATGAAGTTCACGCACATCAGGATCACGTAGCGATTGTCCGAGAAGGTCAGGAAGGCTGTGGTGATCTTCGACGGAATCTGCATCAGGGTCATGATGTAGCCGAACGCGGCGGCGAAGGCGATGAGGATCATCACGATCGACAGCGTACGCACGGTGCGATGGAGCATCTTCGGCAGTTCACTCCACTTGTAGTCGCGGTAGATGAACATGGTGACGAAGAACGCCCAGACCACCGCCACGGCTGCCGATTCGGTGGCGGTGAACACGCCACTGAGGATGCCGCCGAGGATGATGCCCATGGTCATCAGGCCCCACAGGGCCTCGGCGCAGATCTTCAGCGCCTGGCGCAGCGGAATCACTTCACCCTTGGGGTAGTTGCGCTTCCTGGCGAACATCAGGCACAGCGCGGCCATGGTGAAACTGAGCAACAGGCTTGGACCGATGCCGGCGACGAACAGCGCGGCGATGGATACCGTGCCGCCAGCGGCCAGCGAGTAGATCACCGAGTTGTGGCTGGGCGGGGTGAGCAGCGCCTGTACCGAGCCTGAGACGGTGACGGCGGTGGAGAACTCGCGCGGATAGCCTTGCTTTTCCATTTCCGGGATCAGCACCGAACCGACCGAGGCGGTATCGGCCAGCGACGAGCCGGAGATGGCGCCGAAGAAGGTCGAGGCGGTGATGTTGACCAGTGACAGGCCGCCGCGAACGAAGCCCACCAGCACCCCGGCGAAGGCCACCAGGCGCCGCGCCATGCCGCCCTCGGCCATGATTGCGCCGGCCAGGACGAAGAACGGAATGGCCAGCAGGGAGAATTTGTTCACGCCGCCGACGATCTGGATCATCACGGCATGCAACGGAATATCGATCCACCAGGCGCCGATCAGGGCGGAGATGCCCAGGGCATAGGCCACCGGCACACGGAGGAGGATCAGGGCAATGAAGCTGCCCAGCAGGATCAAGGCGTCCATTACACGGCCTCCTTGGAGTCGGCGCAGTTTTCGTAATCGACGACACGACGCTGGTGTTGGTCGCCATACAGCAACTGCTCGATGACGAACAGCAGGGTGATGAAGCCGCCCAGCGGAATGGGGGCGTAGCTGATGCCGACGCGCATCCAGGTCAGCGTGCTGAGGTACTGGTTCCAGGTCGCCACACACAGCTTGTAGCCCCAGATCACCATGAACAGGCTGATCGCGCCCATTGCCAGGCGCACGAACAGGGTCAGCAGCGGTTGTAGCGTTTCAGGCATGCGGTCACTCAACACCTGCACGGCCATGTGCGCGCCAGCGCGATAGCTGGCAGCAGCGCCGACGAAGGTGAACAGCACCATCAGCAGAATGGCGATCGGCTCGGGCCAGCCCAGGCCCTGGCCAAGCACGTAGCGACTGAATACACCCCAGGGGATGATCAGGGCCATGATCGTGATCGCCATCCCGGCAACTGCGATGCAGGCCCGGTAGATGACGTCGTTGACGCCCAGTACCAGGTTTTTCATGAGACTTCACCAGAGGCGGCGCCTTTCGGCGCCGCGACGTTCTTCAGGAGGAGGGAGTTACTTGACCGCTTCGATGCGCTTGATCAGGTCGGCGAACTGCGCGCCGTACTTGGCACGTACCGGTGCGGTCGCGTCGTAGAACGGCTTGGTATCGACTTCGATGTACTCGACGCCTTCGGCCTTGAGCTTCTCGTCGCTGGCCTTCTCCTTGGCCGTCCACAGTTCACGCTCTTCCTGCTGGGCTTCCTTGGCCAGCTTCTTGACCAGGGCCTGCTGCTCGGGAGTGAGCTTGTTCCAGGTGGTCTTGGACATCAGCAGCGGCTCGGGGAGGATCAGGTGGTGGGTCTGGGTGTAGTACTTGGCCACGCGGAAGTGGTTGTGCTCGAGCAGGGTCGGCGAGTTGTTCTCGGCGCCGTCGATCACACCGCTTTGCAGGGCGCTGAAGATTTCACCGGTGTCCATGGCGATGCCGTTGGCACCCATGGCATTCAGGGTATCGATGAACAGCGGGTTGCCGATCACACGGATCTTCATGCCCTTGAGGTCTTCGATCTTGCGCACCGGCTTCTTGGTGTACAGGCTGCGGCTACCGGCTTCCATCCAGGCCAGGCCGACCATGTTGAAGTCCGAGTCGGTGATGGCGTCGAGGATTTCCTGGCCGATTTCGCCATCGACTACCTTGCGCATGTGGTCAACGTCGCGGAACACGAAGGGCATGTTGAACACGTTGGTGGTCGGCACGACCGGGCCCACCGAGCCGAGGCTGACGCGGGTCAGTTGCACGGCGCCAATCTGGGTCTGCTCGATCACTTCCTTCTCGGAACCCAGTACACCGCCCGAGAACATGCGCGACTTGAGTTCGCCATTGGTGGCTTCTTCAAGCTTCTTGCCCAGGTGTTCCATGGCGACCACGGTTGGGTAACCCGCCGGGTGGATCTCGGCGATCTTCAGCGTCATCTCGGCCTGAGCGAAGGAGGACAGGCCGAGCGCCAGCGGAAGTGTGGCGAGAAGCAGCTTGCGTTTGAGGTTCATGCGGAAAGCTCCATCTTGTTGTTGTTGGTGAACAGCATGGCTAGCCGGTACCGCTGTGGCGGCCCGGGGTGGATCGGATTCAGGGCTGGTAGGAGGGCTCCTCGATGCCGCGTACGCCTGGGTCGAGGGCGAACACGCCGCCTGCCAGCGGCTGGTCGGTGAGGTCGCCGCCCGGGCGGATCGAGGTGACGAACAGGGTGTCCAGGTTGGCGCCACCGAAGGCGCACATGGCTGGTTTCTTCACCGGCACGGCGAGTGAGCGGTCGAGGCGGCCATCCGGGGTGAAACGGTGGATCAGGCCGGCGTCGTTACCGCAGATCCAGTAGCAGCCGTCGACATCCATGGCCGCGCCATCCGGGCGACCGGGATACAGGTTCATGTCGATGAACAGGCGGCGGTTGTGCGGGGTGCCGCTGTCGATGTCGTAATCGAAGGCCCACACCGCCTGCACCGAGGGGTGCGAATCGGACAGGTACATGGTGCGGCCGTCCGGGCTGAAGGCCAGGCCGTTGGGCACGATCAGGTCATCGAATACCTGCTGCAGTTGGCTGTCGTAGCGATACAGCGCACCGACGCGTGCGCCGGCGGCCATGTCCAGCAGCATGGTGCCGGCCCAGAAGCGGCCCTGACGGTCGCAACGCCCGTCATTGAAGCGCATCTGCGGGCGAGCATGTGCAACCTGTACCAGACGCTCGGATTGCAGGCTGCCATCGTCCTGAGGGCGCAGATGGAACAGACCACTCTGCATGCCGGCGAGCCAGCCGCCAGCCGGATGAATGGCAAGGCAGGCGAGCATCTCGTCGGCTTGCCAGCTTTGCGTTTGGCCATCGGCCAACTGCCAGCGATACAGGCGCCCGGCGGGTATATCGGCCCAGTAGAGCGCTTGTTCGGCGGCATGCCAGACCGGGCTTTCACCGGTGGCGTTGCGGGCGTCGAAGATCAGTTCGGCTGACATGCGGGTTCGTCACTCTGTTTGTTGTTATGACGTGGCGGCGGTGTCGGGAGCGCTTCAGTCGTCGCCAAAAGGCCCCGCTGCAACGAAGGCGCCGCCCTGGTAGATGCGCGCCGGATCATCGGCTGCCGGCATCGGCTGCGCTTCGACCTTGGCGCGGAATACCTCTGAGCTGTCCTTGGCCTCGAAGCCCAGATGCGCGGCGAACTGGTTGTCCCACCACACATCGCGGTTATCGGACATGCCATAGACCACGGTATGGCCGACCTCTGGGGTGTAGAGGCTGCGTTCGATCAATTGGGTCAGGTCGTCGTAGCTCAGCCAGGTGCTCATCATTCGGCGGTTGGCCGGCTCGGGGAACGAGGAGCCGATCCGGATGCTGACGGTCTCGATGCCGTAGCGGTCGAAATAGAAGCTGGCCATGTCTTCGCCGTAGGACTTGGACAGGCCGTAATAACCGTCAGGACGACGCGCCGAATGCGCGTCGAGCTTCTCGTCCTGCTTGTAGAAGCCGATGACGTGGTTGGAGCTGGCGAACACCACGCGCTTCACGCCATGGCGGCGCGCCGCTTCGTAGATATGGAACACGCCGCAGATATTGGCGCCGAGGATTTCCTCGAAGGGGCGCTCGACCGAGACGCCGCCGAAGTGAATGATGGCGTCGACGCCCTCGACCAGTTGATGCACGGCGTTCTTGTCGGCCAGGTCGCAGCGCACGATCTCTTCATGCGGGCCGGCGGCGGGCGCCATCTCACCGATATCGGACAGACGCAGGATGCTGGCATAGGGGCGCAGGCGTTCGCGCAGTACCTTGCCCAGGCCGCCGGCGGCGCCGGTCAGCAGCAGGCGATTGAAAGGGCGCAGTTCGCTGGAGGTGGTCGTCATGGCGGGGCCTGAACTCTAGATTGCTTGTTGTTATTGGGTTGTCATACGTTGTCGTATGACTTGGGGTGATTATCAACATCTGCCCCGGGGGATGTCAACGTGAAACCAGCACTGAATCAGGACTTTTCATCCAGCTCTGGATACGCCGCCGAGCATCGGGAAAGCGCCATTCTGCAGCTTTTTACAGTCAAGCCGGCGGCTCTATCTCAGGCATCTTGATGTTTTTCGATAAGTATTGGGCCGCCGCTTGAGCCATACCGAAACGGTAGCTTGCATCAATAGGGCCTATTCGACCAATGTTGTATGACAACTATCTTACTCAGGCGTTAGACACAAGGTCTCTCACCTGAATGCCCAAGGAGTGACCGATGAGCAGGCGATCTTCAGCTGGACGTACTGGCAGCGCCCCCACACTGGTCGACGTGGCCAAGGTGGCGGGTGTGTCTCCCATTACCGTGTCGCGCGCCCTGGGGCGCCCCGAGGTGGTGACGGCGACGACGCGCAAGCGGGTGCTGGAGGCCGTGCGGACGACAGGCTATGTACCCAACCTGGCGGCAGGGGCGTTGGCTTCCAGCCGCAGCCGGCTGGTAGCGGTTTTTCTGCCGACCATCGCCAACTCGATCTTTGCTGATACGGTGCAGGCGCTGACGGATCGCCTGGCGGCCGCCGGCTACCAGACCCTGCTGGGGCTGACCGGTTACAGCCCGGAGCAGGAAGAGGCGCTGCTCGAAGCCGTGCTCGGCCGCCGGCCAGACGGCATCGTGCTCACCGGCACGGAGCACACCCAGGCCAGCCGCGAGCGCCTGGCTCGGGTTGGCATTCCCGTGGTCGAGGCCTGGGACTTATCGGCCAAACCGCTGGACATGCAGATTGGTTTTTCCCACGAAGCGGTGGGCCAGGCCGTGGCAGATTATTTAGTCGGCAAGGGCTATCGGCGTATTTCGGTGGCCACCCTCGACGACCCGCGCGGTCTGCGTCGCTACCGCAGCCTGGCGCAGGCGTTGGCTTCACAGGGCGTCGAACTGCTTGGCGCACAGATACTACCTGCCCCGGCGACCCTCGCGGTCGGTCGTGAAGGTTGTGCCAGGTTGCTAAAGGACGGGCGGGCCGGTGATGTGGTGGTGTGCAGTTCCGACACCCTGGCCCAGGGCGTACTGGCCGAGGCCGCCAGTCGTGGCCTGCGCGTACCGGAGGATCTGGCGGTCATCGGCTTCGGCGATCTCTCCAGCGCCGCACACAGCCATCCACCGCTGACCACCATCCGTATCGACGGTCCGCGCATCGGTAACGCCATCGCCGAGGCACTGCTGGCCCGCATCGCCGAACCGGCTCTGGCGCGCCAGCCATTCAGGCTGGATGTGGGGTTCGAGCTGGTGGGGCGGGGGAGTGGGTGAAGCTTGTATGCGATGGCGTTGTATGGAATTGCAATTGTTGCAGCTACTCTGATCTGCTTCTGCTTGTACGTCTTCTCCTTTCGAGTCTTGAGTTTCACAGTCACTAGGTATTAATCTGCCAGCCCAAGGCTGTTGCCTTGTTGCTTAATGAGAGCATTAGCGAGACGCTGCTCTTTAAATGTTGATTGGACGAAGGAACGCCCCAATGCTTTTTCTAAGTAATAAGTGTGCACTGCTTTTCATCTGGACTACCCTGCTTCTGTTTACACAGTCCTCGTGGGCCGATTCAGATAATTGCAGAAGCGAGTCGCCTGATGTATGCCCTGAATGGATGCCTTCGACGGCTGATATTGCTAAAACTATTAAGGCTTATAATCGACAGCTGATAAAAGAGGGCATCTTGGAGCTCGATATCGGGCCTGTGATCCATACCAGTATGTCTACTATTTCGTGTGGCGCTCTAGGCCAGCAAAGAGCTTCGGGCTTTGTATGCGGCGGAGCAATGACCTATTGGGACTTGTTCGGTAGGAAAGATGTACTGCAATTCAGTCCCACATTGCGAGTGACGGATAGTGGAAATATTGCGATTTACGCATTTGGTAAATGGGTTGAACCGGATATATAGAATTTAGAGAGCGAAAAGGGGGGGCAGATTTTTCTTTGGTGAGATGAGTCTGTCGTCCTTTGTTATTGTGAGCGATGTCTAAAAAACTGGTATTTCGCTAGTCTGACTTGCCTATCTTCGAGCCTCGCCGTACATTGTTCAATTTGGTGAGTCGAGCAGCTAATTGGTGTTTAGCTGGCCAGTCGGCCCGGTGTTCAGGCAATCCTTACTGGACGCTTTTCATAAAACGGTTTTTATCCGAACACAAAATATGCGAGTTGATCGGTACGAAAAATTGCGGGTAGTAATTTTTGCTACGAGGTAATGCTGGCCGGAGGCACCGGTCTGCTGTGGTCTTCACAACATCTCCAACAGGCTCGACATCTTTGATGTTCGTAGTAGGTAGTGCATCTTTGCTGATCAGGTGGACTGGTCGTCCCAATGCTCCGAGCCTCTCTTCATCCCTCAGAACGTCCTTGAATGATTGCGCAATCATCGTAGCCTGAATCGGGTTGCTCATTTTCGGCGGCCCCGTTGGGTCGTCGGTTGTCCATTCCGAGGAGGTTTGCATGAATGATCGATCCAACCCTGTCTGTGCCGATGACGACCGCATCGTCTGGCTGAGCCTGCGCTCGGTGGCGCTACCGCTGGCCAACCCGATCAGCGATGCCAAGGTGCTGACCGGCCGGCAGAAGCCGATGACCGAGATCGCCATCCTGATCGCCGAGATCGAGACCCGTGACGGTCATCGCGGTCTGGGTTTCAGCTATTCCAAGCGCGCTGGTGGCCCTGGGCAGTTCGCCCATGCCCTGGAGGTGGCGCCGAATCTGATCGGCGAGAACCCCAGTGATATCGCCAAGCTGTGGGACAAGCTGTGCTGGGCCGGCGCGTCGGTTGGGCGTAGCGGCCTGGCGACTCAGGCCATTGGCGCCTTCGACGTCGCCCTGTGGGATCTCAAGGCGCGTCGCAGTGGCCTGTCGCTGGCACGTCTGCTCGGTAGCCATCGTGATTCGGTGCGCTGCTACAACACCTCCGGCGGCTTTCTGCACACGCCGCTCGACCAACTGCTGAAGAACACCGATATCTCCCGCGAGAAGGGCATCGGCGGCATCAAGCTCAAGGTCGGCCAGCCCGACTGGGCGCTGGATATCCACCGCGTCAGCACCGTGCGTGAGCATCTGGGCGAGAGCTTCCCGCTGATGGTCGATGCCAACCAGCAGTGGGATCGTCCGACCGCACGACGCATGTGCCGTCGCCTGGAACCCTTCGATCTGATCTGGATCGAGGAACCGCTCGATTGCTACGACGCCGAAGGCCACGCCGAGCTGGTGCGTCAGTTCGATACGCCGATTGCCACCGGCGAGATGCTCACCAGCCCGGCGGAGCACTGGGAGTTCATTCGTCAGCGCGGCGCCGATTTCCTCATGCCCGATGCGCCGCGCGTTGGTGGTATCACGCCGTACCTGCGCGTGCAGACCCTGGCCGAGCAGGCCGGCATGACCCTGGCGCCGCACTTCGCCATGGAGCTGCACGTGCACCTGGCCGCCAGCCATACGCGCGAGCCCTGGGTCGAGCACTTCGAGTGGCTGGAGCCACTGTTCAACGAGCGCCTGGAGATTCGTGACGGGCGCATGCTGGTGCCGACTCGTCCGGGCCTGGGCTTGAGCCTGAGCGAGCAGGTGGCCGCCTGGACAGTGCAGCAGGCCGAGGTTGGCAAGCGCGCCTGAGTGGTCAGCTAGGCGGATAAATCTCGCGAGCGGCCTGGCGCACTGCATCGATCACTGCTGGCAATGCGGGGTTGTCGTTGTCGTCGCGCCAGACCAGATGCAGCTCGCCGCACACGCCTTGGGGCAGCGCGATATCGCGGAAGCGCACCTGCTCGAAGCGAATGGCGCTGGCGCTACGTGGCACCAGCGCCAGTCCCATGCCGGCGTTGACCAGCGACAGGATGGTCAGGGTCGAGCCCAGCGACTGAACGAACTCCGGCTGGATGCCGCTGGCGCGAAACAGGCCGGTATGCAGTTCGTTGAACGGCTGCCAGGCCGTATGCGCATAGAGAATGAAGGGCTGGCCATGGAGCATTTCCAGGGTCGGGCGTTCGTGTTGCGCCAGGGGATGATCGGCCGGGGCGGCCAGCACGAAGGGTTCGCGCAGCAGGCATTCGCTGACCAGGCCCGGTTGCTGCAACGGTGCCCGTACGATGGCCAGGTCGACGCGCCGGGCGCGCAATGCCTGCACCTGCTCGAAGGTACTCATTTCCTGCAGGGCGATATCCACGCCGGGGCGTTCGCGCTTGGCGGTGGTGATCGCCCGTGGCAGTACGTCGTACACCGCGCTGGCGACGAAGCTGATATTCAGCGAACCGCTTTCACCGATGGCAGCCAGACGGGCGCTTTGCGCGGCGCGATGGGCCTGGTCGAGCAGTGCTTGAGCTTCGACGAAGAAGGCGCGCCCGGCCGCCGTCAACGCGACCGAACGGGTGCTGCGGGTGAGCAGCGTCACGCCCAGTTGGTGTTCGAGCAGCTGGATCTGCCGGCTCAGCGGCGGCTGGGTCATGTTCAGGCGTTCGGCGGCGCGGCGGAAATTCAACTCTGCAGCCAGAGTGGTGAAGCAGCGCAGTTGGGCGAGGTCGAACATTGATTCAATCCAGGTATCAATCAAGTGATGGATTAGATTAGACCTGGATCAATGCAGACGTCCATTATCCGCTTCAAGCCGCTCTAGACATGGTTCTAGAGCGCTTGAGGGATAACGGGACGGAAAAGAAACCGCCCCCTGAGCAGAGGGGGCGGTGAGGTGGATCAGGTACGCAGGATCTCGTTGATGGCGCTGGGTTTGGGACGTAGCGCGCTGAACACCTGCCAGAGCACGAACGCCAGCGCCAGGCCAAGGAAGGTGCCGGCGATGGGGTTGGTGAAGAAGTCGGCGAAGTTGCCATCGGAGAGCATCAGACCACGGCGCAGGTTGGTTTCCGCCATCGGCCCGAGGATGAAGCCGATGATGAACGGCGCTGCCGGCATGCCCGCCTTGACGAAACCGTAGCCGAGCAGACCGAACAGCAGGATCGACCATACGTCGAACAGGCGGCTGGACAGGCCGAAGGCACCGACTACGCACAGCACCAGGATGATCGGCAGCAGGATGTGCTTGGGCACATCGAGCAGCTTGATGAACAGGCGCAGGCCGTAGAACTCCATGAACAGCATCATGAAGGTGGCGACGATCAGGGCGGCGAAGATGGTGTACACCAGCGGTCCCTGGCTGATGAACAGCAGCGGGCCGGGCTGGATGCCGTGGATCAGGAAGCCGCCGAGCATGATCGCGGTAACGGTGTCACCAGGGATGCCCAACGTCATCAGCGGCAACATGGCGCCCCCGATACCGGCGTTGTTGGCGGTCTCGCTGGCGACCACGCCACCGATGTTGCCCTTGCCGTAGGTGTGGCCGTCCTTCGCACGCTTCTTGGCGATGATGTAGGACACCAGGTTCGAGGTGCCTGCACCAATGCCCGGCAGGATACCGATGCCCAGGCCGATCAGGCCGGAGCGGCCAGCGTTGGGCAGTTGCTCGCGGAACTCCTTGAGCGAGAAGCCGAAGCCCTTGATGTTCTTCATGCTCACCGACTTGGCCTTGCCCTGCACGGCGTGACGGCCGGTTTCGGCGACCTTGATGATTTCGGCCACGGCGAACATGCCGATCATCACCGTGAGCATGGAGAAACCGCCGTTGAGCTCACTGAAATCGAAGGTGAAGCGGCGGATGGCTTCGACCGGGGCGATACCGACGGTGGA
The DNA here is from genome assembly GCF_057809355.1 of Pseudomonas sp. FG29. Taxonomy (NCBI): domain Bacteria; kingdom Pseudomonadati; phylum Pseudomonadota; class Gammaproteobacteria; order Pseudomonadales; family Pseudomonadaceae; genus Pseudomonas; species Pseudomonas sp. FG29. The sequence goes on along the minus strand of NZ_JBMDJU010000008.1, from coordinate 140,358 downwards.
CACGGCGATACCCAGCGCGCCGGCGAACAGCCCCTTGATCATGGAGCCGGCCGACAGGGTGGCGATCAGGGTCAGGGAGAATACGGCGATGGCGAAGTATTCATGCGGGCCGAAGCTCAGTGCCACCTTGGCCAACTGCGGGGCGATGAACATCAGCGCGACGATGCTGAAGATGGTGCCAAGGAAGGAGAACACGATACCGACGCCGAGCGCCTTCACGCCTTCGCCTTTTTCCATCATCGGGCCACCGTCAAAGACCGTGGCGATGGAGGAGGGTGTACCGGGTATTTTCAACAGGATCGCCGAGATCAGACCTCCGGAGGTGGCGCCGATGAACAGGGCCACCAACAGCGACAGGCCCGCGTGGGGGCCCATGGTGAAGGTCAGCGGCAGGCACAGGGCCACGGCCATGGTGGCGGACAAGCCGGGCACCGCGCCGAAGACGATACCCACGGCTACGCCAATGGCCATCAGCAGCATGATATGGACAGAGAAGACGGCACCGAAGCCTTGCTGCAGTAATTCGAGCATGGTCGATCCTCAGAGGAAGTTGTTCAGCAGGCCAGCGGGCAGCAACAGGTCGAAGGCCTCGCGGAACAGCAGGAAGATGACGGCCGAGCTGATCACGGCGATCAGGGCGTAGGTCAGGTGACGGACTTTCTGGTTCACCGGCGTCAGCACGATGAACTGCAGGTATAGGTACAGCGCGGTCATGATCGGGAAGCCAATCGGGCCGAGCAGGGCCATGTAGGCGAGGATCAGAACCAGGGTCTTGATGACCGTCTTGGGTTCGACGATTTCAGGTGCTGCTGCTTCGCCGTCTTCCTCCGCTTGTTGGGCGGACGTTTCGGTGCTCTGCACTGCCTTGCTGGCAAAGGCGCTGAACAGTTGCATCACGCCCAGCAACAGCAGCAGGCCGGAAAGCAGGACGGGAACGGTCGCGGCGTCTACGCCCTGGTGTCCGGGCAGTTGGTAGCTCATCAGCATGTAGCCGATGCTGGCGGCCAGCATGGCGACGCCGATGATCAGTTCTTTCTTGTTCAGGGTGCTCATCACATGCCTCGATGTTCTGAGGTGCACTGCCGACCCGCATCAGGCGGGGCGGCAGCACTTTGGGGCTTACTTGGCCTTGCGCAGATCATCCTTGAACTGCATGAAGTCATTGCGGGTCTTGGCCAGGATGGCCTTGGCATCTTCGGTGGCGTAGAAGGCGACCGGCTGCTTGAACTTCTTCAGATCCTCGGCGTACTCCGGCACTTCGGTGATCTGCTTCATCAGGTCAGACATCTTCTTGACGATGGCCGGGTCGGTACCTTTTGGGAAGGCGACCACGTACGGCTTGTCCATGGTGATATCCAGGCCCTGTTCCTTGAGGGTCGGTACGTCGCCGATCATCGGGTTACGCTCGGCGTTAGGCTGGCCCAACGCGACCATCTGCCCGCCCTGAACATAGTCCTGCACCGACCCGTAAGTGATGGCGCCCATGCCCAGACGGCCGCCGAGCATGCCGACCACGCGATCCGATACGGTGCCGCCATCGACCATCTTCAGCTTGATACCGGCCAGTTTCTCCAGCATCAGGCCCTGCAGGTGGGAGAAGCTGCCCATCTCGGTGCCATAGGTGACGCTGCCCGGATTGGCCTTGGACTTGTCGATCAGCTCTTGCATGTTGTTGACGCCAGCCTGCTTGGAGGCGACGAACACGGTGCTTTTATCGACACCGGCGATGCAGGCGACATCGAAGGTTTCATAGCTGTCCTGGGTCAGCCCGGCGACTTCGTTGACGATCAACTGGCCTGGGTGGGTAAAGAGGATGGTGTTGCCATCCGGTGCTGCGCCCTTGACCTGTTCGGCCGCCAGGGTGCCGCCACCGCCAGCGACGTTGGTCACCACCATGGTCTTGCCGGTGATCTGGTTGAAGTACTTGGCCATCATGCGGGCGTTGAAGTCGGTGTCGCCGCCGGGGTTGGCGATGACCACCACCTGGATCGGACGAGTCGGCCATTTGACCTCATCGGCGAAGGTAGCCGCGTGGCTGACCAGGGCACCGATGCCGACGACGGCAGAGAGGAGGGAGGCGCGGAATGTTTTTTTCATTGGAATGCTCCGGGTGGGGGATTGAGGTCGCGTGAGTCAGTCACGACCGAGGCTGGGACGTTTCGGGTCGTATTGCCAACCCGGAACCAGGTACTGCATGGCCATGGCGTCGTCGCGCGCGCCGTTGGCCACCTTCTTGTAAAGCGCGTGGGCGGCCATGATCCGCTCCATGTCCGGCTCGATACCCAGGCCTGGCTTGTCCGATACCTGCACCTGGCCACCGATGATCTGCAGCGGCTCGCGGGTCAGGCGCTCCTCGCCTTCCTGCCAGATCCAATGGGTATCGATGGCGGTGACACGGCCCGGTACGGCTGCGGCAGCATGGGTGAACATGGCCAGGGAAATGTCGAAGTGGTTATTCGAATGCGAGCCCCAGGTCAGGCCGAACTCTTCACAGACCTGGCCGAGGCGCACGGCGCCCTGCATGGTCCAGAAGTGCGGGTCGGCCAGAGGGATGTCGACGGCTTCCAGGCGCAGCGAGTGGCCCATCTGCCGCCAGTCGGTGGCGACCATGTTGGTGGCAGTGGGAATGCCGGTGGCGCGCTTGAACTCGGCCATCACCTCGCGGCCCGAGTAGCCGTTTTCCGGGCCGCAGGGGTCTTCGGCGTAGGCCAACACATGACCTTGGCCCTGGCACAGGGCGATGGCCTCGTCCAGCGACCAGGCGCCATTGGGGTCGAGGGTGACGCGGGCGTCAGGGAAGCGCGCCTTGATCGCGCGGATCGCGTCCATCTCCTCGGTGCCGCGCATCACACCGCCCTTGAGCTTGAAGTCGTTGAAGCCGTAGCGCGCATGCGCCGCTTCGGCCAGGCGGGCGATGGCCTCCGGTGTCATTGCGGCCTGATGGCGCAGGTGGTACCAGTCGTCCGCCGAGCCTTTGCCGGCCAGGTAGGGCAGGTCGGTACGCTGACGGTCACCGATATAGAAGAGGTAGGCGAGCATCGGCACCTGATCACGCTGCTGGCCGCTGCCAAGCAGTTCGCAGGCAGGTACGCCCAGGTGCTGGCCGAGCAGGTCGAGCAGCGCGGCTTCGACTGCGGTGATCACGTTGTCCAGGCGCAGGTTGATCTCGTGCGGCTGCTTGAGTACGCGTGCTTCGGATTCCGAGGTGACCTGATGCTGAGTGGTCTGCGGCCCCTTGGCCGGGCCGGCGATGGTTTGGCGCAGGCTATTGAGAATGCGGTTGTAGCGGCCGATCTGTTGGCCAATCACCTTTTCGCGGCAGCGCTCCAGCGCCTGACGGATCCCTTCACCGCCCGGCACTTCGCCGCAACCGGTGTTGCCGGCATTGTCCTTGAGCAATACCAGGTTGCGGGTGAAATAGGGGGCATGGGCGCCACACAGATTGAGCAGCATGCTGTCATGCCCGGCGACCGGAATGACCTGCATTTCGACGATCTGCGGCGTGCTATGGCGGGAGGCTTCGTACATCTTGGCTGGGGCTCCAAAACTGGCGCGGCCCTTGGCCGCAATGGCGAAGGGGCGGTTCAGTCGTGCGCCGGGATCAGCAGACGATCCTCGCTGCTGCACATGAAGGCGTGGGCAAAAACGGCAACGAAGCCTGCGCAGGACGCGCTGGTCAGTCGGCTGCTGGCATCGCGGTGAGGAGCCGCGCGATGGCAGGGCAGGGTGGCAGTGAAGGTCGGTGACATGACCTGGGCCTCGCTTGTTTTTATTGGAATGTCATAGGTTGTCGTATGACTTGGCGAAATTAGTACCAGCCCGATCCGAGGCTGTCAACGCTGTTTGACTCGACGATGATTGCGCTGCCATTCATTCGGCGGCTGTGGTAGAAGCTGCTCTGCATATGGCTTTCCCCTGAAAACACTGGGACGCACGCAGAGCGTTGGGATTAAGCGGAAGGCTTCGACGAACGGCGAATGCAAAAACTGGTGTTTTTTTTGTTGTTGTACGATAACGTATCTCTACAGCTGCGGCTGACGCCATTTCTCACAACTCGCTTTACAGGGTGTTCGCATAATGAATCCACAAGAACTGAAGTCCATCCTCTCCTCTGGTCTGCTGTCTTTCCCGGTGACCGACTTCGATGCCGCTGGTGATTTCAACCCGGCTGGCTATGTACGCCGCCTCGAGTGGCTGGCGCCGTACGGTGCGTCCGCCCTGTTCGCTGCCGGCGGTACTGGCGAGTTTTTCTCCCTGGCGCCGAACGAATACAGCGCTGTGATCAAGACCGCCGTGGACACCTGCGAGAAGTCCGTACCGATCCTGGCTGGCGTTGGCGGCCCGACCCGCGTTGCCATCGAGATGGCGCAGGAAGCCGAGCGCCTGGGCGCCAAGGGGCTGCTGCTGCTGCCGCACTACCTGACCGAAGCCTCGCAGGACGGCGTTGCCGCCCACGTCGAGCAGGTGTGCAAGTCGGTGAAGATCGGCGTGGTGGTCTACAACCGTAACGTCTGCCGCCTCAACGCCAACCTGCTGGAGCAGGTCGCCGAGCGTTGCCCGAACCTGATCGGCTACAAGGACGGCCTGGGTGACATCGAGCTGATGGTGTCGATCCGTCGTCGCCTGGGCGAGCGCCTGACTTACCTCGGCGGCCTGCCGACCGCTGAAGTCTACGCAGCGGCCTACAAGGCCCTGGGTGTGCCGGTGTATTCCTCGGCTGTGTTCAACTTCATTCCGAAAACCGCCATGGCGTTCTACAAGGCCATCGCAGCGGATGATCACGCCACCGTCGGCAAGCTGATCGACGATTTCTTCCTGCCGTACCTGGACATTCGTAACCGCAAGGCCGGCTATGCCGTGAGCATCGTCAAGGCCGGTGCCAAGATCGTCGGTTACGATGCCGGCCCGGTACGTGCGCCGCTGACCGATCTGCTGCCGGAAGAGTACGAAGCCCTGGCCAAGCTGGTCGAAGCGCAAGGCGCGCAGTAACACCGCAGGTGGCCGCTCGCTTCGGTGAGCGGCCCAGTCGCGCGCCGGCAGGCCCGGCGCGACGATGTTGAACCATTGTCGAACCCGCACAAGAACAACAGGGTAACGCTCATGACTTCACAGATTCCTGCCGCTGTCGGCACTCCGCTGATCACCGAGCTGCAAGTCGTACCGGTCGCCGGTCAGGACAGCATGCTGCTCAATCTGAGCGGTGCCCACGGTCCTTACTTCACCCGCAACATCCTCATTCTCAAGGACAGCGCCGGCCATGTCGGTGTCGGCGAAGTCCCCGGCGGCGAGGGCATCCGCAAGACCCTCGACGACGCCCGCTCGATCCTCGTCGGCCAGCCGGTCGGCAACTACAACGCGCTGCTCAACCAGGTACGTCGTGCCTTCGCTGATCGTGATTCCGGCGGCCGTGGTCTGCAGACCTTCGATCTGCGCATCACCATTCATGCCGTTACCGCGCTGGAGTCGGCGCTGCTCGACCTGCTCGGTCAGCACCTCGGTGTGCCAGTGGCGGCCCTGCTTGGCGAAGGCCAGCAGCGCGATGCGGTGGAAATGCTCGGCTATCTGTTCTTCGTCGGAGACAAGGACAAGACCGATCTCGGCTACCGCGATGAGCGCGATGCCGATGACACCTGGGAGCGCGTGCGCAACCAGACCGCAATGACCCCGGAAACCATCGTCCGCCAGGCCGAGGCCGCGCACGCGCGCTATGGCTTCAACGACTTCAAGCTCAAGGGCGGTGTGCTGCATGGCGAGGCCGAGGTCGAGGCCATTCGTGCCCTGGCCGTGCGCTTCCCCAATGCCCGTGTGACGCTTGACCCCAATGGCGGCTGGTCGCTGGATCAGGCCATCGCCCTGTGCCGCGACCTGCATGGCGTGCTGGCCTATGCCGAAGACCCGTGCGGCGCCGAGAACGGCTACAGCGGTCGTGAGGTGATGGCCGAGTTCCGTCGCGCCACCGGCCTGCCCACCGCGACCAACATGATCGCCACCGACTGGCGGCAGATGGGCCACACCATCTCCCTGCAATCGGTGGACATTCCGCTGGCCGACCCGCACTTCTGGACCATGGCCGGTTCAGTGCGCGTGGCGCAGATGTGCAACGACTGGGGCCTGACCTGGGGTTCGCACTCCAACAACCACTTCGACATCTCCCTGGCCATGTTCACCCACGTCGCCGCTGCTGCGCCGGGGCGAGTCACCGCCATCGATACCCACTGGATCTGGCAGGACGGCCAGTACCTGACGCGCAACCCGCTGCGTATCGAGGGTGGCCTGGTGCAGGTGCCGAAGACGCCGGGCCTCGGCGTCGAGCTGGATTGGGATGCATTGGCCAAGGCGCACGAGCTGTATCAGGCCAAAGGTCTGGGTTCGCGTGACGACGCAGTGGCCATGCAGTACCTGATCCCCGGCTGGACTTTCAATAACAAGAAGCCCTGCCTGGTGCGTTGAGCCAAGCCCGCAGTCCTGTAGGGTGGGCTTTAGCCCACCGTGACTACAATCGGTGGGCTGAAGCGGAGCGCCGCCCGGCCCGCCCTACGGGTGTCCTGCTCACCTACGGGCTTAGCCTTTCCTGTTGTCTCACGAGCCTTGCCGATGCCAGATGCCAAACCGGGTCGTGTGCGCTACAGCATCTTGCTGATGCTGTTTCTGGTCACCACCATCACCTTTGCCGATCGCTCCAGTCTGTCGGTCGCCGGCTCGGCGATGCAGGCTGGCCTGGGCATCGACGCGGTGACGCTTGGCTATATCTTCTCGGCCTTTGGCTGGGCTTATGTGATCGGGCAGATACCGGGTGGCTGGCTGTTCGACCGCTTCGGCACCAAGCCGGTGTATACCCTGGCGCTGTTCATCTGGTCGGTGCTGACCCTGCTGCAAGGCTTCGTCGGCTGGCTGCCGACAACCTGGGCGGTAACCTCGATGTTTCTGCTGCGGCTGCTGGTGGGCTTTGCCAGCGCGCCGTGCTTTCCCGGTAATGCGCGGATCACCGCTTCCTGGTTTCCCACTGCCGAGCGCGCCACCGCCACGGCCATTTCCAGTTCGGCGCAGTATGCCGCCACCGCGCTGTTCGCACCCTTGATGGGTTGGGTGGTGCAAACCCTGGGGTGGCAATCGGTATTTATCGTGCTCGGTTGCCTGGGGCTGGCGCTGTCGTTCGTCTGGCTCAAACAGCTGCATGGCCCGCGTCAGCATCCACGTATTGGTGCAGCCGAGCTGGCCCATCTGGAGCAGGGCGGGGCGCTGATCGATCTGGAAGGGCTGCGCGGCGGTAGCGGCGGCTTGCAGTGGCGCTACCTGGGCCTGCTGCTGCGCCAGCGCACCATGATCGGCATCTACCTTGGCCAGTATTGCAACAACGCCATTACCTACTTCTTTCTCACCTGGTTTCCCGTGTACCTGGTGCAGGCGCGCGGCATGAGCATTCTCGGCGCCGGTTTCGCCGCCGCCTTGCCGGCCATCAGCGGTTGCGTCGGTGGCGTGCTCGGCGGGCTGCTGTCCGACGGCATGCTGCGTCGCGGTCATTCGCTGACCCTGGCGCGCAAGCTGCCGATGGTGTTCGGCCTGCTGCTGTCGAGCGCGGTGGTGCTATGCATTTTCGTCGACAGCGACGCCGCCGTGGTGGCGCTGATGGCCCTGGCCTTCTTCGGCAAGGGCCTCGGGTCGCTGGGCTGGACGCTGGTGGCCGACACCTCGCCCCGGCAGATACTTGGCTTGTCCGGCGGGCTGTTCAACACCTTCGGCAATCTGGCGGCCGTCACCACGCCGATCATCATCGGTTACCTGGTCAGCCATAGCGGTTCTTTCGATGGGGCATTGGTCTATGTCGGCCTCAATGCCCTGCTGGCGGTCGTCAGTTTCGGCCTGATCGTCGGCCGTATTCACAGGGTCGAGCTGGACGCCACGTCCGGCTCGGCATCCTGAACGCACAACAGGAGCAAGCGTCATGCAGTTGATTCCCCATCAGGATTCGCCCCGTTACATCCGCCTGCACCCGACCGACAACGTCGGCGTGGTGGTCAATGACCAGGGCGTTGCCGCAGGCGGCCAGTTTGACGATGGCCTGACGGCTATCGAGGGCATCCCGCAGAGCCACAAGGTGGCGCTGGTGAATATCGCCGAAGGTGGCGAGGTGGTGCGTTATGGCGAGGTCATCGGCTATGCGCTCAAATCCATCGCCGCCGGCAGTTGGGTCACCGAGCAGGTGTTGCGCATGCCCGAGCCGCCGGTGTTGGACAACCTGCCCAAGGCGACCCTCAAGACCGCACCTGGCGAGCCGCTGGAAGGCTATACCTTCGAGGGCTTCCGCAACCCGGACGGCAGCGTCGGCACTCGTAACATCCTCGGTGTGACCACCACGGTGCAGTGCGTGGTCGGCGTGCTCGATCACGTGGTCGAGCGCGTGCGCAAGGAAGTCCTGCCCAAGTACCCCAACGTTGACGACGTGGTGGGGCTATCGCACAGCTACGGCTGCGGCGTGGCGATCAACGCACCGGACGCGGTGGTGCCGATCCGCACCCTGTACAACATCAGCCGCAACCCCAACTTCGGTGGCCAGGCGCTGGTGATCAGCCTCGGCTGCGAGAAGCTGCAGGCCAACCAGTTGATGGATGGCGACCAGCTCACCAATGGCATGGACGAGGAAGACTGGCTGTTCCGCCTGCAGGATTCCGGCACCGGCTTCACCGGCATGGTCGAGCAGATCATGGGCATGATCGAGGAGCGTCTGAAGGTGCTCGATCAGCGTCGCCGCGAGACCGTACCGGCTGCCGAGCTGGTGGTCGGCATGCAGTGCGGCGGCAGCGATGCCTTCTCCGGCATCACCGCCAACCCGGCGCTCGGCGTGGCCGCCGACCTGCTGGTGCGCGCCGGCGCCACCGTGATGTTCTCCGAGAACACCGAAGTGCGTGACGGCATCCACTTGCTGACTCCGCGCGCCGCCAGTGTCGAGGTGGCCGATGCGCTGATCCGCGAGATGGACTGGTACGACCGCTACCTGCAGCGCGGCATGGCCGACCGCAGTGCCAACACCACGCCGGGCAACAAGAAGGGCGGGCTGAACAACATCGTCGAGAAAGCCATGGGCTCCATTGCCAAGTCCGGCAACAGCCCGATTGCCGGCGTGGTCGCGCCGGGCGAGCGCATTCGTGGCAAGGGCTTGTGGTTCTGCGCCACGCCTGCCAGCGACTTCATCTGCGGCACCCTGCAACTGGCGGCGGGTATGAACCTGCACATCTTCACCACCGGTCGCGGCACGCCCTATGGCCTGTCCATGGTGCCGGTGATCAAGGTGGCCACGCGTACCCAGCTGGCTGAGCGCTGGCCGGATCTGATCGACGTCGACGCCGGGCAGATCGTCTCCGGGCGCATGACGCTGGAGCAAATGGGCTGGCATATCTTCCAGCTCTACCTGGACGTGGCCAGCGGTCGCAAGCAGACCTGCGCCGAGCACCTGCGCCTGCACAACGACCTGGTGCTGTTCAACCCGGCGCCGGTGACCTGAGATGCGCAGCCTGCCCGATGATCTGCTTGAGGCGTTGAGCGAGGCGGTCGGCGAGGCTGGCCTGATCACTGACGCCGAGCGCATGCAGAGCTACCTGAGTGACTGGCGCGGTGCCTACCGTGGCCGGGCGGCTGCCGTGCTGCGCCCGGCTTCGACCGAGGAAGTTGCCGCCGTGGTGCGTTTGTGCGCGCAGGCCGGCGTCGCCCTGGTGCCACAAGGCGGCAATACCGGCCTGTGCGGCGGCTCGATTCCGGACGACTCTGGAGCGCAGGTCGTTCTGTCGCTGACGCGCATGAAGCGCATCCGCGCAGTGGACGTGGGCAATGAAACCATCACCGTCGAAGCGGGAGTGATCCTGCAGCAGTTGCAGGAGGCCGCTGCCGAGGTCGGCCGGCTGTTCCCGCTGTCGCTGGGCGCCGAGGGTAGCTGCACGGTCGGCGGCAACCTGGCGACCAATGCTGGCGGTACCGCGGTGCTGCGCTACGGCAATATGCGCGACCTGGCCCTGGGGCTGGAAGTGGTGCTGCCCGACGGGCGCATCTGGGACGGCCTGCGCGGGTTACGCAAGGACAATACCGGCTACGATCTCAAACATCTGTTCATCGGCAGCGAGGGCACCCTGGGCATCATCACCGCCGCCGTCCTCAAGTTGTTCCCCGCGGTGCGTAGCCTGACCACTGCCTGGGTGGCGCTGCCCAGCTCGCAAGCGGCCGTCGAGCTGATCGGGCAGATGCGTGGTTTGTGTGGCGACCGCCTGACCGGCTTCGAGCTGATGTCGCGGCAAAGCGTCGAGTTCGTCCTGCGCCATGTCACCGGTGTCAGTGATCCGTTCGCCGAGACGCATCCCTGGTATGTGCTGATCGAGCTGAGCGACACCCAGCCCAACGCGTCCTTGAACGAGTTGCTGGAAGAGGGCCTCGGCGCTGCCTTCGAGCAGGGCGTGGCGCTGGATGCCGTGGTCGCTGCCAGCGATGCGCAGGTGCGCGCCTTGTGGGCGCTGCGCGAAGGCATCTCGGAGGCGCAGAATCACGAGGGGCCAAGCCTCAAGCACGACATCAGCGTGCCGGTTAGCCGTATTCCCGACTTCATCGCGCGTACCGATCAGGCGTTGCAGCAGATGTTTCCCGGTGTGCGCATCGTGGCCTACGGGCACGTGGGCGACGGCAACCTGCACTACAACATCAGCAAGCCAGTCGAAGCCGAGGATGCCGCATTCAAGGCGCAGGCCGAGGCGATCATGCGGGTGATCTACGATCAGACCCTGCGTTATGCCGGTAGCATCAGTGCCGAACATGGCCTGGGCCAGTCCAAGCGCCTGGCCGCGCAGCACTACAAGGCGCCGCTGGAGCTGGAGTTGATGGCTCGCGTCAAGCAGGCGCTGGATCCGGCCGGGCTGATGAACCCGGGCAAATTGCTGTAAATGGCACAACCTAAACAGGAGGCCTCATGAGCAAACCCAAGGTGCTGCAGATCGGCCCGCTGAGCGAGCGTTTCAACCGCGAGCTGGCGGAGGAATACGAGGTCAGCGCGCTGTGGCAGCAGGCCGAGCCGCTGGCGTTCCTGCGTGAGCAGGGCGAGCAGTTCATCTACATGGTGTCCTCGGCCCGTTTTGGCTGCACGGCTGACCAGCTCGCGCTGCTGCCGAATCTGCGTGCGATCTGCAGTTTCGGCGTGGGCTACGACCCCTATCCGCTGGAGCTGCTGCGTGATCGCGGCATCGTCCTCAGCACCACGCCGGACGTGCTCAACGACTGTGTCGCCGACCTGGCCATGGGCCTGATGATCGACAGCGCGCGGCGCCTGTCCGAGGCCGATCGCTTCGTGCGCAGCGGCGCCTGGAACAGCCCCACGGGCTTCCCGCTGGCGCGTCGGGTCAGCGGTAAGCGCCTGGGCATCGTCGGCCTCGGCCGTATCGGCGAGGCAGTGGCCTTGCGCGCCTCGGGTTTCTCCATGCCGGTGCGTTACCACAACCGCCGTGCGGTCGAGGGCAGCCCTTACCAGCATGAGCCGGATCTGCTGGCGCTGGCGCGCTGGGCGGATTTTCTGGTGCTGACCTGTCCGGGCGGCAAGGCCACCCATCACCTGATCAACGCCGAGGTACTCGAAGCGCTGGGCCCGGATGGCTTTCTGATCAACGTCGCGCGCGGTTCGGTGGTCGATGAGGCCGCGCTGATCACGGCGTTGCAGCACAAGGTGATTGGCGGCGCCGGGCTGGACGTCTACGAACGCGAGCCCCTGGTGCCGGCGGCATTGCGCGAGCTGGACAACGTGGTGCTGCTGCCACATGTCGGCAGCGGTAGTGTCGAGACGCGCCAGCAGATGGCCGATCTGGTGCTGGATAACCTGCGCGCCTTCATCGCCACCGGCAGGTTGCTGACTCCATTGTAGAGCGGGTGCAACCCGCCGCTTCAGTTGGCCCCCCCCCCTCTACGGCATACGCCGGGCTGCGCCTGCCGCCTGGCCTATCGTTGCCCCGTCACAAGCGGTGCAATCGTTCCTTCCCTCCCAGCAGCACCCCGGCGCACCACAAGTGCGCCGTTTTTTCTCCAGGCGCTGGCAAGCCCTGTAAACTGTGGCGTTTTCCGCAGGCAAGGGGCCATCCACCGTGCAGTCGGTCATTTCCATCCAGCAACTGAACAAGATCTATGCGTCTGGGCATCCGGCGCTGCAAGGCATCGATCTGGAGATTCGCCAGGGCGAGATCTTCGCCTTGCTCGGCCCCAACGGCGCCGGCAAGACCACCCTGATCAGCATCATCTGCGGCATCGTCAATCCGGGCGAGGGCAAGGTGCTGGTCGGCGGCAAGGACATCGTCCGTGACTACCGCGCGGCTCGCTCGCAGATCGGCCTGGTGCCGCAGGAACTGGTCAGTGACGTGTTCGAAACCGTCTGGGCGACGGTCAAGTTCAGCCGCGGTCTGTTCGGCAAGAAGCCCGACCCGGCCTACCTGGAGCAGCTGCTCAAGGATCTGTCGCTATGGGACAAACGCAACGCCAAGATCATGGAACTGTCCGGCGGCATGAAGCGCCGGGTGATGATCGCCAAGGCGCTTTCCCACGAGCCACAGATTCTTTTTCTCGACGAGCCCACCGCTGGCGTCGACGTGGAACTGCGCCGCGACATGTGGAACATGGTGCGGCGTCTGCGCGAGCGCGGCGTGACCATCATCCTCACCACCCACTACATCGAAGAGGCCGAGGAAATGGCCGACCGCATCGGGGTGATCAGCAAGGGCCGGATCATTCTGGTGGAAGACAAGCAGGTGCTGATGCACAAGCTGGGCAAGAAGCAGCTCACCCTGCAGTTGCAGCAGCCATTGTCCTGCGTACCGGCGGAACTGGCGCGCTATGGCCTGGAGCTGGCCGATCAGGGCCATGCCCTGGTGTTCACCTTCGATGCCCAGCACGAGAACACAGGTATCGCCGAATTGCTGCGTGACCTGGCTCAGCACGGCATCGACTTCAAGGATCTGCAGTCGAGCCAGAGTTCGCTGGAGGAAATCTTCGTGTCCCTGCTCAAGGAGTCGCGCGCATGAACCTGTATGCCATCAAGGCCATCTACCTGTTCGAGCTGGCACGCACCTGGCGTACCCTGCTGCAGAGCATCGCCACGCCGGTGATCAGCACCTCGCTGTACTTCGTGGTGTTCGGCTCGGCCATCGGTGCGAGCATGACTCAGGTGCACGGCGTGAGCTACGGCGCCTTCATCATTCCCGGCCTGATCATGCTGGCGCTGCTGACCGAGAGTATTTCCAACGCCTCGTTCGGCATCTACATGCCCAAGTACTCGGGGAGCATCTACGAGATTCTTTCGGCACCGGTCTCGTACCTGGAGATTCTGATTGGTTATGTCGGCGCGGCGGCCACCAAGTCGGTGATCCTCGGCATCATCATCCTGCTCACCGCCAGGCTGTTCGTCGATTTCGAGATTCAGCATCCGCTGTGGATGGCGGCATTCCTGGTGCTGACGGCGCTGACCTTCAGCCTGTTCGGCTTCATCATCGGCGTCTGGGCCGATGGCTGGGAGAAGCTGCAGATCGTCCCGGCGCTGATCGTCACGCCGCTGACCTTCCTCGGCGGTGCGTTCTATTCCATCAGCATGCTGCCGCCGGCCTGGCAGACGGTGACCCTGTTCAATCCGGTGGTGTACCTGATCAGCGCCTTCCGTTGGAGCTTCTACGGCGTGTCCGACGTCAACGTCGGCGTCAGCCTGGCCATGGTGCTGGGTTTTCTGGCGCTGTGCATCGCGCTGGTGGGCTGGATCTTCAAGACCGGTTACCGGCTCAAGAGCTGAGCCGAGAAACGAGGGAAATCCTCAGCCCGTAGGGCGGGTGAAACCCGCCATGAATAGATGGCGGGTTGCACCCGCCCTACGGGAAGCGCCTTGGCGGCGACTGATTTCGAGCTGTCGCGGCTAAAGCCCCTCCCACAGAAGCTCTACCGTGTTCGGCTTGCTCACTTCACCCGCAGTTCACACTCGAAGGTTTCTGCCGGCGGCACATTCGGCTCCCAGGGTTGCTGATAGGTCAGCAGTAGGCGACCTTCGCCAGGCTCGCGCGCGGTGAAACGCCAGGTGGACATGCCGCCAGCACCGACCAGCCCGGCATCCTCCGGATTGCTGTAGACCTCGGGGCCGAGGCTGCGCAGAACCTTCTCCGCGCCATCGCGGATTTCCCAGCGAAAACCGGTGGTGGGATTGCTCGGTAGGCTGAGGATCAGTTGTTGACCCTTGTCCAGCGTCAGCGGGCATTGCCGCTGCTTGCTCAACTCCAGCGTGCCGGACTGGTGGGCGCAGGCGCTGAGCAGGGCCAGGGTGGGCAGGGTGAGCAGGCGCAAGGTGGCGTGCATGACGAACTCCAGTCGACGAAACCTGGCCCCAGCATAGCCGCACCGGGGTGCGGCATGCGAGCCGTGTGGTGCGCGGGGTGGTCAGTCGAATAACACCTTGGCCACGTCGCTGTAGCGTTTGGCGAAGTGCACGGTAATGCCCTCCTTGAGGTAGTCCGGCAGTTCCTCGTAGCTGCCGCGATTGGCCTCCGGCAGGATCAACTCATGGATCTTCTGCCGGCGCGCCGCGATCACCTTCTCGCGCACGCCGCCGATGGGCAGCACCTGGCCGGTGAGGGTCAGCTCGCCGGTCATGGCCACGCCTTTCTTCGGCGCCTGGTTGCGCGCGAGCGAAAGTAGGGCGCTGGCCATGGTGATGCCGGCGCTGGGGCCGTCCTTGGGCGTGGCGCCTTCCGGTACGTGCAGGTGGACGAAGGCCTGGTCGAAGAAGGTCGGGTCGCCACCGAACTGCTTGAGGTGCGAGCTGACGTAGCTGTAGGCGATCTCCGCCGACTCCTTCATCACCTCGCCGAGCTGGCCAGTAAGCTTGAAGCCGCGATTGAGCGTGTGGATACGCGTCGCCTCGATCGGCAAGGTCGCACCGCCCATGCTGGTCCAGGCCAGGCCGGTGATCACCCCGGTGCCGGCCAGCACCCGCTCGTTGCGGAACACCGGCATGCCGAGGGCGTCTTCCAGATCCTTGGCGCCGATGCGGATTTTCGCCTCGGGATCGTCCAGCAACTTCACCACTGACTTGCGCACCAGCTTGCCGAGCTGTTTCTCCAGCTGGCGCACGCCGGCCTCGCGGGCATAGCCTTCGATCACCGCGCGCAGCGCTGCATCGCTGATGGACAGGCGCGTCTTCGGCACGCCGGCTTTTTCCAACTGCTTGGGCCATAGGTGGCGTTTGGCGATGGCCAGTTTTTCCTCGGTGATGTAGCCGGACAGGCGGATCACTTCCATGCGGTCGAGCAGTGGCCCGGGGATGGAGTCGAGGGTGTTGGCGGTGCAGACGAACAGCACCTTGGACAGATCCAGGCGCAGATCCAGGTAGTGGTCGAGGAACTCGACGTTCTGCTCCGGATCGAGGGTCTCCAGTAGCGCCGAGGCAGGGTCGCCCTGGTAGCTGGTGCCCATCTTGTCGATCTCGTCGAGCATGATCACTGGGTTCATCACCTCGGCTTCCTTCAGCGCCTGCACCAGCTTGCCGGGCATGGCGCCGATGTAGGTACGGCGGTGGCCCTTGATCTCTGCCTCGTCACGCATGCCGCCCACCGAGAAGCGGTAGAACGGCCGGCCGAGGGATTCGGCGATGGACTTGCCGATGCTGGTCTTGCCCACGCCGGGCGGGCCCACCAGCAGCACGATGGAGCCGGCAATCTCGCCCTTGAAGGCGCCGACGGCCAGGAACTCGGTGATGCGCTCCTTGATGTCGTCCATGCCGGCGTGGTGCTTGTCCAGCACCTTGCGTGCGCGGCCGAGGTCGAGTTTGTCCTCGCCGTGTATGCCCCAGGGCAGGGCGGTGGCCCAGTCCAGATAATTGCGCGTGACGGCGTACTCCGGCGAGCCGGCTTCGAGGATCGACAGCTTGTTCAGTTCCTCGTCGATGCGCTTCTGTGCGGGCGCCGGCAGGGTCTTGCCTTCCAGGCGGGCGAGGAATTCTTCGCGGTCGGCGCTCTTGTCGTCCTTGCTGATGCCCAGCTCCTGCTGGATCAGCTTGAGCTGCTCTTTGAGGAAGAACTCGCGCTGACGTTCGCCGATCTGCTTGTTCACCTCGGCGGACAGTTCCTTCTGCAGGCGACCGACCTCGACCTCCTTGCGCAGCAGTGGCAGCACCTTTTCCATGCGTTTGAGCATGGGCACGGTGTCGAGCACTTCCTGCAACTCCTGGCCAGAGGCGGTGGTCAGGGCGGCGGCGAAGTCGGTGAGCGGCGACGGGTCGTTGGGGCTGAAGCGGTTCAGGTAGTTCTTCAGCTCTTCGCTGTACAGCGGGTTGAGTGGCAGCAGCTCCTTGATCGCGTTGATCAGCGCCATGCCGTAGGCCTTGACCTCATCACGCGGGTCGTTCGGCGCCTGGGGGTATTCGACTTCGGCCAGGTACGGGCCACGGCGGCTGAGCCAGCCCCGGATGCGCACGCGGGTCAGGCCCTGGGCGACGAACTGCAGCTTGCCGCCTTCCTCGCTGACGTGGTGCACGCGCACCAGGGTGCCGTGCTCGGGCAGGCTGGCCAGATCGAACTCGCCGTGTTCGTCCGGCGGGGTGTCGACGAAAAACACCGCCATGCACTTGTGTTCGGTATTGCCAACACGCGTCAGTGTGCGTCCCCAAGGCTGCTGGTTGACGATCACGGGCAGTACCTGAGCGGGGAAAAACGGACGGTTGTGGATGGGGATGATGTAGAGCTTGTCCGGCAACTGCTGCGCGGGCAGTACCAGGCCGGTGCTATCGGCCTGGACGTGAACTTCGACAGCTTCGGGGGTGTTGTCCTGATCGTTCATGGAGCACCTGTGCGTGTACGTTAGCTGCTACATGGGGCGAGGCGCGGAGGTTTTCAACGCCTGCCAATGGTTTCCTGGCGCTATGGCGGCACCTGGCGGACAGGCTGGATCGGATCGCTGCTCGGCCGAATGACTCGTCACTCGTGGGGTATTCAGGCCGGCTTAAGGGGCTTGGTTGCTAAAGGTGCAACCTTTGGCGACGACGGGTTGCGGCGCTTTCTCCGAAAAAACGGTAAAGTGCAACCCTCGTTCCGCGTCGTGGATCCTGACCGATGCTGCAAGCCCGAGTGATTCGCCTGGACGAACAGGCTCATAACCATGCCCATGATCATCATCAACTGGTGATGTCGCTGGTCGGCCGTGCCGAATTCGAGGTGGGCGGTCGCGGTGGCGAGGTCTGCCGTATGCGTGCTTGCCTGGTGCCGGGCGATGCTGCGCACCAGTTCGCCGGCATGGGCGACAACCGCATGCTGATCCTCGATCTTGATGAGCAGGATACGCCCGGCGAAGACCTGGAACTGCTCCAGCGCCTCTTCGAGAAGCCCTGTTACCCGGCTCTGGATGCGGATTTTCAGAATTTGCTGAGTTATGCCGGCGCCGAGCTGGAGCGTTATGGCGGCGACTCCATTCTGGCGCGTTCGATTGGCGGCGTGTTGCTGCGGGCCCTGCACCTGCGTCTGTTCGGTGAGCAGCGCCGGCCGCCACAGACTGCGCTGGATCTGCAGCGTCTCGATGGCTATATCGGCGAGCACCTGGCGCGGCGCATCAGTGTCGCCGAACTGGCCCAGGTGGCGTGCCTCAGCCCCAGCCATTTCCATGCGCAGTTCAAGGACAGCGTCGGCCTGACGCCTCATCAGTACCTGCTCAAGACCCGCCTCGACCGCGCCGCGCGCCTGCTGCGCGAGAGCAAGCTGCCGCTGGTGCGGATTGCCGAGGAGTGCGGCTTTTCCAGTCAGAGCGCCCTGACCACGGCGATGCGCCGCTATCTGGGGCTGACGCCGAAGCGCCTGCGCGCTGCGTAGGGCGGGTGCAACCCGCCGTTGGCACTCAAGCGTAGTTCTGCGGGCTCAGTTTGCGCTCGATCAGCTCGATGAGGATGTGCAGGGTCTTGATGTGCAGTTCCTGCACGCGGTCGGCGAAGTCGCCGCCCGGGGCACAGATGCACACATCGGCCAGGCTTTCCAGCAGTGAGCCGGGCTTGCCGGTCAGGGCGATCACCTTCACGCCCAGCGTCTTGGCGGCTTCAGCAGCCTTGACCACGTTGGGGCTCTTGCCGCTGGTGCTGATGGCGATCAACACGTCACCTGCGCGGCCGTGGGACTCGATGTAGCGCGAGAAGATGAAGTCGTAACCGAAATCGTTGGCCACGCAGCTGATATGGCTGGGGTCGCTGATCGACACTGCGGCGATGCCGGGACGGTTCTTGCGGTAGCGCCCGGTCAGTTCCTCGGCGAAGTGCATGGCGTCGCACATCGAGCCGCCATTGCCGCAGGAAAAGGCCTTGCCCTTGTGCTCGAAGCTCTCGACCAGCAGTTCGGCGGCCTTCTGGATATTGCCCAGGGTCTGTTCGTTGGCGAGGAAGGCCTCCAGCGCGCGCTGGGCTTCCTGCAGGCTGTTGCGGATGTGTTCGATCATCGCGGGGCTCGCTCTCAGGGCAGTTCAGGGCTGGAGTAAAACGCGGTCAGCACTTTCACCAGGTGATCCAGGTCATGGCTGCCAGCCAGTTCGCGGATCGAGTGCATGGCGAAAGTGGGCAGGCCGATGTCGACCGTGCGCACGCCTAGCTGGCTGGCGGTGATCGGACCGATGGTGGAGCCACAGCCCATGTCGCTGCGCACCACGAAGCTCTGCACCGGCACTTCGTTTTCCAGGCACAGGTGACGGAAGAAGCCTGCGGTTTCGCTGTTGGTGGCGTAGCGCTGGTTGCTGTTGATCTTGATCACCGGGCCGGCGTTGAGCTTGGGCCCGTGGTTGCCGTCGTGCTTGTCGGCATAGTTGGGGTGCACGCCGTGGGCGTTGTCGGCCGATACCAGCAGCGAGCGCTGGATGGCGCGGACGAAGGCATCGCCTTCCGGCAGCACGCGGCGCAGCACCTGCTCAAGGAAGGGGCCGTCGGCGCCGCAGGCGGAGCAGGAGCCCACTTCTTCGTGGTCGGTGCAGACCAGCACGCAGGTTTCCTCGTCATCCGAGTCGATCAGCGCCTGCAGGCCGGCGTAGCACGACAGCAGGTTGTCCAGGCGCGCGCTGGCGATGAAGTCCTGATTGAGGCCGACGATGGCGGCGCTCTGGGTGTCATAGAAGCTCAGCTCGTAGTCCAGCACCGCGTCCGGGTTGAAGTCGTGCTCCATGGCCAGTTGCTCGGCGAGCAGGGCACGGAAGTCGGCGGTTTCACTGCTGGCAAGTTGGGCGAGGATCGGCGGTAACTCGTTCTGCGGGTTGATCGCCCAGCCCTGATTGGCCTCGCGGTTGAGGTGGATGGCCAGGCTGGGGATCACGGCGATGGGCTGGTAGAAGTCGATCAACTGGCTCTCGACCTTGCCGTCGCGGCGGTAGGTCACACGGCCGGCCAGCGACAGGTCACGGTCGAACCAGGGGGCGAGCAGAGCGCCGCCATAGACTTCCACGCCGAGCTGGAAAAAGCCCTGACGTTGCAGTTCGGGGCTCGGCTTGACGCGCAGGCAGGGGCTATCGGTGTGTGCGCCGACCAGGCGAATGCCGCCCTCGACGGCCGGGCGCTTGCCCAGTTTGAAGGCGATGATCGAGGAGTCGTTGCGGGTCACGTAGTAGCGACCGCCGGCCTCGGTGTGCCAGGGCGCGCGTTCGTCTAGATGGCGGTAACCCGCAGCTTCCAAGCGCATGGCCAGGCTGGAGGTGGCATGGAAGGGGGTCGGCGAGGCGTTGAGAAAATCGAGCAGGCCTTGGATCAGTTCTTCGCGCATAGGGACTCCGGGCAACGATGGCGCGAGTGTAACCAATTTGCATCGCCCTGTGCCGGCTGCGCACTCGTTTGGGGCGATAGTTTCAGGCTATCCGTTAGGCGCTGGCGGGGTATTGGGCGATGGTCGTTGTGGTCAGGGCGGTGGATGAAAAAGCGTCATCCACCCTACGGCGGGTGATCAAAACGGTGCCGGGCATTCGAAGCGCATACGCTCGCCGCTTTGTGGGTGGGTGAGGGCGAGCATGCTGGCGTGCAGGCACAGGCGCTCATGGGCGGCGAGGGCCTGCTCGTGGGCGTAGAGGCGATCGCCCAGCAGCGGATGGCCGATGGACAGCATGTGCACGCGCAACTGGTGCGAACGGCCGGTAATGGGCGTCAGCTCCACTCGGCACCAGTCACCGCAGCGCTCGATGATGCGCCAGTGCGTCAGGGCGTGTTTGCCCAGTTCGTGATCGACCACGTGACGCGGCTTGGTCGGCGGGTCGTAGCGCAGCGGCAGGTCGATGCTGCCGCTATCGGCCTGTGGCTGGCCCCAGCACAGCGCGGTGTAGGCCTTCTCGGTCTCGCGGTCGTGGAACTGGCGCGACAGCTCGCGGTGGCTGTCCGCATCGCGGGCCAGGACGATGATGCCCGAGGTTTCCCAGTCCAGTCGATGCACGATGCGCGCTTCGGGGTAGCCGTTTTCCTGCAGGCGGGTGACCAGGCAATCCTTGTTGTCATCGGCGCGGCCAGGTACCGACAGCAGCAGGGTGGGCTTGTTGATCACCAGCAGTGCGGCGTCCTGGTGGAGAATTTCGATCTGGCTTAGCGGCATGGTGTTTCGCAACGGTCTGGTAGGCGCGAGCTCTGCTCGCGAAAGAATGCAGGCTTCCGGTATTCGCGAGCAGAGCTCGCTCCTACAGGGGATCAGTGGCTACAAATGAACACGGCGGCCGAAGCCGCCGTGAGCGTTGCCGGGTTCGCTTAACGATCCGGCAGGGTGATGTTCAATTCCAGAATCGAGCAACTGCCCTGATCTTCCAGTGCCACCTGTACGTCCTTCTGATCGATGTTGACGTACTTGCGAATCACCTCGACCAGTTCCTTCTGCAGGGCTGGCAGGTAATCCGGCTGGGTACGCTGGCCGCGCTCGTGGGCGACGATGATCTGCAGACGTTCCTTGGCGATGGAGGCTGTGGTTTCCTTCTTGCGCGAACGCAAGAAGTCGAAGATGTTCATTCTCGACCTCCAAATAGTCTTTGCAGGAAGCCCTGCTTCTTCACGTCCAGGAAGCGGTGCGGCATTTCCTTGCCGAGCAGACGCTCGACGGCGTCGCTGTAGGCCTGGCCGGCGTCACTCTGCTCGTCGAGGATGACCGGGATGCCCTGGTTGGAGGCCTTGAGTACGGCCTGCGATTCGGGGATCACGCCGAGCAGGCGGATGGCGAGGATTTCCTCGACGTCTTCGACGCCGAGCATTTCGCCCTTGGTGACGCGCTCGGGGTTGTAGCGGGTCAGCAGCAGGTGTTCTTTGATCGGGTCTTCGCCTTTCTCGGCGCGGCGCGACTTGCTCGCCAGCAGGCCGAGCATGCGGTCGGAGTCACGTACCGAGGACACTTCCGGGTTGGTCACGACGATGGCTTCGTCGGCGAAGTACATGGCCAGGTGGGCGCCTTTCTCGATGCCGGCTGGCGAATCGCAGACCACGTAGTCGAAGGTTTCCGAGAGCTCGGCGATGACTTTCTCGACGCCTTCGAGGGTCAGCGCATCCTTGTCGCGGGTCTGGCTGGCGGCCAGGACGAACAGGTTCTCGATGCGCTTGTCCTTGATCAGGGCCTGGGTCAGGCTGGCTTCGCCGTTGATCACGTTGACGAAGTCGTACACCACGCGGCGTTCGCAACCCATGATCAGGTCGAGGTTACGCAGGCCGACGTCGAAGTCGACGATGACGGTCTTGTGCCCGCGCAGGGCGAGGCCGGTACCGATGGCAGCGCTGGTGGTGGTTTTGCCGACGCCACCCTTGCCGGAAGTGACTACGAGGATCTTGGCCAAGGTGATTCACCCTAAGAAATGAAGATAACGCGGGAATCCGTCGGCCGGTCGAGGCGTCCGGATGCCCTTTGACGAACCTCTGAAAACGCCTTGCTTGGCTGCCGCGAAGGTCGATGACAGATCGCTTGCATGCGCCTGTTTTCGCCTGTTGCGGGTGGCTTTGCCGAGGTTTTCAGACGCTCCTTTTGTGTCCATGAAAAATGGCCGCAGTATCCGTCAAAGGCGGGTGATGTTCAACACGTCGCCCGACAGGCTGACGTGTACCGAATCGCCCCAGAGCGGGTGGCGGCGCAGGTCTTCTGCAACCTTGTATTGACCGGCGATGGAGAGCATTTCGGCGCCCATCTGCTGGCAGAAAATACGCGCCGTGACATCGCCTTTGATACCGGCCAGGGCACGGCCGCGCATGGGCGCGTAAACATGGATGTTGCCGTCGGCGAGAAGTTCCGCCCCGGCGCTGACCGGGGCGAGCACGACCAGGTCGCCGCCCTGGGCATAGATCTGCTGACCGCCACGTACCGGTGTGGTGATCACGCGGGTCGGTTTGCGCTCCGGCTCCACCGGCTTCGGCGGTGCCTTTGGCGCCGGGTCGATGGGGCGTTCGCGCGCGCCGGAAGGTGGCAACACCGGCAGGTCTAGCGCCTCGGCAGCAGCGATGTCGCTTTCGCGCGCCGCACGTACCGCCAGGGTACGCAGGCCATGACGACGGCAGACGTCCATCAGCGCATCCAGATTCAGTTCGCCTTCGCCTTCCGGCAATTTGTCCAGCGCCAGCACCAGCGGCGTGTTGCTGAAGAAGGCCGGAGCCTGGGCGACTTTCTCGGCGAGCTGGGCGTCCAGGCGTTCGAGGTCGTTGTGCGCCAGTTCCATCACGGTGATGGCGAGCATGCTGCCCTTGAGCTGGAATACGGGGTCTTGGTCGAGGAGATCGGCTTGGCTCATGGTCGGGCGCGGGGCTTCTGCAGCGGTACGAAAGTTTGCGGGACTTATAGCGGTAACGACTGCGCACCGCAACTCGCAGCCCCTGTCCCGGGGATTGACCGCGACGTGTCGCGCAGGTTCGTCATCTGCCGAGGCGCGGTCGGCAGCGAGGCGGACAAACTGGGGTAGAATGCGCGGCCTTGCCTGTGACCGGATCTGCTTCATGGAACGCCCCCGTTTTCGCGCCTCCTTCCTTCACCCGCGCTTCTGGCCGCTGTGGCTGGGCCTGGGGCAGCTCTGGTTGCTGGTGCAGTTGCCTTATCGCTGGCTGCTGGCGCTGGGGCGGGCGCTGGGCTGGGTGATGTACCGCACCGCCGGTGCGCGGCGGCGCATCGCCCGGCGCAATCTGGAGTTGTGCTTTGCGCAGAAAAGCGAGGCCGAGCGCGAGCGCCTGTTGCGCGAGAACTTCGCCTCCACCGGTATCGCCTTCTTCGAGATGGCGATGAGCTGGTGGTGGCCACGGGCGCGCTTGGCGCGTCTGGCGCATGTCGAAGGTCTGGAGCATCTGCAGCAGGCACAGGCCGAGGGGCAGGGCGTGATCCTCATGGCGGTGCATTTCACCACGCTGGAGATCGGAGCGGCGCTGCTCGGCCAGTTGCACACCATCGACGGCATGTACCGCGAGCACAAGAATCCGTTGTTCGATTTCATCCAGCGTCGTGGCCGCGAGCGGCACAACCTGGATGCCACGGCCATCGAGCGCGAGGACATCCGCGCCATGCTCAAGGTGCTGCGTGCCGGCCGCGCGATCTGGTACGCACCGGATCAGGACTACGGGCGCAAGCAGAGCATCTTCGTGCCGCTGTTCGGCATCCAGGCGGCGACCGTCACCGCCACCACCAAGTTCGCACGTCTCGGTAAGGCGCGTGTGGTGCCCTTCACCCAGCGTCGGCTGGAGGATGGCAGCGGCTATCGGCTGGTGATCCATCCGCCGCTCGAAGGCTTCCCCGGAGAGAGCGAAGAGGCCGACTGCCTGCGCATCAACCAGTGGATCGAGCAGGCCGTGAGCGCCTGCCCCGAGCAGTACCTGTGGGCCCATCGTCGTTTCAAGACGCGTCCGGAGGGGGAGGCGAAGCTCTACGGGAAGCGCCGTTAACGGGCCGTTGAAAAACTACCTGCGTGGGCAATACTGCGTTAAAAACGGCCTCAAAATGCTCATTTACAACACGTAAACTGCGCTTTTTCGGCCGTTTTTTCCTTGTCTTGCCTGCCTCGCCTACGTTTTTCAATGGTCCGTTAGGGCTCTCTATACTGAAAACAAAAACAGGATCGCCCGATGACCGTCATCTCTCAGCCGTATGAGCCCGTCACCGGCCTGATCCTGTCCGGCGGCGGTGCGCGAGCGGCTTATCAGGTCGGTGTACTGGCGGCCATCGCCGACCTGCTGCCTGATCCGAGCCACAATCCCTTTCCCGTCATCGTCGGCACTTCTGCCGGCGCCATCAATGCCGTCAGCCTGGCCTGCGGGGCTTTGCAGTTCGGTGAGGCGGTGCGCCGGCTCACCGCCGTCTGGCAGAGCTTCCATACCCATCAGGTGTATCGCAGCGACTGGCCGGGCGTGCTGCACCAGGCTGCACGTTTTCTGGGGCACAGCTTGCTGGGGTTGGGGCGCGAGACGCCGGTGGCGCTGCTCGACAGCCGGCCGCTACGCGGTTTGCTGGAGCGTGAGCTGGACTTCTCCGGGATCGCTGCGGCTGTGCGCCAGCGTAAGCTGCGCGCGGTGGCGGTCACGGCGTTCGGCTACGAGAGTGGCCAGGCGGTGACCTTCTATCAGGGGCGCGCCACCATCGACCCCTGGTTTCGTCATCGGCGGGTCGGTATCCCCACGCGTCTGGCGCTGGATCATCTGCTGGCCAGTGCATCGATTCCGCTGATCTTCCCGCCGATGAAGATCAACCGTGAGTATTTTGGTGATGGTGCGGTGCGCCAGTCCGCGCCAATCAGCCCGGCGCTGCATCTGGGGGCCAGCCGGGTGTTGGTGATTGGCGTCAGCGGCAATGGCAGTGCGCAGGGTGCGGCCGTGGAACTGCAGCCGCGACCCAGCAGCAAGCGACCGCCGACGCTGGCGCAGATTGGTGGGCATCTGCTCAACAGCACCTTCATCGACAGCCTGGAAAGCGATATCGAGTTGCTCAACCGGCTGAACCAGTTGAGTGGCATGCTGCCTGGCGAGCCACGTTCGCGCGGCCTGGGGCTGAAGCCGGTGGATGTGATGGTGGTAGCGCCGAGCCGACCGCTGGATCAGATTGCCGCGCGGCACCAGCGTGAGTTGCCGCGCGTGCTGCGCCTGTTCCTGCGCGGGCCGGGGGCGACCAAGGCCGGTGGTGCCGGTGTGCTCAGCTACCTGCTGTTCGAGTCGGGTTATTGCAACGAGCTCATCGAACTGGGCTACCAGGACGCCATGGCGCGCAAGAGCGAGTTGTGCGCCTTCCTGGGCCTGGCGGAGTTGGTGCAGCCAGCCTGAGCCTGAACTCAGGCCAGTACGCCGTCGCGGAAGTCGCGCAGGGCCTGTTCGATCTCTTCCCGGCTGTTCATCACGAACGGCCCGTACTGCACGATCGGCTCGTTCAGGGGCTTGCCGGCGATCAGTAGTACACCGGCGCCCTGGCTGCTGCTCAGGTGCAATGTGCCTTCGTCCGACAGGCGCACCAGACGACCGGCCTTGACCGGCTCCGGGCAAGCGTCCGGCAATTGCAGTTCACCCTGGTAGACGTAGAGCATCACCCGATGCCCGTCAGGCAGTTTGGGGGCGATGGCGCTGCCGGCCGGCAGGCGCAGGTCGAACAACTGCGGTTCGGTATGCGGGCGTTGCACGACGCCGGGCTGCTGCAGGTTGCCGTCGTCGAACTGGCCGGCGATCACCACCGCCTCCACGCCCTGCGCTGTGGTCAGCCGAGGAATCTCGCTGGCCGGAATGTCGCGGTAGCCGGCTTCACCGAGCTTGTCCTTGGCGGGTAGGTTGAGCCACAGCTGAAAGCCGCGCATGGCACCGGATTCCTGCTCCGGCATTTCGCTATGGATGATGCCGCGCGCCGCCGTCATCCACTGCACGCCGCCGCTGCCGAGCAGGCCGACATTGCCCAGATGATCCTCGTGGCGCATGCGGCCTTCGAGCATGTAGGTGACGGTTTCGAAGCCGCGGTGCGGGTGCGGCGGGAAGCCGGCGATGTAATCGTCCGGGTTGTCGGTGGCGAACTCATCGAGCATCAGGAACGGGTCGAAGCGCTCCAGGCCAGGGCCGCCGATCACACGATTGAGGCGTACACCGGCGCCGTCCGAGGCGGGTTGGCCGGGTTGAATGCTGAGAACGCGGCGATGCTGGGTCATGAGGGGCTCCTGATCAGTGAGGAATGCCGCCATGCTATGCGTAATGAGTCGATGGATGGTTGGAAAATATTCCGGTAATGAATCGATTAATTCGATTCATTACCGGTCGTGGATTCAGTCCGCGATCTGCAGCTTGCGCGCCTCGTGATAGAAGTAGCGCAGCTTCTCGTACTCGAACGGTGAGTTGAACTGGCCATAGCGGAAGCTGGTATTGGCACGCTGGTCGACTGCGCGCAAGACCGTGATGCCTGGGTTCTTGCTGCTTGCCTCGGCGACGTCCAGGTAGTTGACCGCATTCTCCAGGCTGTAATCGGCCACCAGGCCACCGGTGTCGCGCAGGTTGGAGGGGCCGAGCAGCGGCAGCATCAGGTAGGGGCCTGCCGGTACGCCGTAGTAGCCGAGGGTCTGGCCGAAATCCTCACGGTACTTGGGCAGGCCCATCGCAGTGGCCGGATCCCAGAGACCACCGATGCCGAGGATGGTGTTGAACAGCAGGCGCGCGGTGTTGTTCATCGCCCGCTCGCCCTTGAGCTGCAGCAGGCTGTTGGCCAGGCTGGGAATCTCGCCCAGGTTGCTGAAGAAGTTGTGCACGCCGGTCTGCAGCAGATTCGGCGTCACGTACTGATAGCCCTCGACCACGGGCAGGAATACCCATTGATCGAAGCGGTAGTTGAAGTGGTAGACGCGGCGGTTCCACGGCTCCAGCGGATCATAGACCTGCAGGGCGTCGCTGGAAGCGCGTTCGAACTCCTGCTGGTCGAGCCCGGGGTTGAACTTGAGATTCTGCAGCGGGTTGGTGAAGCCATCGGCATCGACCTGGCGTTCGGCCAGGGCCGGCCCGCTGGCCAGCAGCAGGGCGGCGATCAGGACTTTGTGCTTAGCCACGGAAGAACTCCAGCATGGCGTCGCTGTTGACGCGGTAGTTGAGGTTGCCGCAGTGACCGCCACGCGGGTACAGGGTCAAGCGGTCGCCGAAGGTGCGGCGCAGGAAGCCGATATCACCCTTGCCGAGGATCAGGTCGTCGGCGTTGTGCATCACGGCGATCTTGTCGCTGCCCTTGAGGTAGTCCTCCAGGGCGTAGAGGCTGCTCTCGTTGATCAACTGGTTGACGCTGCCGCCGTCGTAGCGGGCGCGCCACATGGGTACCAGCTGTTCGGTCATGTAGCACTCGAAGTCGCAGCGTAGCGCCATTTCGAAGAAGGGCGTGAGGTTTGTGCTTTCGGTGATGCGATAGTCGCGCGGGGTGATCAGGCCGCGGCGGTTGAGCAGATCCGAGGTGAAGACGATGTCGCTCGAAGAGAAGCGGAAGGAGGTGCCGATGAGCATGGCCATTTGCTCGTCGGTCAGGTGTTCCTTGGAGCGCTGAAAGTCGTAGAGCATGGCTTCGTTGATGTCGAAGCCACCCTTGTCGTTGAAGTAGCGGGTCAGCTTGCCCAGTACTAGGTCGTAGAAATTGGTGCTGTTGTCGATACCCTGGACGCGGGTTTGTACCAGCTTGTCGAGGTTACTGACCGAGGTGTAGAGGTTGACCGGCGGGTTGAGCATCAGCACGCGCTTGAAGTTGAAGGCGCGGCGAGTCTCGTCCAGCTTGCTGACGAAGGCGGCATGCAGGGCGCCCAGGCTGTAGCCGGTGAGCATGAACTCGCTGACGTCCAGCTTCGGATGTTGCGCGCGAACCGCCTGCATGGCGCGATACAGGTCGTCGGCATCGTCCGGGCTGTAACCCGGGGTGGCGAAGCGTGATGCCGAGGCCATGAAGTCATAGCTGGTCGGCGAGGAGAGCTGTACCACGTGGAAGCCCGCACCGTAGAACAGCTTCTTCAGGTATTCGGTGGTGCCACTGCTGTAGCTGGCGCCTGTGCCGGCGATGATGAAGATCAGCGGCGCCCGGCCTTTCTGCTGAGCGAGGCGATACTGCATGCGTGTCACCGGCCAGAAGTTGTCGAGCAGCTCGAACTCGCGATCCGGACGCAGGAGTACCGAGTAGTCGCTCTGATCGATATCGCGGTCATCCGGCAGCTTCGGGCGCAGCTCCGGTGGCGTGGTCGCGATGGTGGCTTCGAACGGATTGGCTATCGGATAGCCATAGCTTTGTGCGTCGATATCGGCGGCCGCAGCGGACACACAGAAGACCAGGCCACCGAGCCAGGTGGCAAGTCGTGCAAGGCTGGACATAAATTTAAAGTCCCTTTGACAAGAGATCGTCTGGATTGAATCGCGTGAGTATGACAACGGCTAGCTAGGCAAAGTGCCATGCCTGGGTTTCGGAAGCGCGCGCAACCGCCGCGAGCGCACTCGGTGGCGGTGGAGTGTCGATGCTGCTGCGCATTCGCCAGGTAGCCATGGTCATGTTGGCGTGGTCAGGGCGCGCCTGGCGAGAGGCTGCAGGTCACTCGTTGCAGTTCAGCACAAGCGCTGGCGCGCCGCTACCGACTTCTTTTTTGTGGTGGGCGTGTTTGTCGGATGGCGGCTCGGAACGAATCGCTTCAGGCATGGTGATGCAACCAGGCGTGTTTCGGCCGCTCGTCACGCGCTTGGCGATTTTTCTCGAAACGCTGCCAGATCTTCTCGTGGAAGTAGAAGCCCACCGAGTTGCACAGCGGCTCCACCGCCGCGACCAGCCCGCTGACCGCGATGCTGCCCGTAAGCACGTAGGCGACGCCGAAGGCGATGCAGAAAT
This sequence comes from Pseudomonas sp. FG29, assembly GCF_057809355.1. NCBI lineage: Bacteria > Pseudomonadati > Pseudomonadota > Gammaproteobacteria > Pseudomonadales > Pseudomonadaceae > Pseudomonas > Pseudomonas sp. FG29. The sequence continues at coordinate 111,577 of NZ_JBMDJU010000008.1, read as the reverse complement.
GCATGAGGGTAAAGGTCAGGGTCTTGAGCATGGCGCACCTCGTTGAGAATCATTTGCTGATGGGTGAAGGCTAGTGCGTTCTGAACAGAGGCGGAAATTCGGCCTTTACATGGGCTTGATAGTCTATTGGTATCGATAGTTTATTCTTGAAAATTTTCTTCTATGAATTTCGTTGCCTGGCGGCTCTGGCGTAGGGTGGGCGCTCATCTACTTGAGAGCGCTTTTCCATGCAGATCAGTGACATTCCCTTCGGCGTAACCGACTGGGCGGCGATCGAGCCGACCGAACATCCGGGCGAAAGCGGAATCGCTTATTGGCGTACCTGCAACTTCGGCGCGTTACGGGTGCGCATGGTGGAGTATTCCCCTGGCTACCTGGCCGACCACTGGTGCCACAAGGGGCATGTCCTGCTCTGTCTGGAGGGGGAGCTGCATACCGAGCTCGAGGATGGCCGGGTATTCGTGCTCAAGCCGGGCATGAGCTATCAGGTGGCCGACGGTGCCGAGGCACATCGTTCGTCCACGGCCGTGGGCGCGCGCCTGTTCGTGGTCGACTGATGCTCTGGCGACTGGCTGCCGATGCGCTGGTGTTGGTGCATCTGGCGTTCATCCTCTTCGTCATGCTGGGCGGCTTGCTGGTCTGGCGTTGGCCGCGTCTGTGCTGGCTGCATCTGCCCGCCGTGGCCTGGGGCATCGTGGTCGAGGCGCTGCATCTGACGTGCCCGTTGACGCCCTGGGAAAACCAGCTGCGTCGCGCCGCCGGTGACGCTGGCTATACAGGCAGCTTCGTCGAGCACTACCTGTTGCCGGTGATCTATCCCGCCGGTTTGACGCCGCAGATCCAACTCGTGCTCGCGACCGTGGTAGTGCTGGTCAATGCCTCGGTGTATGGCATGCTGCTGTGGCGACGGTATACGCACTCGCGCCGTTGATTTGCCTTGCCTATTCATGCAGGTGATGAAGGCATGGCGCCGGTATTTCCTTCGCTACACTGCCTGGCATTGCAACCGAACAGTCAAAGGCAGGCCTTTTATGCAAAACCGTATGATGATCACGGGCGCGGGTTCCGGGCTGGGGCGCGAAATCGCCCTGCGCTGGGCACGCGATGGTTGGAATCTGGCGCTGGCGGACGTCAATGAGGCCGGGCTGGCCGAAACCCTGGCGATGGTGCGTGAGGCCGGCGGCGATGGTTTCACCCAGCGCTGCGACGTGCGCGACTACAGCCAACTGACCGCCTTGGCCCAGGCCTGCGAGGAAAAGTTCGGCGGTATCGACGTGATCGTCAACAACGCCGGCGTGGCCTCTGGCGGCTTCTTCGCCGATCTGTCGCTGGAGGACTGGGACTGGCAGATCGCGATCAACCTGATGGGCGTGGTCAAGGGCTGCAAGGCGTTCCTGCCGTTGCTGGAGAAGAGCAAGGGCAAGATCGTCAACATCGCTTCCATGGCGGCGCTGATGCAGGGCCCGGGGATGAGCAACTACAACGTGGCCAAGGCCGGTGTGGTGGCTCTGTCGGAAAGCCTGCTGATAGAGCTGCGCCAGCAGGAAGTCGGCGTGCACGTGGTGTGCCCGTCGTTCTTCCAGACCAATCTGCTCGATTCCTTCCGTGGCCCGACGCCGGCGATGAAGGCGCAGGTGGGCAAGCTGCTGGAAAGCTCGCCGATCAGCGCGGCCGATATCGCCGAGTACATCCATGCCGAGATGGCTAAGGGCAGCTTCCTCATCCTGCCGCACGAGATGGGGCGCATGGCCTGGGCGATGAAGCAGAAGAACCCGCAGTTGCTCTACGACGAGATGGCCAATATGGCCGAGAAAATGCGCAACAAGGCGCGCTCGATGAACTGACCACTAGGTCAGTTTCTGCTGCCGGTGGGCTTGCCCCACCGGAACGAGCGGGGTAGGGTGGCGCCCCCGGCCTGCCTGCCGTTCGATTGTGGAAACCTTGTGACTGCTTTTTCTCGGGGCCTGATGCTGCTGGCCCTGGTACTGGCGGCGTTCAACCTGCGCCCCGGTATCACCTCTCTTGCGCCGCTCATCGAGCGGATTGCCACCGAGCTCTCCCTCAGCCGTGGCTTCATCAGCCTGACCACCGCGCTGCCGGTGCTGTGCATGGGCCTGCTGGCGCCACTCGCACCGCGCCTGGCGCAGCGCTGGGGCCTGGAACGCACCATCATGCTGTGCCTGGCGATGATCGGCCTGGCCTTGCTGACGCGCCTGGCGGCCCAGCAAAGCGGTCTTCTGATCGGCAGCGCTGTTCTGCTCGGTGCCGCCATCGCCGTGGCCGGCCCGCTGCTTTCAGGGTTCATCAAGCGCCATTTCGCCGGCCAGGTCGGGCGTGTGGTGGGCTGGTACTCCCTGGGCATGGCCTTGGGCGGCGCGGCAGGTGCGGTGTTCACCGCGCCACTGACCAGCCTGTTCGGCGATGCCTGGGATCTTGGCCTGGCCATCTGGGCCGTGCCGGCGCTGGCTGCGACGCTATTGTGGATGGGGCTGCCCAACCAGACCGGCAGCGCCCAGGAAGGTGAGGCAGCAGGGTTGCCCTGGCGCGTGCCGCGCGCCTGGCTGTTGAGCAGCTTCTTCGCCATTCAGGCGGGGCTGTTCTACGCCATCGCCACCTGGATCGTGGCGCGCTACCACGAGGCGGGTCTGAGCATGCTGCACAGCAACTCGCTGCTGAGCATCATCATGCTCATGGGCCTGCCCAGTTCCTTCCTGCTGCCCTGGCTGGCGCAGCGTTTCGACGCTCGCTACACCCTGCTGATGCTATGCGGGCTGACCACCTGCCTGTGTCTGGCGATGATCACCTTCCTGCCTGGTTTGCTGCCCGAGGTGTTCGCCTTCGCCATGGGCTTCTCGCTGGGTGGCTCCTTCGCCCTGTCGCTGGTGCTGCCCTTGTATGAAGCCGGCTCACCGCTGGCGGTCAGCCGCTGGACGGCGATGATGCTCTTCACCGGTTATGGCCTGGGTTGCCTGACGCCGATTCTCACCGGGTTGGCGCGCGACCTGTCCGGCAGCTATCGCCTGCCGTTCGCCGTGCTTACCGGCCTGGCACTGGTGATGGTGGCGCTGGCCTGGCGCCTCGGCCATGGCCGACAGGCGCGTGGCTGATTATTCGCGCCAGTTCCTTTCGTGCCCTGGCAGGCTGTGTTAGAAGGCAGGCTGTTTTTTCTGGAGTGCCGGTGTGGAGTCCGAATCCATCGTCTATGGCTGCATCCGCGACTGGCCGTCGGATGATCCCGAGCAGCGCCGATTGCGCCGCGAAACCAATCACGCCGTGCTGGCCGAATTGCCTTCGGGCGATCTCTGGCCCTTTCTCGGCCGCGAGATGTTCTCCTTCTGCGAGCTGCCCGGTGCCGGCCTGTACCAGACCCAGGTGATCCATTTCGGTGCCAGCTACGGCGCCGTGGAATACGAGTGGAACCTGTGGATCGAAGCCTTCGAAGCACTGCTCAAGCGCCTGTACTGGGCCAGCGCGGTGGTGCACCTGGAAACCGAGCTCAACGGCCTGCACACCTTCCGCTGGGAATCCGACAACGGCTTTCACAGCCCGCAGGAGGGCGCCTTGCGAGTGCGCTGCGCCTGGGAGCGTGAAGGCAGCCTGCGTGGCTGATGATGCTCAATTACCTGCTGTTCCTGCTCGCCGCGATGTTCGAGATCGCCGGCTGTTACGCCTTCTGGATGTGGCTGCGTCTTGACCGTAGCGCGCTGTGGATCCTCCCGGGCCTGCTCAGCCTGACGCTGTTCGCGCTGATCCTGACGCGCGTCGAGGCCTCTTTCGCCGGACGCGCCTATGCCGCTTACGGTGGCGTCTATATCGTCGCTTCGCTGGTTTGGCTGGCGCTGATCGAAAGGACGCGTCCGCTGCTCAGTGATTGGCTGGGCGCCGCGTTATGCCTGGCCGGCGCCGCGGTCATTCTATTCGGCTCGCGCCTGCAGACGCCGTGAGGCTTTGCTGCTTATAAGCATCGGAAGTAAAAAAGTTCCGCTGTAACCAAATCTTTATATATCAGCAACTGCGCTGAAATAACCCCTCGCCAAGATTCCCCCCAACACGAACGAGCCCATTGCTCGGGTGTTTTCAACACTTAAAGTCCAACAGGGGAATCCTCGATGATCCGTAAGCACTTCGCCGGTTTCGCAGCCAGCGCTCTGGCTCTGGCCGTCTCCGCCCAGGCTTTCGCCGGCACCGTCACCACCGACGGCGCTGACATCGTAGTCAAGACCAAAGGTGGTCTTGAAGTCGCTACCACTGACAAGGAATTCGGCTTCAAGATCGGCGGCCGTCTGCAGGCCGATTACAACCAGTTCGACGGCGTATTCACCGATGATGGCAAGACTGCCAACGAGGCCTTCTTCCGTCGCGCCATCCTGGAAATCTCCGGTACCGCCTACAAGGACTGGAAGTACGTATTCAACTACGACTTCAGCAATGGCAACACCTCGTCGGGTAACAGCTCCGACTGGGATGAAGCCTCCATCTCCTACACCGGGTTCGCTCCGGTGACCATCAAGGTCGGTCGCTTCGACCCCGACTTCGGTCTGGAAAAAGCCACCAGCTCCAAGTGGATCACGGCCATGGAGCGCTCCGGCATCTATGAGATCGCCTCCTGGGTCAACGACAAGCAGGACGGCATGGGCGTGCAGGTCAGCGGCGTTGCCGGCAACATGTTCTATGGCTCGGCCGGCTACTTCAACAAGGATGGCGCCGAGTACGAAAACGAGCACGGCAAGGATCAACCGACCTACAACCTGCGTGCGGTGATCGCACCGATGGCCGAGGCCGGCAATGTCCTGCACTTCGGTATCAACTATGCCAACCGTGACGTGGAAGATTTCAACGGCGCCATCACCTCCCGCATGGGCGTGCGTGGCACCACCGAAGACACCACCAACGGCAACCGTCCGACCTTCGCCCCGGGTGTGACCGGGCAGTTCGACGGTGACAGCGCCTGGGGTCTGGAAGCGGCCTACGCTGTCGGCCCGTTCTCGGTTCAGAGCGAATACCTCAAGCGCGATATCGATGCCAAGTCGAACTCTACGCGTAATGATCGCGAAGCGACTGGCTACAACGTGCAACTGGCCTACACCCTCACCGGTGAGGCGCGTGGCTACAAACTCGACGGCGGCAAGTTCGACAGCATCAAGCCGAACGACAAGCAAATGGGCGCCTGGGAAGTCTTCTACCGCTACGACAACATCAAGGTCGAAGAAAGCGGTTTCGACGACACCAAGGGCAAGGCACACACCGTTGGCGTGAACTGGTATGCCAACGAAGCGGTCAAGGTTTCCGCCAACTACATCAAGGGCAAGACCGACAACGTGACCAACGACGTGGGTGACGACGACGGTGACTCCCTGGCCCTGCGCCTGCAATACGTATTCTGATTCATCGCTGTAAGTGCTCCAGTGTTTGAGCCCCGCCTCTGGCGGGGTTTTTTTATGCGCGCGCGGAGCCTCTGCGTTGGCAGTGGTTGATTGCTGATACCTGCGCCTGTCATCGTAGCTGTCCGCCGATGACCAAACCTGCGCCGCCCGGGTGAACGCTCGCCATGCCCCTGAAAACTCTGAATTCACTCCGCGATCTTTCTGCCGACACCTGGGACGCCCTGGTGCCGGAGGCGCAACCTTTCCTGCGCCACGCTTTTCTGTCGGCGTTGGAGGACAGTGGCAGCGTAGGTGGTCGCAGTGGCTGGCAGCCCTCGCATCGGCTGTGGCTGGACGAGCGTGGTGAGCTCCAGGCGGCGCTACCGGCCTATCTCAAGCAGCATTCCTATGGTGAATACGTTTTCGATCACGCCTGGGCCGATGCCTGCCGCCGTGCGGGGATCGACTATTACCCCAAGCTGCTGGGTGCCGTGCCATTCTCCCCGGTCAGCGGGCCGCGCCTGCTCGGCTCGCAACAGGGCGCGGCGCAGTTGCTCGCCGCCCTGACCGACGGCCTGGAAACAGAGGGGCTATCGAGCCTGCATGTCAATTTCACTCAGGAATCCTGTGATCAGGTGCTGCAGCAGTGTGACGGCTGGTTGCAGCGCCTGGGCTGCCAGTTCCATTGGCACAACCGCGGCTATCGCGACTTTCAGGACTTTCTCGACACGCTCGCCTCGCGCAAGCGCAAGCAGATGCGCAAGGAGCGCGAGCAGGTGGCGGGGCAGGGTATCGACTTCGACTGGCGTCATGGCGCCGAGTTGAGCGAGGCAGACTGGGACTTCGTCTACCACTGCTATGCCAACACCTACCATGTTCGCGGCCAGGCACCTTACCTGACGCGTGCGTTCTTCAGCCTGCTGGCCGAGCGCATGCCGCAGGCGATTCGTGTGGTGCTGGCACGTCAACACGGTCGGCCGGTCGCCATGGCATTCAGTCTGGTGGGGGGCGATACTCTCTATGGCCGCTACTGGGGCTGCCTGGCCGAGTTCGACCGACTGCACTTCGAAACCTGCTTCTATCAGGGCATGACGCTGGCCATCGAGATGGGCTTTCGACGTTTCGATGCCGGTGCCCAGGGTGAGCACAAGCTGATCCGCGGCTTCGAGCCGGTGATCACGCACTCCTGGCACTACCTCTGTCACCCGGGGCTGCGCGCTGCCGTCGCCGATTTTCTCGAGCAGGAGCGCCCTGGCGTAAGGGCCTATGCCGAACAGGCCCGTGGTTATCTGCCGTATCGGCAGGTATGATCCCGCGCCTTCGGGCAGTGTCTGACGCGGCGCTTTCGTCCTGGAGAGGGGTTCTGCACTGACGGCTTCACCACGGGTTGCTGTTCTCGCGCTTGGGCACACACCCTGATGACCGTTTGCCGGAAGTTCCCAGGCATGGAGTTTCCTGCAAAAACTCCAGAGTTTTTTGCAAGAAGCGCGCGCGCTGCAGCCTCTACATTCCGCCTTTCACTTTCATGCGGGCCGTTTTTCGGGCGTCTGAATTGGTCAGCACGGCGATGCTGGGCTAGACCGAATAAGGGCGTTGGCAGCCGAAACCGAGCGCTTGACCTGGCCTCAGGCGTATCGTACAGGCCGGTTGGCAGACCGGGGAGCTTACGGTTCGCGCAGTACGTGGGTCTGCTGGAGCAAGGCATCGGCACGATGCACGAGCCTGGATGGAAGTGACTGGTGCCCGACGCTTGCCTGGTGCGAGTGAGCTTTGCCAATCAGGGCATGGGGCGGTCCCGATGCCCGATAACAACAAACGAGAGGGGAGCCCCCCAATGACAGCTAGTACTCCAATGCTCGTCACCTTCGTGGTGTACATTGCAGCCATGGTGCTGATCGGCCTGATTGCCTATCTGCGCACCAAGAACCTTTCCGACTACATCCTCGGCGGTCGCAGCCTCGGCAGTTTCGTCACCGCATTGTCCGCGGGCGCTTCCGATATGAGTGGCTGGCTGCTGATGGGCCTGCCGGGCGCCATCTTCGTTGCCGGCATCTCCGAAAGCTGGATCGCCATCGGCCTGGTCATCGGTGCTTATCTCAACTGGCTGTTCGTCGCTGGCCGTCTGCGCGTGCAGACCGAGCACAACGGCAACGCCCTGACCCTGCCGGACTACTTCACCAACCGCTTCGAGGACAACAGCCGCATCCTGCGCATCTTCTCGGCGCTGGTGATCCTGGTGTTCTTCACTATCTACTGCGCCTCGGGCGTGGTGGCCGGTGCCCGTCTGTTCGAGAGCACCTTCGGCATGAGCTATGAAACCGCACTGTGGGCTGGCGCTGCTGCCACAATCGCCTACACCTTCATCGGTGGCTTCCTGGCGGTGAGCTGGACCGACACCGTGCAGGCCACGCTGATGATCTTCGCGCTGATCCTGACCCCCATCGTGGTGATGATCGCTACCGGCGGCTTCGATCCGGCCATGGTCGCTATCGAGGCGGTCGACGCGACCAACTTCGACATGCTCAAGGGCGCGACCTTTGTTGGCGTGATCTCGCTGATGGCCTGGGGCCTGGGTTATTTCGGTCAGCCGCACATCCTGGCGCGCTTCATGGCCGCTGATTCGGTGAAGTCGATCCCGGCTGCCCGCCGCATCTCCATGACCTGGATGATCCTGACCCTGGCCGGTGCCGTTGCCGTAGGCTTCTTCGGCATCGCCTACTTCTCGGCGCATCCGGATGTAGCCGGCCCGGTCGGCGAGAACCCGGAGCGTGTGTTCATTGAACTGGCCAAGCTGCTGTTCAACCCCTGGATCGCCGGTATCCTGCTGTCCGCCATTCTGGCCGCGGTGATGAGTACCCTGAGCTGCCAACTGCTGGTGTGCTCCAGTGCCCTGACCGAGGACTTCTACAAGGCCTTCCTGCGCAAGGGTGCTTCGCAGACCGAGCTGGTTTGGGTCGGTCGTGGCATGGTGCTGCTGGTCGCACTGATCGCCATTGCCCTGGCGGCCAACCCGGATAACCGTGTGCTGGGTCTGGTGTCCTATGCCTGGGCCGGTTTCGGCGCGGCGTTCGGTCCGGTGGTGATTCTCTCGCTGCTGTGGAAGGGCATGACCCGTAACGGCGCACTGGCCGGTATGCTGGTCGGTGCGGCCACCGTGATCGTGTGGAAGAACTGGATCGGTCTGGGCCTGTACGAGATCATTCCGGGCTTCATCCTCGCCACGCTGGCCATCGTGATCTTCAGCCGTATCGGCCAGGCTCCGAGCCAGTCGATGCTCAGCCGCTTCGATCAGGCCGAGAAAGAGTACAAGTCGGTATAATCCTGCCGGCTGAACAGAAGGCGATGATTGCTTGCGGTCATCGCCTTTTTTATTGCACGTCGCCAACAGGATGCATCCATGCACAGCAATGACCCTCTGCACGGCCTCAGCCTGCAGGCCATTCTCACCGCCCTGGTCGAGCGTATCGGCTGGGAAGGCTTGGCCCGACACGTGGACGTACGCTGCTTCAAGCACGAGCCCAGTATCAAGTCGAGCCTGACCTTCCTGCGCAAGACACCCTGGGCGCGCAGCAAGGTCGAGGCGCTGTATCTGCAGACCTTCCCTCGCCCCTAGTTGAGCATCATGCCCAGCGCCTGCAAGGCCTGGAGGTATTGGTTGCCGGCCATGCGCAGCCCGTTGTTGTGATTGGCTCCGTCGATCAGCAGCAAGCGTTTCGGCTCGTTGGCCGCGGCGTAAAGGGCTTCGCTGAAGCGCGCCGGCACGTAATGGTCGTCACGGCCATGGGCGAGCAGCACGGGGATGCCGACAGTGCCGATCTTGGCCAGTGAGTCGAACTCCTGCGACAGCAGCCAGTGCAACGGCCAGGCGGTATCCGTCACAGCCTGGGCGACCTCGGCCAGGTTGGTGAAGCTGGATTCGACGATCAGGCCGCCGGCCTGTGGCGAGTCGTGCGTTTCGGCCAACTCGTGAGCCAGGTTGACCGCCACCGCGCCACCCAGTGAGTGACCGTAGATAAAGCGTTTGCCTGCATCGGGCTGCACGCGCACGAGGTATTCCCAGGCGATCTGCGCGTCCTGGTAGACGCTGCGCTCCGAGGGCAGTTGTCCCAGGCTCTGGCCGAAGCCTCTGTAGTCGATGGCCAGTACGGCGAAACCCATGGTATGCAGTTGCTCGATGCGAAACAGCTGGCCGGTAAGGTTCCAGCGCGAGCCGTGCAGGTACAGCAGTGTCGGAGCATTCTTGCGCGAGGCGGGCCACCACCAGGCATGCAGGCTTTCGCCAGGGGCGAGCGCGGTCGATTGCAACTGGATTTCCTCCAGCCCGGAAGGGATGCCACTGAACCAGCGCGCTGTGCCGGATTCGATGCGAAACACCAGCTTGCGCTCGGTTTCCTCCAGCTTGGCGCAGCCGATGGGCAAGGCGATGGCCAGGCACAGCAGGGCCAGCAGGCTGAGGCGTCGGCGACGCAGCAAGGCACGCCAGGATATGGGCATGGTGACTCCGCGATTGAGGTCAAGGGCAGGTGCAGGCGTAGACCGACCCTGCCAGGGGCCGGTTCGCCTGACCAGTGCTCGAAGGATTACCGGGTATTACCGCGCGCTCAGCTGCGGCGTCTGGCAGTGCGTGGCAGTGCCCGGTTGCAGATAGGGGGCGAGCAACGGCGCCATGCCCTTGAGCACCTGTACCGGCAAGGCCGAGGTGAAGGTGAAGCGCTCGGCATCGCGCCCTGGCACGAAGGCTGTCAGGGTGCCGTAGTGATTCGGCCCTAGATAGAAGACGAAGGTCGCGGTGCGGTTCATGGCGCGCGAGCTGAGTATGCGGCCACCTGGGCCGATGCTTTCGATACGGTTGTCGCCGGTACCGGTCTTGCCGCCCAGCGTCAGGGGTTGACCATCCGGCAACTGGAAGCTGCCCTGTAGACGCCGCGCCGTACCGCCTTCAACGACCTGTGAGAGCGCGCCGCGCAGGGCGGCCGCGACTTCCGGTGCCATGACCTGGCGCATTTGGGCTCCGTCGTTCTGCAGGTGCGTTTCGTAAGGTGTATCCACGGCGAAGTCCAGTGCGTCGACGCGCAGTACGGGCTGGCGAATACCGTCGTTGAGGATGATGCCCATCAACTCGGCCAATGCGGCCGGACGGTCTCCCGAGCTGCCCAGCGCGGTGGCCAGGGATGGCACCAGGTGGCCGAAGGGGTAGCCAAGTTTCTTCCAGCGTCGATGGATGTCGGAAAAGGCTTCCACCTCCAGCATGATGCGGATGCGGCTGTCACGAGCGCTCTTGTGGCGACTGCGCAGCAGCCAGCCGTATACCTCCTGGCGCTCGTCGAAGCTGGCGGCCACCACATCATCGAACACTGCCTGCGGATTGGCCGCCATATAGCCCAGCAGCCACAGCTCCAGTGGATGCACACGGGCGATATAGCCTTGATCCGGCAGGCTGTAGGCGCCAGGCCCGTAGGCCGTGTAAAGCTGGGCGATGCGTGCCGGGGTGAGCGGTTCCTGTGGCAGCTGTGCGTGCAGGAAGGCCGCGAAGGTGGCCTGGTCTGCCTGGGGTTGCAGGTAGCGATGCACGGCCGCCAGGCGTACCGGTGTCTGCCGCAGACCGCTGAGGAAGGTGTCCAGACGCTGTTGCGGCGCCTGCCCCTGATACTTGCGCCAGAAGCGCAGGAGAAAGGTGCGTCCCTCGCGGTCGGCGAAGCGTTGCAGGTATTGCAGGCGGCGTGGGTCGCTGTCGTCGCGCAGCAGCTCGGCGCTGTTCTGGTAGGTGCTGTAGCGCACCAAGTCACGCATCAGGCGCACGAAGGGCAGGTTGATCGACTCACGCAGTGCTTCACGCAGAGTTGGGTTGCGCCCGTTGTCCTCGCGGCGGAAGTTGCCGAAGGTGTGTACGCCGCCGCCGGTAAAGAAGCGCTCCTGCGGATTGGCCGAGTAGCGCCGCTCCAGTGCGGCGTCGAGGACTGTCGCGAGCGTTGCATCCGGGTGGCTGCGCAGGTAGTCGACGGTCCAGCGGCTCAGGTGATCCTGTTCGGCGATGTCCAGCGCTTTCAGCTCGGCGCTGGTCTTGCCGGCATGGCGTTGATACAGCTCGGCGATGATCTCCAGGTAGGTGGCCAGCACACGCAGTTTGGCGGTGGAGCCCAGTTCCAGTTTGCTGCCTTCGTTGATGTCGAAGGGCTGGTCGGTGCTGTCGGTCTGCACGCGAACCCGGCTGCCGCTGCTGGTGCGCTCGAAGAGGGTGAAGCTGTAGCGCACCTCGGCGGTCTTTTCCGCTGACAGCAGGCGCTCTCCAAACAGACCGACCTCGCCAGCGAAGGCGGGGGCGGCCAGACGCTGCAAATAGGCGCTGACCGCTTGCTGCAGATCCCGTTGCAGCGTGCTGTGGGCGGTCAGGTCAATACGGTCGAGGTCGTACAGCGGCAGGCCGAGCAGGGCGGACAGGCGCGAGCGCACCACGCTGATGCCCTTGTCGCTCTCCACACTGCGCAATGCGGGTTCGAGTTCCCAGTCGCGATACTGCATCGGTTGGCTCAAGGCTGCGTCACGCAGGGCAGGATCGATCACAGCTGCACCTGCAAGCAGGCGCAGGTGGCTGTCGGTCAGCGCTTGCAGATCCTTGCGCCCCTGGGCCAGGTAATAGGTGGGGCGACGCTGGGCGATCATCAGTGACAACACCTGGCGCAAGGCCAGGCCGCGTTCGGCCAGGCTGGCCTGAGGTGTACGTGATGGATCGAGCAGTGCATTGACTCGGTCGAAGTCGGCGCCGTACCAGATGCGCAGCCCATCGGCCACACCGTGAACTTCACCGTGACCGGGAGCTGCTGACAGCGGCACGCTGTTGAGGTAGTCGCGCACGATGCGCTGGCGTGCGGCCAAAGTCTGCGGCCCTTGCTGGTAGGCGCGGATGCTGGCTGACACCATCTGCCGCAGTTTTTCCCCGGCAGAGAGCGTCAGCCCATCGGGGGAGTGCCGGTATTTCTCCAGTTGGGTGGCCAGGGTGCTACCGCCGGCAGACTGCCCGTCGAGGTCGAGCACCTTGCCCATCTGTGACAGCGCCGCCATGGCAAAGCGCGGCCAATCCACTGCCGGATTGGCCTGAGGCTGATCCCTGGCCAGCAGATGGCGATTCTCGATAAACAGCAGGCTGCTGACTATCAGCGGCGGGATCTCGGCGAAATCGGCGTAGCCCTGACGTGGGTAGTGAAAGTCATAGAAGGGCAGGCCGCGGCAATCGGTCAGGGTCAGGCCGGCGCTGCTCTTTTCCCTATAAGGCGGGTAGAAGCCCTGCTGGCTGTAGTGCATCAGCGCCGGCGAGAAACGCACCTGTTGGCTGATATGGAAGTCGCGTTGTTGCAGGCGTTCGAGCATCAGAGGCAGGTAGGCGTAACCCTGGCGCTGGTCGAACGGGCCGTCACTGGGGTAATGAATGGCGGTGCTTGCGCCCGGCTGCAGGTCATAGGTCAGTGTCGCGGCGTAGCGACTGAGTTCGCGAGCCTGAAAGTGGGCACTGCGCAGCTCGAAAACCAGCATCACGGCAGCAGCCAGCAGAACGCTCACCAGCAGCAGGTAGATCAGGTATTTCCAGCGCCGTTTCGAGGCCGGTCTGGCGTCGTCATGCTGTTCAGGGTCGAAATGCTGCGTCGTGCTCATGGTTCGCCCCCTGACTTCATACCCTGGTCGAGGATGGCTGCTGCACAAGTCGAGGCGTGTGAGCAACCGCTCGCCTGGTCTGTAGAAACAGTCTAGACCGCTACGTTCATCGTTGCCGGGCAATGCTCGGCATGGTGCTAGGCGACTGATGAGTCAGGAACTCCTAGAATGTCCGCCAAGGCCACTGCGGGAGGCGGGTGCATGCAACGCGATCACCGTGAGCAACTGAAGATGAGCTGGCAGGCGAACGCCGATGCCTGGGCCGCTGCCGTGCGCGAGCAGCGCATCGAAAGCCGGCGTCTGGTCACCGATGCGGCGATCCTGCAGGCCGTGCTGGCCTTGCAGCCTAAGCGCGTGCTCGATATTGGCTGTGGTGAGGGCTGGCTGTGTCGAGGTCTGGCCGAGCACGGGATCGCCTCGGTTGGCGTCGATGCATCCGCCCCTTTGATCGAGAAGGCGCGCGCCGCCTGCAAGGGTGGCAGCCAGTACCGCGTCTGCGGCTATGCGGAGCTGGAAACCCAGGCCGAGCAGTTGGGCCGATTCGAAGTACTGGTGTGTAATTTCGCCCTGCTCGAGGAGCCGCTCGAACCCTTGATGCGCAGCTTGCACCAGCTACTGACCCGTGATGGCTGTTTGCTGATCCAGACCCTGCATCCCTGGCGCGCGAGCCACGGTGAACCTTATCAGGATGGCTGGCGAGTCGAGGATTTCGTCGGTTTTGGCGAGGGGTTCCAGGCGCCCATGCCGTGGTTCTTCCGAACCCTGCAGTCCTGGCTGAGCCTGATCGCCGCCACCGGCTGGCGCCTGGAATGGCTGCAGGAGCCGCTGCATCCGGAAAGCGTGCAACCGGTTTCCCTGCTGCTGCTGCTCAAGCCTCAGTAGGGGGCTGGCGCCGATCGCATGGACGGCGCCAGGCTCAGGTGCTCACTGGGCTTCGGGGTCTGCGGCCAGGCGACCGGCATCATGCAGGAGCGCCTTGAGGAATGCCTCCTGCAGCTCCGGGTCGTTGCGCGTCAGTTCGATCAGGCTTTGCTCCAACTCGCTGGCTTCCTCTTCGAGGCCGAGATCCGACAGGCGCTTGACCCGATGCACCCACTGCGCGATATCGCCACCCTCCAGATCGTCGAAGATCAGGTCGTGAGCTTCGTGCAGTTTGCCGCGCAGGGTATGGCTGACCAGTAGATTGGCCTCGGCTTTCACCTGGCCTTGCTCGTCCTCGACGCTCAACAGCAGCGTGCCGATGCGGCCGATGTCCTGCTCGCTGAATGGGCTATCCAGCAGGTTCAGGCGCAGTACACCGTTACGGTCGGTCAGCAGCTCGAACTCCTGCTTGCCCGCCTTGACCAGCACCGGGCGCTCGGCCCAGGGCAGGTTGCTGTATTCCATGTGCCGATCCTGCTGCACCTCGTCAATGCTGGCCAGGTTCTGCTCGGCGCGGCCGTTGGACTCCACGTTCATGAACGGGTTGAGGCCCGCAATGCCGTAGCTGATCCAGTCGCGCGTTGCGCTTTCCGGCAGGCTGCCGAGCAGCACCACGTTGAGCACGTTGGCACCAACACCGGCGACCACCGCCACGGCGCCCATGGGCACTTCATAGATCTCGCGCCAGGGCTGGTAGGGCGTGTAGCGGTCGTAGCGGCGAGTGACCTCGAAATCCGTCACCTCGAAGCTCTTCTGTTCATGCACGCGCACGCGCCGTTGCGGCAGCTCCAGTACTTTGGGTTCACCCACGTCGATCTGCAGGGTGTGATCCAGCAGTTTGCGCTCGACGCGCTCCTCGTGCTCGCTGCGTTGCGGCAGATGATTGGCGCAACCGCTGAGGAAGACGGCGCCGCACAGGGCGGCACCGATGAGGCGAAGGTTGTAGCTCGTGTGCATGATGGCTCGGTGGTGCGCTGTAATCAGCGGCTGATACGGGCTTGCAGGAAGGGCAGGATATCAGCCAGGGCAATGGCTTGCGGCTCGGTCTCTGCGCGGCTCTTGTATTCGAGGTTACCCTCGGCCAGGCCACGGTCGCTGACCACGATGCGATGCGGAATGCCGATCAGCTCCATGTCAGCAAACTTGATGCCGGGGCTGGTCTTCTTGTCGCGATCGTCCAGCAGCACTTCGTAACCGGCGGCAGTCAGCTCGGCGTAGAGCTTGTCGGTGGCTTCGCGCACTTGCTCGGTTTCGTAGCGCAGCGGTACCAGGGCGATCTGGAAGGGCGCCAGGGCGTCGTTCCAGCGAATGCCGCGCTCGTCGAAGTTCTGCTCGATGGCAGCAGCCACCACGCGGGACACGCCGATGCCGTAGCAGCCCATGGTCAGCACCACCGGTTTGCCGTTCTCTCCCAGCACCTGGCAGT
Organism: Pseudomonas sp. FG29; assembly: GCF_057809355.1. Lineage (NCBI taxonomy): Bacteria > Pseudomonadati > Pseudomonadota > Gammaproteobacteria > Pseudomonadales > Pseudomonadaceae > Pseudomonas > Pseudomonas sp. FG29. Next base: position 96,220 of record NZ_JBMDJU010000008.1, on the reverse strand, counting down.
TCATGGCCTCGCTGTACTTGGTACCGAGCTGGAAGATGTGCCCGACTTCGATACCGCGTTTGATCACCAGGGTACCCTGGCCATCCGGGCTCGGATCGCCCTCGACGACGTTGCGCAGGTCGGCCACGGTCGGTACCGGCAGATCGCGCTCCCAGTTGACGCCGAAGTAGTGCTTGTCGTCGATGTTGGCACCGATGACGAAGTCGCTCATCAGCTCCACGGAGCGGTCGATGATGATCGGCAGCGGCAGGTTCAGCGGGCCGAGGGAACCGGCACCGGCACCGATGGCGGCACGCAGCTCGGCGTCGCTGGCCATGGTCAGCGGATTGGCGACCTGTTCCAGATTGGCGGCCTTGATCTCGTTGAGCTCGTGATCGCCACGTACCACCAGAGCGATCAGCTTGCCTTCTTCGGCGGCATGCACGATCAGGGTCTTGATGGTCTTCTCGATCGGCAGGTTGAAGCCTTCGACCAGGGCCGCAATGGTTTTCGCATCGGGCGTGTCGACCAGGCGCAGTTCTTCGGTCGGCGCCGGGCGCACTTTCTCGCGCGGCAGGGCTTCGGCCTTCTCGATGTTGGCGGCGTAGTCGGAGCTGTCGCTGAAGGCGATATCGTCTTCGCCGGAGTCGGCCAGCACATGGAATTCATGCGAGCCGGTGCCGCCGATGGAGCCGGTATCGGCCTGCACCGGACGGAAATTCAGGCCCAGGCGGGTGAACACGTTGCAGTACGCCTGATGCATGCGGTCGTAGGTTTCCTGCAGGGACGCCTGGTCGGCGTGGAAGGAGTAGGCGTCCTTCATGAGGAATTCGCGGCCGCGCATCAGGCCGAAGCGCGGACGGATCTCGTCACGGAACTTGGTCTGGATCTGGTAGAAGTTGATCGGCAACTGCTTGTAGCTGTTCAGCTCATTACGGGCCAGATCGGTGATCACTTCCTCGTGGGTCGGGCCGACGCAGAACTCGCGGTCGTGGCGATCCTTGATGCGCAGCAGTTCCGGGCCGTATTGCACCCAGCGACCGGATTCCTGCCACAGCTCGGCCGGCTGGATAGCGGGCATCAGCACTTCCAGGGCGCCGGCGGCGTTCATTTCCTCGCGCACCACGTTCTCCACCTTGCGCAGCACGCGCAGGCCCATCGGCAGCCAGGTGTACAGGCCGGAGGCCAGCTTGCGGATCATGCCGGCACGCAGCATCAGCTGGTGGCTGATCACCACGGCATCGGAAGGGGTTTCTTTCAGGGTCGAGAGCAGGAACTGACTGGTACGCATGTTTGGCCGTTCTGTCGGTTGCTAGGGCTTGGAATAGGCCGGCATTGTACGGTGCCTATACAGTGGCGTACAGGACGCGGCAGGCGTGAATTCGCTCGTGCCGATGATTCTGTCGTTGTCATCGATCAAGGTCACGCCGTGGAGAGAGAATGTCGACATTAACCGCGCAAGACGTGCAGGCGCTGATCCGCTCGGGGTTGCCGATGGCTGAGGATATCGACCTGCGTATCGACCGACTGGATGCAGGTGGTGTGCTGGCGCGGGTGCCTTTTCACGCCAAATTGGTGCGCCCAGGTGGCACCTTGTCCGGGCCAACCATCATGGCGCTCGGCGATGCCGCCATGTACGCCGTCGTGCTGGGGCGCCTGGGGCGTGTCGAGATGGCGGTGACGTCCAATCTGAACATCAACTTTCTGGTCAAGCCCAAGCCTGTTGACCTGCTGGCGCATGCAAGCATTTTGCGTTTGAGCCGGCGGCAGGCGGTTTGCGAGGTCTCGATTTATTCGGCGGGAAACGAAGACGAGTTGGTGGCGCACGTCACGGGCACGTATGTGCTGCCTGGAACTCTCGCGTAATTGTGGTGCTATAAAAGAATCAGCCCGGCAAATGCCGGGCTGATTGACTGCTCGAACTATTCGGTAATCAGGAGGATTACAGAATGCTCAGCGGGTATTCAACGATCAGGCGGAAGTCATTGATATCACTGTCCACGGAGTTGTCTGCACGGTAGAACGCGTTACGAACACGGAAGGACAGGTCTTTGGCAGCACCTTCCTGAATCACGTACTTGGCTTCCAGATCCAATTCGCGCTCTTGGGCGTCACTGTCAACACCGACGATGTCGATATTGTCGCCGACAATGTAGCGGGTCATGAAGCTCAGGCCAGGCACGCCGTAGGATGCCATGTTGATATCGTAACGAACTTGCCAAGAGGTTTCGTCTTTGTAGTTGAAGTCGGAATACTGAACCGAGTTCGCTACAAAAATGGTGCCGTTGCCATCGATAGCGCCATAACGATAGCCGGTATCACCGCTGGAGCGCTGATGTGCCAGGGTGAAGGTGTGGGCGCCTACGGAATATGCAGCGGCCAGGCTCCAGATGTTGTTATCCATCTCGCCGAGCTCTTTTTTGCCGTCGCCGCGAGTGCGATAACCATTCAGGTCGAAGTTCAGCGCCTGATCATCTGCCAGCGGCAGGTTGAAGTTCACATTGGCGTAATACTTCTTGAAGTTATCTTCTGCGTCAGAGTGGTGGAGCGCAGCACTCAGGTTGTCAGTGAATTTATAGCTGGCGCCGTAAATGTTGATTTCTTTCAGCCCGAACGTATCGCGGTCAGTACTGGTCTGGCTGCTGATGGCGGTGAAGCGACCTGCGCTGAGCTCCAAGCCTTCGATCTCGTCGCTAACCAAGTAGGTACCGGTCGCAACTTCCGGAAGGATTCGGCTGTCGTCAGTCGAAAAAACAGGGCTTGCTACGACTTGGTTGCCGTACTTCAGAACAGTATTGGAGATGCGGAATTTTACTGCGCCACCAACTTCAGTCTGAGTGTCTTCGCTGTGGCCGTTACCGGCTTGATCGAACAGGCCGTTGCCACGGTGGCCGCGACCACCGTCCAGTTTGAAGCTGCTCAGGGAATGTGCATCGAAACCGACACCAACGGTGCCTTGGGTGAAGCCGGATTCGTAAAGCAGACGAATGCCCAGACCGGTTTCTTCGCGATAGCTTTGATCGCTGCGCTGCGGGCCGCCGGAGCGGAAATCACGGTTCATGTACAGAACGCGGTTGAAGATATTGAAGCTGCTGTCTTCGATGAAACCGTTCGACTCGGACTGTGCGCTGGCGAAGGCCAGTTGGCTGGTGCCCGCGGCGACTGCCAGGGCGATTACGCTCCACTTCATCACTTGCATCGTGATTGCTCCTTGGGTTTAGAAGAGTTGCGCTGCCCACTGTTTTGTTGTATGGGCGGCTCTTTCTTTTTGTGTCGGCGCTAACTTATAGCACGCAGCCAATGTTGGCGATAGTTGCAGTCTATTCCTGACGACTTCTTTGGCCCTATGTCGCATCGAGTTGGGGAGAATGTCGCAAATATATAGCTCTGCTTTTCGTGCTACGGCAGGCCGACGCTTTCGCGGTTCAGGGAGTGCCGGGTACCGCTGTTATTGGGTTGCTGCGCGGCGTACCGGGCATTGCTGGGAGGTGTAGCAAAAGTCGTGCACAACTCTTCTGTGGTGTGTGGATTTATCGTTTTTTTGTGGTCTTCGCACGTTTGGGCTGTCGTGTTGTCGGTGTCGTGCCCGGCGGCTGTGGCTCTGCCGGTGGGGGTAAGGTGGCATTCGCCTCGTCGAGGATTCTGATCAGATGCTGATGCCGAGGTTTATGGCTGGGTGTGAGGGGTGTTCTCGGTAACGCTGTGCGGTGAGCATTACGTTAGGAAACAAAATGGTGCGCCCCTGTGGTGCGGATGTGTGGTGTGCGCCCTGAGCTGGTGCGTGTGTTTTTGGGTGAAGTGGCTGCTTTGTCTGCGTATGCTGCGCGGCATCGGCGTATGGCTTCATCCGCGCTAAGCTTTTGGTGAGCGGTGATTAGGAGAGGTGTGATGTTCACCCTGGATTCGCGTTTGCAGCAGGACTGTCTGCTGGTTGGAGACTTTCCATTGAGTCGTTTGTTGCTGATGAACGACGCGCAGTATCCCTGGTTTATCCTCGTGCCCAGGCGCGAGGAGGTTAGCGAGCTGTTTCAGCTGGATGCGCAGGATCAGCGTCAGTTGTGGCTGGAAACGACTCTGCTGGCTGAGACGCTGAAAGATACTTTCGCAGCGGATAAGATGAATGTGGCGACGCTCGGGAACGTGGTGAGCCAGCTGCACATGCATGTCATCGTGCGCAAGCGTGCGGATGCGGCCTGGCCCGCGCCGGTCTGGGGGCGCCATCCGGCGGTGGCTTACACGGCCGAACAGGTCGAAGCGCTGAAGCAGAAGTTGCGTCTGGTGTTGACCGAAAACTTCCGTTTTGCAGAGGAGGGCGTATGAATCTGGAGGCTCGTGTCACCGAGCTGGAAAGCCGCCTGGCTTTCCAGGATGACACCATTCAGGCGCTCAATGATGAGTTGGTCGAGCAGCACCGGCGTATCGAGCGCTTGCAATCTCAGTTTGCGGCACTGGCGCGGCGGCAGGAAGAGTTGCAGGGGCAGGTGGGGATCGTCGAGAGCGATGCTCCGCCCCCCCATTACTGAGATGGAAAAAGCCCGCGTTGATCGCGGGCTTTTATTTTGTCGAGGTTTTATATCAGCGGCGTGGTGGTGCGGCAGCGATCACGTCTTCGGCCTGCAGGCCCTTGTCGCGCTGCATCACGGAAAACTCCACGCGTTGCCCTTCGACCAGGACGCGATGGCCTTCGCCGCGGATGGCGCGAAAGTGCACGAAAATATCTTCGCCCGAATCCCGCGAAATGAAACCGAACCCTTTCGAGGTGTTGAACCATTTCACGGTGCCGGTTTCACGGTCTTCCTCTGGCGTGACCGCTGCGGCAGGAGCTGTCTCGGCTTTGGTTGCGACCTTGGCTTGTGGTGCCTGGATAGCGTCGGTTTCCCGTGGCAGTTGGCAGGCGAGGTGCAGGGCTACAGCAACTCCGGCGATCAGCAGGCTTAGCCAGATGGCGGGCTGATTGCCGATGCTGGGCAGCGGTGCAAGCAGCACCAGCGCTTGCAGTACGGCGGCCAGGATCAGCAACACGCATGCGATGCTTTGCAATTGTTGGCGGGTGCTCGCTGCAGTAATAGCCGCGCTCGGAGCGATTGTTAGGTTAAGTAGGGCGATCAGTGCCAGGTACAGCGCGTTTGGTGTTGCCAGCAGTCCTTCGGGTGTGGCGAAGCCGGAAAAGAATGACAGCAGCAGGGCGGCGAGCCCCACCAGTAGATGGGCGATTTTCAACATGTTTGACGAACTCACAGATTCAGGAATGACTTGGTTGTAAAGGTGCAGGTGGGTGGCGCACAGCGGTGTGCGGCCGTGTCGTCGCAGGTAGAAAGCGCAACGCGGGCTGTATTTAACAGCAAAGGTAGAGGCTACTCAAATCAAGCGCTTAGCACGGTTTCGCCGATGGCTGGATGAACCTGGTTGCGGCCGTTGCGTTTGGCTTGGTAGAGGGCGTCGTCCGCCCGGGTAAGCAGCGTTTCCAGCGTGTCGCCCGGTTCAGCCAGAGCGAAGCCGAAAGAAGCGGTAATGCTGTCGAGTACCTGATCGGTGCTGCGCACCTTGACCCGCAGGCTCTGAATCTTGCTGCGCAGGTGGTCGGCGAAACGGTGCACGTCTGCGAGGCTGGTGCTGTTGCGCAGCACCACGCAAAACTCCTCGCCACCATAGCGCGCGGCGAAGGCGCGTGCCGGCAACTGATCGCGAAGCAGTTGGCCGACGTGTTGCAGTACACGGTCTCCCAGTGGGTGGCCGTACTGGTCGTTGAATTGCTTGAAGTGATCGATGTCCAGAATCACCAGTGCCAGGCCTGTGCTGGAGTCATTCAGTGCTTGATCGAGCAGGCGGGTGAAGGCATGACGATTGAAGACTCGGGTCAGGCTGTCCAGCGTGGCGGCAAGATGAGCGCGCTCGAGTTGGCTGCGCAGGTGCTGGATTTCGTTTTGAGCGGCGCGCAGGCGATAGAGGAATTTTTCCTGCTGATCCTGCATGAGCTGTGTGCTTTCCTGCAGCTCGTTGAGCACGCTCGGCAGGTCGTCGATGATCGGCTCCTGCAGCGCGTTGAGGCCCTGTGCCAGGCTGAGTTGATAGTGCTGGCTGCCACTGACGCTGCGTGACACGTCATCTTCGATGTCGTCGACCAGTTCGATCACCTGCTGCTGTCCGGCGCGCGCCTCCTCGAGTTCGCCGTGGATCACGTATTCGCGAAACAGTCGGGTGGCCACCTCGGGCGGGAAGGCATCGAAGTCTTCGACGACTTTGTCCAGGCGTCGGTTGAGTTCCGGATCGCTGCCCTTGCTGTAGCAGTACCACAGCGCGTAGTGCACCGGGTTGGGCGGAATATCGTGACGCACCATCAGTGGCACGGCCTGCTTCAATAGCTCGGCCGCTTCGCGGGTTTCCTCGGGAAAGAGTTCGAGGACGGTTGGATTCTTCGGAGGCAGGGGCATACACGCACGGTGGATTGATCACATATGCGATTAGCATAGATCAGTGCGCGTGGCAGAGCTAATGAAAAGGCCCGGCAAGCCGGGCCTTTGAGCGATCAGGCAGCCAGCAGGCTACGCAGCATCCAGGCGGTTTTCTCGTGCACCTGCATGCGTTGGGTGAGCAGGTCGGCGGTCGGTTCATCACTGACCTTTTCCAGCAGCGGGAAGATGCCGCGCGCCGTGCGTACCACGGCCTCCTGGCCTTCGACCAGTTGCTTGATCATGCCATCAGCGCTCGGCACGCCTTCTTCTTCCTTGATCGAAGACAGGCGGGCATAAGCGGCATAGGTACCTGGAGCGGGGAAGCCGAGGGCGCGGATGCGCTCGGCGATGGCGTCCACGGCCAGCGCCAGCTCGGTGTATTGCCCTTCGAACATCAGGTGCAGGGTGTTGAACATCGGGCCGGTGACGTTCCAGTGGAAATTATGAGTCTTCAGGTAGAGGGTGTAGGTGTCGGCGAGCAGTCGCGAGAGGCCTTCTGCGATGGCGGCGCGATCCTGCTCGGCGATTCCGATGTTGATATCCATGGTCTTCTCCTCTCTATATGGCTCGGGATGTGGTGCCCAAAATGTAGGCGAGAGCCTAGCATGAGCATGGCCGAGCCGGTTTTGGCTTATATCAATCAGGTGAATATTCAGAGCCTATTGATAGCGCCGAGTTCATTTTCCTGTCCAGTTGCCGAGTCAGGCTGCATGAGCCTGCTGGCTGTCTTGCTGTTCAATGCGTTCTTGTGTGCGGCCTGGCGGCTGCGTCAAGGCGATTTAGGCTATATAATCCCGCCCTTTGTCAAAGCCGGCTATACGCCAAGCGCATACCGGCGCTGCCCTGGCCTGAGTGCGCAGGGCGAGACCTGACCTGTCCAAGACCTAATCAGAGAAGCGAACCACGATCATGATGCGCAGCCACTATTGCGGCCAGTTGAACGAGAGCCTGGATGGCCAGGAAATCACCCTTTGCGGCTGGGTACACCGTCGCCGTGACCATGGTGGGGTGATCTTCCTCGATATCCGTGATCGTGAAGGCCTGGCCCAGGTGGTGTTTGACCCGGATCGTGCCGAGACCTTCGCCAAGGCTGATCGCGTGCGGAGTGAGTACGTGGTCAAGATCACCGGCAAGGTGCGTCTGCGTCCGGAAGGCGCACGCAACCCGAACATGGCGTCCGGTGCCATCGAAGTGCTGGGCTACGAGCTTGAAGTGCTCAACGAAGCGGAAACCCCGCCGTTCCCGCTCAATGAATACACCGACGTTGGCGAAGAAACCCGCCTGCGTTACCGCTTCATCGACCTGCGCCGCCCGGAGATGGCCGAGAAGCTCAAGCTGCGTTCGCGCATCACCTCGAGCATCCGTCGTTATCTCGACGAGAACGGCTTCCTCGACGTGGAAACGCCGATCCTGACCCGTGCCACCCCGGAAGGCGCGCGCGACTACCTGGTGCCGAGCCGCACCCATGCCGGCAGCTTCTTCGCCCTGCCGCAGTCGCCGCAGCTGTTCAAGCAGCTGCTGATGGTGGCCGGCTTCGACCGTTACTACCAGATCGCCAAGTGCTTCCGCGACGAAGACCTGCGTGCCGACCGTCAGCCGGAATTCACCCAGATCGACATCGAGACCAGCTTCCTCGATGAAAAAGACATCATGGATCTCACCGAAACCATGGTGCGCAACCTGTTCAAGGAAGTACTGGACGTCGAATTCGGTGAGCTGCCGCACATGACCCTGGCCGAAGCCATGCGCCGCTTCGGCTCGGACAAGCCGGATCTGCGCATCCCGATGGAGCTGGTCGACGTTGAAGACCAGCTCAAGGATGTCGAGTTCAAGGTCTTCGCTGGCCCGGCCAACGACCCGAAATGCCGCGTCACCGCGCTGCGCGTTCCGGGCGGGGCGAGCATGCCGCGCAAGCAGATCGACGACTACACCAAGTTCGTCGGCATCTACGGCGCCAAGGGCCTGGCCTATATCAAGGTCAATGAGCGTGCTGCCGGCGTCGAAGGGCTGCAGTCGCCGATCGTCAAGAACATCCCGCTGGACAACATCAATGTGATCCTCGATCGCGTCGGTGCAGTCGATGGCGACATCGTGTTCTTCGGTGCAGACAAGGCCAAGATCGTCTCCGAAGCCCTGGGCGCGCTGCGCATCAAGCTGGGTCACGACCTGAACCTGTTGACCTGCGAATGGGCGCCGCTGTGGGTCGTCGACTTCCCGATGTTCGAGGAAAACGACGATGGCAGCCTGACGGCCATGCACCACCCCTTCACCTCGCCCAAGTGCACTCCGGACGAGCTCAAGGCCAACCCGGGCGCTGCGTTGTCGCGTGCCTACGACATGGTGCTCAACGGCACCGAACTGGGCGGTGGTTCGATCCGTATCCATGACAAGAAGATGCAACAAGCGGTCTTCGAGGTGCTGGGCATCAGCGAAGCCGAGCAGGAAGAGAAGTTCGGCTTCCTCCTCGATGCTCTGAAGTTCGGCGCGCCGCCCCATGGTGGCCTGGCCTTCGGCCTGGATCGCCTGGTGATGCTGATGACCGGTGCGCAATCGATCCGCGAAGTGATCGCCTTCCCGAAAACCCAGAGCGCGGCCTGCGTCATGACCCAGGCGCCGGGTGTGGTGGACGCCAAGTCGCTGCGTGAGCTTCATATCCGCCTGCGCGAGCAAGCCAAAGCCGAGTGATAACCTGCTGCGCTTGGTCATGCTGCGTTGGAAAGAGGTTCGAAATGCTCATTTGCTTCAGCAAACTGCGCTTTCTCACCTCTTTCCGCCTTGCCTGACCTGCGCTCGCGACGGTTCTCATCTCGGCTTGCGCCGGTTGTAGTCTGTTTTGAAAAAGATGGAGTGAGTTATGGCTGGTCATTCCAAATGGGCCAACATCAAGCACCGCAAGGGTCGCCAGGACGCCAAGCGGGGCAAGATATTCACCAAGCTGATTCGTGAGCTGACGGTCGCCGCCAAGCATGGCGGCCCGATCCCGGCGGATAACCCGCGCCTACGCCTGGCCGTGGACAAGGCGCTGACCAACAACATGTCGCGCGATGTGATCGACCGCGCCATCGCTCGCGGTGCCGGCAACAACGAGGCCGACAACGTAGTCGAGTTCAGCTACGAAGGTTACGCGCCGAGCGGTGTGGCGATCATCGTCGAGGTGATGACCGACAACCGCAATCGCACCGCTGCCGAGGTGCGTCATGCTTTCAGCAAGTGCGGCGGCAACCTGGGCACCGATGGTTCGGTTGCCTACATGTTCGACCGCAAGGGCCAGATCAGCTTCGCCCCAGGTGTCGATGAGGACGCCCTCATGGAGGCGGCTCTGGAAGCGGGCGCCGATGACGTGGAAATGGGCGAGGACGGCTCGGCGCTGGTGTCGACCAGTTTCACCGAGTTTCACGCGGTGAACGAGGCGCTGAGTGCGGCCGGGTTCAAGGGTGAAGAGGCAGAAATCGCCATGATCCCGTCGATCAGTGCGCCGATCGCTGATCTGGAAACCGCGCAGAAGGTGTTCAAGCTGATCGACATGCTCGAAGACCTGGACGACGTGCAGAACGTCTACCACAACGCCGAAGTATCCGACGAGATCATGGAGCAGCTCGGCTGAGCCCGCTCGTCGCCCGGATGGATGGGGTGGGCTGGGTGGTGTTCCGCTTTGGCTCGTCATGCCAGGCTACCCTGGTGGGCTGAAGCCCACCCTACGCCCATCCAGCGCCCACCTTGCGTTAGCCCTGCGGTTTTCTCTGGTTCGGCTGGCGCGTCACGAGTGACGGCGCATGAGGACCTCCGTATACTCGCCAACTGGATAAATAGACAGTTGCCGACATGACCCTCATCCTAGGAATCGACCCTGGTTCACGCATCACCGGCTATGGTGTGGTGCGCGATACCGGGCGCGGCTGCGAGTACGTCGCCTCCGGCTGTATTCGTACCGGCAATGGGTCGCTGGCCGAGCGTTTGCAGATCGTCTTTCGCGGTGTCAGTGAGGTGATCGCCACCTACGGCCCGGTGACCATGGGGATCGAGCAGGTATTCATGGCGCGTAATGCCGATTCGGCGCTCAAGCTCGGCCAGGCACGTGGGGCGGCCATCGTCGCGGGTGTGGAGGCCGGGCTGGAGATCAGCGAGTACACCGCCACTCAGGTCAAGCAGGCGGTTGTCGGCACGGGGGCTGCCGACAAGCAGCAGGTGCAGATGATGGTCATGCACCTGCTGGGGCTGGTGCAGAAGCCGCAAATCGATGCCTCCGATGCACTGGGCATCGCCCTGTGCCATGCCCACCATCGGCAGAGTCTGATTCCCCATGGATTGGCCAACGCCAAGCGGCGTGGTGGTCGTCTTCGTTTATAGCGCAGTTGAAGGAGCCGGCCGGTGATCGGACGTTTGCGTGGCACCCTGGCGGAGAAGCAGCCGCCGCATTTGCTTCTGGATGTGAATGGCGTCGGTTATGAGCTGGAAGTGCCGATGACCACCCTTTATCGTCTGCCTTCGGTGGGCGAGGCAGTCACTCTGCACACTCATCTGGTGATTCGTGAGGATGCGCACCTGCTCTATGGCTTCTTCGAGAAGCGCGAGCGGGAGCTGTTTCGCGAGTTGATCCGCCTCAACGGCGTCGGCCCCAAGCTGGCGCTGGCGTTGATGTCCGGCCTCGAGGTGGATGAGTTGGTGCGCTGCGTGCAAGCGCAGGATACCGCCGCCCTGGTCAAGGTGCCGGGCGTGGGCAAGAAAACCGCCGAGCGGTTGCTGGTCGAGCTCAAGGATCGTTTCAAGGCCTGGGAGTCGATACCGTCCATTGCGCCGCTGGTGGTTGAACCTCAGCAGGCGCAGGCAGTCTCAAGCGCGGAGAATGACGCCGTCAGCGCGCTCATCTCTCTTGGCTACAAGCCGCAGGAGGCCAGCCGAGCAGTCGCTGCCGTCAAGGAGGATGGTTTGAGTAGTGAAGATATGATTCGTCGCGCCTTGCGCGGGATGGCCTAATGGAAGTTAACCGATGATCGAAGCTGATCGCCTGATCACCGCCAGTCCCCGTGAGCGTGAAGAACAGCAGGACAGGGCCATCCGCCCTCTGCGCCTGGCCGACTATATCGGTCAGCCGGTGGTGCGCGAGCAGATGTCGCTGTTCATCCAGGCCGCGCGGGGCAGGGCGGAAGCGCTCGACCATACGCTGATCTTCGGCCCGCCCGGTCTCGGCAAGACCACGCTGGCCAATATCATCGCGCAGGAAATGGGCAGTTCGATCAAGAGCACCTCTGGCCCTGTGCTGGAGCGTCCGGGCGATCTGGCGGCGCTGCTGACCAACCTGGAAAGCGGTGATGTGCTGTTCATCGACGAGATTCACCGCCTTTCCCCGGTGGTCGAGGAAGTGCTCTATCCGGCGATGGAGGATTTCCAGCTCGATATCATGATCGGCGAGGGGCCTGCTGCTCGCTCTATCAAGCTGGATCTGCCGCCGTTCACCCTGGTCGGCGCGACGACCCGAGCCGGCATGCTGACCAACCCGTTGCGTGATCGCTTCGGTATCGTCCAGCGCCTGGAGTTCTACGGTATCGAAGATCTTGCAACCATCGTTTCGCGCTCTGCCGGGATTCTCGGTTTGCCCATCGAAGCCAAGGGCGCCTATGAGATCGCACGCCGCGCGCGTGGCACGCCGCGTATCGCCAACCGACTGCTGCGCCGCGTGCGCGATTTTGCCGAGGTGCGTGGCAATGGCCAGATTTCCCAGGCCACCGCTGATCAGGCGCTGAACCTGCTGGATGTCGACGAGCATGGTTTCGATCATTCCGACCGCCGTCTGCTGCTGGCGATGATCGAGAAGTTCGATGGCGGTCCGGTAGGGCTCGATAGCCTGGCAGCCGCCATCGGCGAAGAGCGTCATACCATCGAGGATGTGCTCGAGCCTTACCTGATTCAGCAGGGCTACATGATGCGCACGCCGCGCGGGCGGGTCGTTACCCGGCATGCCTATCTGCACTTCGGCCTGAACATACCCAAGCGCCTGGGTGAGCAGGTGGCGCCCGATCTTTTCTCGGCAGGTGATGAATGACGAAAAAATTGTTACCAGCCCGGATTGGCAAGTCTCGGAGGCAGGACTAGAGTATGCGCGCGCAAAACGGAGTCCAGCCGTTCAGTCATCGCTGTCGGGTCTATTACGAAGACACTGATGCCGGTGGCATCGTCTACTACGTCAACTACCTCAAATTCATGGAGCGGGCTCGCACCGAGCGCCTGCGTGAGCTGGGTTATGCCCAGTCGACGCTTGCCGGTGAGGGCCTGTTATTCGTCGTGCATTCGGCCGAAGCGCGCTATCACGCGCCGGCACGTCTGGATGATGAGCTGGTGATCAGCGCCGATGTAATCGAATTGAACCGTGCCAGCCTGCGCTTTCGTCAACAGGTCAGGCGGGCTGCGGATGATGTACTGCTCTGTGAAGGGCAGTTCCTGGTGGCCTGTGTGCGCACCGAAAACTTGAAGCCCCGGGCCATTCCCGAGCCGATGCGTCATGCCTTCGCCGGATCGCAGATGCCGGATCAAATTGCAGCAGGAGAGTAAGCGTGGAAGCCAACGCCGTTGACCACATGTCGATGTGGAGTCTGATCAGCAACGCCAGCTTTGTGGTGCAGCTGGTGATGCTCACACTGGTGAGTGCATCGATCATTTCCTGGGTGATGATCTTTCAGCGCAGCAATGCCATACGCGCTGCCAAGCGCGCACTGGACAACTTCGAGGATCGCTTCTGGTCCGGTATCGACCTGTCCAAGCTCTATCGCCAGGCTGGCAGCAACCCGGATCCGGACTCGGGCCTGGAGCAGATCTTCCGTGCCGGCTTCAAGGAGTTCTCGCGCCTGCGTCAGCAGCCGGGTGTCGACCCGGATGCGGTCATGGACGGTGTCGCCCGTGCCATGCGCGTAGCCATCTCCCGCGAGGAAGAGAAGCTGGAAGCCGCACTGCCATTCCTGGCCACCGTCGGCTCCACCAGCCCCTACATCGGTCTGTTCGGTACCGTCTGGGGCATCATGAACTCTTTCCGTGGCCTGGCTCAGGTGCAGCAGGCCACTCTGGCCACCGTTGCTCCGGGTATCGCCGAAGCGCTGATCGCTACGGCCATTGGTCTGTTCGCCGCGATCCCGGCGGTCATTGCCTACAACCGCTTCTCCGCGCGTGGCGAGATGCTGATCGGTCGTTATTACACCTTCGCCGACGAGTTCCAGGCCATCCTGCACCGCAAAGTGCATACCTCGGACGAATAAGGCAGGGCTCAAGCCATGGCGAGAATTCGCAACAGACGCAAGCCGGTCGCCGAGATGAACGTGGTGCCCTACATCGATGTGATGTTGGTGCTGCTGGTCATCTTCATGGTTACCGCGCCGATGCTCAACCAGGGGGTCAAGGTCGACCTGCCCAAGGTCAGCAGCGAAGCGCTGCCGCAGGATAACGACGCCCAGGTGCTGACCATCTCCATCAAGGCCGACAAGACCTACTACTGGAACATGGGCAGCGAAGTGGACGTCGACACCGAGCAGGAACGTGCCTCCACGCTGGCGCAGATGACCCAGGCCGTCTCGGCGATCATTGCCGAGAATCGTCGTCAGGGTAAGAAGGTGCAGGTGTTCGTGCGCGGCGACAAATCGGTGGACTACGGCACCGTGATGGCGGCCATGGGCGGTCTGCAACAGGCCGACGTGGGTAACGTCGGATTGATTACCGAGGCTCCCTGATGCAGCAAACCGAGCGTCCGCAATCGGAAAGCTACTTCTGGCCCATCGTCTGGGCCGTGGGGTTGCACGTCCTGATGTTCGCCATGCTGTTCGTCAGCTTCGCCTTCTCGCCGGAACTGCCGCCGGCGCGTCCGGTGGTGCAGGCTACGCTGTACCAGCTCAAGTCGCAGAGTCAGGCCACCACCCAGACCACGCAGAAGATCGCCGGCGAAGCGCAGAAAACGTCCGCGCCGCAGTTCGAGAGCGAGCGTCTGGAGCAGAAGAAAGCCGAAGAACAGAAAGTCGCCGCGGCGAAAAAGGCCGAGGAACAAAAGAAAGCCGACGAGGCTCGAAAGGCCGAGCAGGCCAAAGCTGAAGCCGCCAAGGCCGAAGCCGCGAAGAAAGCCGAGGCAGAGAAAGCTGCCGAGCAGAAACGCCAGGCCGATATCGCCAAGAAGCGTGCCGAGGAAGAGGCGAAGAAGAAAGCCGCCGAAGACGCCAAGAAAAAGGCAGCCGAGGACGCGAAGAAGAAAGCGGCGGAAGAGGCCAAGAAGAAGGCTGCTGCCGAAGCGGCGAAGAAAAAAGCGGCTGAGGACGCCAAGAAGAAAGCCGAAGCGGCCAAGCGCAAGGCTGCCGAGGATCAGAAAGCAGCGGCCCTGGCCGACTTGCTGTCGGATAACGTGCAGAACCAGCAGGCACTGGCCGATACTCATGGCGATCAGGTAGCCGGTAGTCTCGATGATCTGATCATCAACCTGATCACCCAGAACTGGCAGCGTCCCATGTCGGCACGTCGTGGCATGAGCGTTGAGCTGCTGATTCAGATGTTGCCTGACGGTACCATCACCAACGCCAGCGTTTCGCGCTCCAGTGGCGATGCGCCGTTCGACAACTCGGCCGTGGCTGCGGTACGCAACGTGGGACGTATTCCCGAGATGCAGCAACTGGATCGTGCCACCTTCGACAGCCTTTACCGGCAGCGTCGCGTCATTTTCAAACCGGAGGATTGAGCTCTGTGAACAACCTGATTCGTATCGCCCTTTTGGGGCTGGTCATGCTGGTCGGCAGCGTCCAGGCGGCCGATCCGCTGGTCATTTCCCAAGGTGCCGACCGCGCCACGCCCATCGCCGTCGTGCCTTTCGGCTGGCAGGGTGGCAGCGTGCTGCCGCAGGACATGGCCGAAATCGTCGGTAATGACCTGCGTAACTCCGGCTACTTCGAGCCGATCCCGCGGCAGAACATGATCAGCCTGCCGACCCAGGCCAGCGAAGTCATCTACCGTGACTGGAAGGCCCTGGGTGCCCAGTACGTGCTGGTCGGCAGCGTCGTGCCCAATGGCGGCCGCCTGCAGGTGCAGTACGCGCTGTTCAACGTCGCCACCGAGCAACAGGTGATGACCGGTAACGTCGGGGGTGGCACTGACCAACTGCGTGACATGGCGCACCATATTTCCAACCAGGCGTTCGAGAAGCTCACCGGCGTCAAGGGTGCTTACTCCACCAAGCTGCTCTACGTGACGGCCGAGCGCTTTGGCACCAACAACACCCGCTACACCTTGCAGCGTTCCGACTACGACGGTGCGCGTGCCGTGACCCTGCTGCAGTCGCGTGAGCCGATCCTGTCGCCGTCGTTCGCACCTGATGGTCGTCGTATCGCCTATGTGTCGTTCGAACAGCGTCGTCCGCGCATCTTCGTCCAGCACATCGACACCGGTCGCCGTGAGCAGATCACCAATTTCGAGGGCCTCAACGGTGCACCGGCCTGGTCGCCGGATGGTTCGCGCCTGGCCTTCGTGCTGTCGAAAGACGGCAACCCGGAAATCTACGTGATGGATATGGCCAGCCGGCAGATGCGCCGCGTGACCAATCACTACGCCATCGATACCGAACCTTTCTGGGGCAAGGACGGTCAGACCCTGTACTTCACCTCGGATCGGGCAGGCAAACCGCAGATCTACAAGACCAACATCAATTCTGGTGCAGTCGAGCGCGTGACGTTCGTGGGCAACTACAACGCCAACCCGAAACTCTCGGCTGACGAGAAGATGCTGGTGATGATCCATCGCCAGGATGGTTTCACCGTGTTCAAGGTGGCGGCGCAAGACCTGGAAACCAACCGCCTGCGCATTCTTTCCGATACAAGTTTGGATGAGTCGCCCACTGTTGCGCCCAATGGCGCCATGCTAATCTACGCCACCCGCCAGCAGGGCCGGGGAGTCTTGATGTTGGCGTCCTCCAATGGACGCGTGAGGCTCCCTCTTCCTACCGCTCAAGGCGAAGTTCGAGAGCCTTCTTGGTCCCCTTACCTGAACTGATGCGGTGCTTCACCTTTTTGCTTAACACACTGGGGTTCATTAGGAGTTACATGATGGAAATGCTGAAATTCGGTAAGTTCGCTGCACTGTCCCTGGCTCTCGCCGTTGCTGTAGGTTGCTCCTCCAAAGGCGGTGACGCTGCTGGTGAAGGCGCGGTCGACCCGAACGCCGGCTACGGCGCCAACAGCGGCGCTGTTGACGGTAGCCTGAGCGAAGAAGCTGCTCTGCGCGCTATCACCACCTTCTACTTCGAGTACGACAGCTCCGACCTGAAGGCCGAAGCCATGCGCGCTCTGGACGTACACGCCAAGGACCTGAAAGCCAACGGCAACCGCGTTGTTCTGGAAGGCCACGCTGACGAGCGCGGTACCCGTGAGTACAACATGGCTCTGGGCGAGCGTCGTGCCAAGGCCGTTCAACGCTACCTGGTTCTGCAGGGCGTTTCCCCGGCTCAACTGGAACTGGTTTCCTACGGCGAAGAGCGTCCGGTTGCTACTGGCCACGACGAGCAGTCCTGGGCTCAGAACCGTCGCGTAGAGCTGCGCAAGTAATTTGCCATGCTTAAGTGCCTCCGTACTCTGACCCTTCTGACACTTGCCCTGCCGCTTGCGGCAATGGCGGAAGTTCCCGTAATGGATAGCAGCACCATGCAAGGTAGCAGCTATCCACCGGCGGGTTATGGTATGGCTGGCGCCTCCGCCGAAACAGGGGCGCAAGCCCCTGCTTCGGCGCAGGGCATGCTGTTCAACCAGCTCCAGCAGATGCAGCAGGAACTTGCGCAACTGCGTGGTATGGTCGAAGAGCAGCAGAATGAAATCCAGCGCCTCAAGCAGGAAGGCCTGGAGCGTTATCAGGATCTTGATCAACGTATTTCCGCCGGTGCAGCTGCCGGTGCTCCCGCTCAGAATTCTTCTGCCAATGGCGCGATCAACGCCGCTGGTACGCCGACGCCGCCCGCTGCCCAGCAGCAGGCCAGCGCCGAGCCGGGTGATCCGGCCAAGGAAAAGCTCTACTACGATGCCGCCTTCGACCTGATCAAGGCCAAGGACTTCGACAAGGCATCGCAGGCGTTCGCCGCTTTCCTCAATCGTTATCCCAGCAGTCAGTACGCGGGTAACGCCCAGTACTGGCTGGGTGAGGTCAATCTTGCCAAGGGTGATCTGCAGGCTGCCGGCCAGGCTTTTGCCAAGGTCAGTCAGGCGTATCCGAGCCACGCCAAGGTGCCGGATTCGCTGTTCAAGCTAGCCGATGTCGAGCGTCGTCTGGGTCATAACGACAAGGCGCGTGGCATCCTCCAGCAGGTGATTGCTCAGTTCCCAGGCAGCTCGGCCGCTCAACTGGCCCAGCGCGACCTGCAGCGTCTGTAAGCGATCACGTGTTACCCGAACCCGCGCCCTGGCGCGGGTTTTTCGTTTATGCCCGGCGTGCCGAGACGGCCAGGGCATCTTCCTTTAGAATGGGCGCCCGCGTCGTTAAAGGGGTTTCAGCTTCGCTGATGTCTCCGGAGGGCGCGGCTCCGTCATGCCGAACCACGGCATTGTTTTCCACGCAACGGAGGCGGATGGCCTGTTTCGTCATCACGCCCGTGGCTACCATGCAAGAAACCCTGCGTATCACCGAGATTTTCTACTCGTTGCAGGGGGAGACGCGTACTGCCGGCTTGCCGACGGTATTCGTGCGCCTGACCGGCTGCCCCCTGCGCTGTCAGTACTGTGACACTGCCTATGCCTTCAGCGGCGGTGAGATCGTCACGCTGGACAGCATCCTCGAACAGGTGGCCGTCTATCGGCCCCGTTATGTCTGCGTGACGGGCGGCGAGCCGCTGGCGCAGCCCAATTGCATTCCCCTGCTTGCCCGGCTGTGTGACGCCGGTTACGAGGTATCGCTGGAAACCAGCGGCGCGCTCGATGTTTCTGCCGTCGACTCGCGGGTGAGCAAGGTACTCGATCTGAAGACACCTGGCTCGGCCGAGGTGCAGCGCAATCGCTACGAGAACATTCCCTGGCTAACCCGTAACGATCAGGTCAAGTTCGTCATCTGCTCGCGTGAGGATTACGACTGGGCGGTCTCCAAGCTCATCGAATATGACCTGGCGGCGCGCGTCGACGAGGTGTTGTTCTCGCCCAGCCATAAGCAGGTCGACGCGCGTGCGCTGGCTGATTGGATCGTGACGGACAACCTGCCGGTACGCCTGCAATTGCAACTGCACAAGATTCTCTGGAACGACGATCCGGGACATTGATATGAGCGATAAGAAAGCGGTCATCCTCCTCTCCGGAGGGCTGGATTCGGCTACGGTGGTCGCCATGGCCAAGGCCGATGGCTACACCTGCTACAGCATGAGTTTCGATTATGGCCAGCGCCACCGCGCCGAATTGCAGGCTGCCGAACGCGTGGCGCAGCAGTTGGGCGTTATCGAGCACAAGGTCATTGGCCTCGATCTGAACGGCATGGGCGGCTCGGCCCTGACCGATACCAGCATCGCGGTACCGGAAACGCCGGGCGAGGGAATCCCGGTTACCTACGTGCCGGCGCGCAACACAGTGTTTCTTGCACTGGCGTTGGGGTGGGCGGAAGTGCTCGGCGCGCGCGATATCTTCATCGGCGTCAACGCGGTGGATTACTCGGGCTATCCCGATTGCCGGCCGGAGTTCGTCGAAGCCTTTGAGCGCATGGCCAACCTGGCGACCAAGGCGGGCGTGGAGGGGCAGGGGTTCACCATCCGTGCGCCGCTGCAGTACATGAGCAAGGGCGATATCATCCAGGCCGGCACGCGTCTGGGCGTGGATTACGCGCTGACCGTTTCCTGCTATCAGGCCGACAGCGATGGCCGTGCCTGTGGCAAGTGCGACAGCTGCCGCCTGCGCGCGGCCGGCTTTTTGGCTGCCGGCGTGGCCGATGCCACGCGCTATGTGTGAAAAAGTTTTCGCGGAGTGTTGATTTCCTGAATTAAATCAGTATCATGCGCCTCGCGTTGGGTCGTTAGCTCAGTTGGTAGAGCAGTTGGCTTTTAACCAATTGGTCGTAGGTTCGAATCCTACACGACCCACCAACATCGCAAAAAGCCAGTCGGAAGACTGGCTTTTTTTTGCCCGGAAAAAGCCCCGGAGCAGCCGTGTCATCGGCTGTGCAGGGCAGGTGTATACTCGCGGCTCGCCTACGAGCGCCACAGGTTGGATGACATGTCGCAGATTTCCGAACGCCTTCTGGTTCAGGCCCACCTCGATGCCAAGCAGCCCAAGCCGCTGACGGCTGAGGAAGAAGCTACGTATCGCCGCGAGATCGCTGCCGAGCTGAAAAAGCAGAACGCCGTGCTGGTGGCGCACTACTACTGTGACCCGGTGATTCAGGCGTTGGCCGAGGAAACCGGCGGTTGTGTCGCCGATTCTCTGGAAATGGCGCGCTTCGGCAACCAGCATCCGGCGCAGACCGTGGTGGTGGCGGGCGTGCGCTTCATGGGTGAGACGGCGAAGATCCTCAACCCGGAAAAACGCATCCTGATGCCGACGCTGGAGGCGACCTGTTCGCTGGATCTGGGCTGCCCGGTCGACGAATTTTCGGCTTTCTGCGACCAGCATCCCGAGCGCACCGTGGTGGTTTATGCCAACACTTCGGCAGCGGTGAAGGCGCGCGCCGATTGGGTGGTGACGTCCAGCTGCGCACTGGAGATCGTCGAGAGCCTGATGGACAACGGTGAGACGTTGATCTGGGCTCCGGACAAACACCTGGGCAATTACATCCAGCGCGAGACTGGCGCCGACATGCTGCTGTGGGATGGCGCCTGCATCGTGCATGAGGAGTTCAAGTCCAAGCAGTTGCTGGACATGAAGGCGCTCTACCCGGATGCCGCCATCCTCGTTCACCCCGAGTCGCCGCAGAATGTCGTCGAGCTGGCCGATGCCGTCGGCTCGACCAGCCAACTGATCAAGGCCGCGCAGACGCTGCCGAACTCCACCTTCATCGTTGCCACCGACCGGGGCATCTTCTACAAGATGCAGCAGCTGTGCCCGGACAAGACCTTCATCGAAGCCCCGACGGCGGGCAATGGCGCGGCCTGCCGTAGCTGCGCGCATTGCCCCTGGATGGCGATGAATACCCTGGAGCGCGTGCTGACCGGGCTGCGCGAAGGTTCCGGTGAGATCCATGTCGACCCAGCGTTGATCCCCAAGGCGATCAAGCCGCTCAAGCGCATGCTCGATTTCACCCAGGCCGCCAGGTTGAAAGTCGCCGGCAACGCCTGATCAGGCAGCGATTCGAACGAAGCCCAGCTCATGCTGGGCTTCTTGCTTTGTACGTCTGAGGTCGGCGTGGCAGTTCCCGGATTGCATCCGGGCCACGATCAACTGACCCAGTTTCCAGGCTCGTTGACGATATCGAGCAAGGCCCGCAGACGGCCATAGTCACGGCCGTTGAAGGTGAAGGCCAGGCGCGTCAGTTGGCACAGTTCGGGCTCGTCGCTTTCCTGCTCGCAATGGGGCTGCTGAGTGAAACCACCGCTCTTGCACAGCCCGCTGAATTCCTCGTCGAGTCGTGCCAGTGTCTGCTCGTTCAGCGGATGGTTGAGGCGAATGACGAAGCGATCCTTGAGCCAGCGGCTGGAGTGGAAGTTGCGGTAGAAGTGGACGATTTCTTCCACGGCCTCTTCAGCGCTGTAGACCAGGCGCATCAGGTTGAGGTCGGTGGGCAGGATATAACCGTTGCCTTCGAGCTGGCTGCGAATGAAGCCCAGAGCGCTTTCCCAATAGCTGCCGCCGGGCTGGTCGAGCAGCACGACCGGTACCAGTGGGCTTTTGCCGGTCTGGATCAGCGTCAGCACTTCCAGGGCTTCGTCGAGCGTGCCGAAACCTCCGGGGCAGAGCACCAGACCGTCGGCCTCCTTGACGAAGAACAGCTTGCGCAGGAAGAAGAAATGAAACGACAGCAGATGATGGCTGCCGCGCATGGTGGCGTTGGCCCGCTGCTCGAAGGGCAGGGTGATATTGAAGCCCAGACTGTTTTCCGGGCCAGAGCCCTCATGAGCCGCAGCCATGATGCCGCCGCCGGCTCCGGTAATCACCATCAGATCCCGACTTGCCAGCAGCGCCCCCAGTTCACGTGCCTGCTGGTAGAGCGGATGGGCGGCCGGCGTGCGGGCCGAGCCGAACACCGTTACCTTGCGGCGGCGCTTGAGCTGCTCGAGCACGCCGAAGGCCTGCTCCATTTCGCGCAGCGTCTGCAGCATGATCTTGGCGTCCCAGCGGTTGCGGTCGGCCTGTGCCATGCGGATCACGGTGGTGAGCATTTCCCGGTACAACGACAGGTTGGGGCTGTTGCTGGGCACGCTGAGATGGATCAGCTCGTCGAGCTTGCTGCTCAGGTCGACCTCGCTGGTCTGCACGTGGCGTGAGAGGTAGTCGTCCGGTTCGTAGGGCATGGAAACTCTCCTGTTCTGCGCGCCGGCACGCACGCATCGCGCGCGTGCCAGGGCCGGTTCCTTGATTATGGAGTGTCGCCAACGATGCCACAGCCAGGTTGTAGCCTGTTTTCGTAAGCGCGGCTTACAGGGCACCTCTAAAAACTAACTGCGTTGCCATCGCGGCGTTAAAACAGGCTCAAAATGCTCATTTACAGCTCGTAAACTGCGCTTTCTCGCCTGTTTTGCCTTGCGCTGGCTGCCTCGCTTACGTTTTTAGAAGTGCCCTACAGGGCGATCTGTTCGCCCGGCTCGGGGATGCTGGCGAGCCAGTTCAGGCGATCGTGCAACACCTGCTGCAAGGCCTGCATCTTTTCCAGTTCGCCATGCACTAGGTACAGCTCGGGGTGATGTTCGAACTGAGCGGCCCAGTCGAGCAGTTGCGACTGTCCGGCATGCGCGGAGAAACCGCCGAGGGTATGCACCTTGGCTTTAACCGCGATGCGCTGGTGCAGCACTTTCACCGTGTCGGCGCCATCGACGATGAGTCGACCGAGCGTGCCTTTGGCCTGGAAACCGGGAAATACCAGGTGGCAGTCCTCGCGCCAGAGGTTGTGCTTGAAGTGGTGGACGATGCGCCCACCATTGCACATGCCGGCACCGGCAATGATGATCGCGCCGCTCTTGACCCGGTTGATCGCCATGGACTCCTCGGCTGTCGGCGTGCAGCGCAGCACGGGCAACCAGTCTTCGACCCGCTTGATGTTTTTGGCGGCCAGCGCGGCCTGATCCTTGGCGGCGAACTGGTCGTGGTAGCGACTGTAGATGGCGTTCGCCCGGATCGCCATGGGGCTGTCGAGGAAGACCGCCTGTTGCGGCAGGCGGCCTTCCTGATAGAAACGGCCCAGGTAGTAGATCAGATCCTGGGTACGGCCGACAGCGAAGGAGGGGATCAGCACGTTGCCGCCATCGCGATGGGCCTGTTGCAGGATGTCGGCCAGCTCTTCGATGGTTTCTTCGCTGGGGCGATGATCGCGGTCGCCGTAGGTGGATTCCAGCATCAATACGTCGGCGTCATGCAGTTGTGCGGGGGCCTGCATCAGAGGGGAGCAGGTATTGCCGAGGTCGCCGGAAAACACCAGGCGCCGATGCAGGTGATGATCCTCTACGCACAGCTCGACGATGGCCGAGCCGAGAATGTGCCCGGCGTTATGGAAGGTCACCTGCACGCCCTTGGCGATTTCCACCGGCTCGCCATAACCGTGGCGCCGCGTCTGACTCAGAGCCTGCTCGGTGTTGGCGATGGTGTACAGGGGCTTGATGGCCGGTTTGCCCTGGCGGGCGCGCCATCGATTTTCCCACTCGGCGTCCTTTTCCTGGAGGAAGGCCGAGTCCAGCAGCATCAGTTCGAGCAGCTCGCAACTGGCTTCGGTGGCATGAATCGGCCCGCGATAACCCTCGGCGACCAGCCGCGGCAGCAGGCCGCTGTGGTCGAGGTGAGCGTGCGACAGCACCACGGCATCGAGGCTGCGAGGATCGAAGGGAAAAGCGCTGCGGTTCTGGCTCTCCTCCTCGCGGCGCCCCTGGTGCATGCCACATTCCAGCAGCACCCTGGCGCCTTCGCGGCTCTCCAGCAGATAGCAGGAGCCGGTGACCTGTTGAATCGCGCCGATGAAGGTAAGCAGGGCCATGGTTTGCTCCTTGTGCCGAATGTGTTTGCAGCATGCCGGTTTGCGCCTGTGGCGAACTTGATGCAGGTCAGACAGGCAGTCATTGCAGGGTAGTTGGCACAACTGTGACGCGATGCCGTTCGTCTGCGGAACTTGGGGGATGCCTGGCGTCTGATTTACTGGCAGAGAGTAGGTGTTTCCGTGACGCGCGCCAGCCAGATGTGCAGCGAGACAGAGGGGCGCAGCCGGCATGGGCAAGAGGCTCGGCCGGCTATCGTTGCTGCGTGTGCCGTTGCGTCGCGCCGCTGGAAACCCGACGGCCTGCATCGAGTATCGACGGAAGAGGAGGGCAGGTATGCCCAAGCTGATAATGGATGTGGATGAAGAGCTGTACCAGATGCTGCAGAAGGCGGCGCGCGTCAACCAGTCGAGCCTGGAGAGCGAGTGCCTGCGTCGTCTGCAGGGCGGCGTGCGCCGTTCGCGCTACATGGATGCCTTGCTGGCCGAGCTGCGCGCCGGTGATGCGCAGCGTCGTGCCAAGGGCTGATCGCGGTCGCCAGGCAGCCGCGAACCCGTCTTACAGACCGCAATCGCTGCGATCGAAGACCTCGGTGGTGATCGGCCGGTTGCTGCGGTATTCGCTGAACTGGTAACGCAACTGGGCGCCCTGGCTCAGCAACTGGCGGTAGCCGGGGTTGCGGCAAACGCTCGCCGCCAGCTGGCTTCTGACCGTGTCCGGGTTACCACGCATCTTCGCAGCATGCGCAGGGCGCACGCTGAGGTGGTTGATCAGGGTGTGACCCTCGACGGTGTAACCCTGATCGAGGATGTCTTCGTTGATGGCCCGCGGCGTGCCCACGCTGCTTTCCTGGGCCACCTTCTCCAGGGTTCGCGTCAATTCCATCTCCTTCAATGAGGCTGCCTGGGCCATCGGCAGGGCCAGACCGAGCGCGAGTGCGGGGAGAACGTAACGCAGCATGGGAAAACTCCTGAAAGCATGAACGTGAGTTGGACAGGGCGCGCCAGCGAATGTTCGGCGTGCGGCGGTGTTACCGATGGAGACATGCTTGCCTCTTGCCACCATTCGTCACCACGACCAAAGGCCGGGGATCATAGCTGGCGCACCGGCGTCCGAACTATGAGCCGCCTGGTTTAGGCCTCGCGCGCGCCCGATGGGCGCCTGCCTGGCTACTCCAGACGGATGACTCGCATGCCGCTCGTGGTTCCGCCGTCGCCAGCCAGACCTGCCTGAGATCTGCTGACGCCGCACCAGGACGCGAGCGGCGTTCAAGGCAGTGTGCAGGAGAATAACAATGACAATGCTCTCTCGGCGCTGGCCATCGCGTGTGATGGTCGGCAGTCTACTGGTTTTGCCCGTGGCGCAGATACAGGCATCCGGTTACCACTTCGGCTCCCAATCCGTCTCTGCGCAGGGCACCGCCCATGCCAACGGAGCTGAAGCCGCCGACCCTTCGACCATCTTCTACAACCCGGCCGGCATGACTCGCCTCAAGGGCACACAAATGACCTCCGGGCTGAGCATTCTGCTGCCCGATGGCGAGTACGAGGACAAGGGCAGCCGCGACGTGTTCGGTAATCCGGTATCGGGGGATGCCGGTGACTTCCTGCCGGATGTAGCGGGCGCGCCGAACTTCTATGTGTCCCGCCAGATCAACGACCAGGTGACCATTGGCCTGGGCATCTTCACGCCCTTCGGGGCCAAGCTCAATTACAAGGAAGACTGGGCCGGACGCTATGGCATCCAGTCTGCCAGCCTGGAAACCGTGACCTTCAACCCGAGCATCGCCTATCGCTTCAATGAGCATCACAGCATCGGTTTCGGCGTTTCGGCGCAGTACATCAAGTCGGTGCAGCGCGGCGCGGCGGATGTGAAGGGGGCTTCGCGGCAACTGGCGGGGCAATTCGTCAGCGCCAATCAGGATCTCACCGAGCTGGCGGCTTCACCGCTTGGGCAGACGGCCATTCCTCTGCTGTATGGCATTTCGGTTCCCACGGAAATCAGCAGCTGTGACGGCCAGTCTGGCGATGCGTTCGTCGACTGCGTGGCGAAGAATTTCGCCGACAACGTCCAGGGCGATGGCTATTTCCGGGTCAAGGGTGACGATTGGGGCTTTGGCTGGAACATCGGCTACATGTGGGAACCAACCGAATCGACGCGCTTCGGGGTGTCCTATCGGTCACATATCCGCCACACCCTGGAGGGTGAGACCAAATGGAGTTTCGCTGGTGTCACGGGAAGTGTGCCTTCTCCGGATACCGATCTGAGCGGCGGTATCGATCTGGGAATCATCACCCTGCCACCGGCCGATGCACTCGGCCAGGTGCTGGATCCGAGCAACTGGATCAATCCGGGGAATTTTGCCGCTACTCGCCTGCACCCAAATTCCACGGCCAAGACCGCCATCGATACCCCGGAAACCCTGTCGTTCAGTGCTTTTCACCAGCTCAACGACAAGGTGGCGCTGATGGCCGACCTGACCTTTACCCGCCATTCGCGGCTTGATGAGGTGCGTATCGGCATCGATCAGGTGGCCGGTTATCCGTATTTCAATGGGGTGACCGAGGGCGATCTGGCGGTCAAGCAGGACTGGAAGGACACCTACAAGATTTCCCTGGGCATGAACTACCAGTACAGCGACGATCTATTGCTGCGCACCGGGGTGGCCTATGACAAGTCACCGGTGAATTCGCCCGAGCTGCGCCATCCTGCCTTCCCCGATGCCGACCGTTATTGGCTGTCGCTGGGGGCCAACTACAAGGTCACGCCTGATACCTCGGTGGATCTGGCCTACAGCTTCGTGCAGTTCGCCACCGGCAAGATGGACTATCGCGACGCGTGTTCGCCTGCCGGCTGGGTACCGGGCAGTGGTGGTTTGTACGAGGACAGTGGTAAGCGCTGCACCGGCAACGGTGGCAACTACACGGGTGAATACCGCACCCGTATCCACTTCATAGGCCTGGCCCTGAATCACACGTTCTGAAGTCGTCTGGCAGGGGGTGCTAGACTTGCGCCCCCTTTGCCGGCCAGCCGCTTCATGACCCACAAGACCGTCTCCGATTCCCTGCATGCCGTTGCCCGCCTGCGCGCCGAACGCCTGGCGCGCAGCCTGAAACCCTTCATCGCGCGTGGCTCACGGGCCGAGCGCTGCCCGGCCTGCCGCATTCAGCCGGCGTACTGCCTGTGTGCCTGGCGGCCACAGGTTGCGGCGCAGTCGGGCATGTGCCTGGTCATGCATGACATCGAGGCGCTCAAACCGAGCAACACCGGCTGGCTGATCGCCGACGTGGTGCCCGACACCCACGCCTTCGGTTGGGCGCGTACCGAAGTGAACCCCGCCCTGCCAGCGTTGTTGGCCGAGCCGCAGTGGCAGCCTTATCTGGTCTTTCCCGGTGAATATGCCGGTGAGGCGCGGGTGGTCGAGGAGGTCAGCCTGGCGCCGGGCAAGCGGCCGCTGTTCGTGCTGCTCGATGCCACCTGGACCGAGGCGCGCAAGATGTTTCGCAAGAGCCCCTATCTGGATGCATTGCCGGTGCTCAGCTTCAAGCCCGAGCAGTTATCGCGCTATCGCCTTCGTCGCTCCACGCGCGGCGACCATTTGTGCACCGCCGAGGTAGCGGCGCTATGCCTGGAGCTGGCCGGCGACGCTCAGGCCAGTGCCGCGCTGGACGATTATCTGGATGCCTTCAGCCAGCATTACTTGGCTGCCAAGCGACGTCTGCCACTGGATCTCAGCGACGCGCTGCATCAGCGTCTGCTGGCGTATCGCTGATCAGGGCGGGCTTCGGCCACAGTTGCGCGATCAGCATGCCAGCGAACATCAGCGCGCAGCCCAGGTAACCGCGTGGCGCCAGCACCTCGTTCAGCAGCAGGGCGCCGGCGATGGCGGCGAATACCGCCTCCAGCGACAGGATGATCGCCGCGTGCGAGGCGATGGCATGCTGCTGTGCAACCACTTGCAGGGTGAAGCCGACCGCCACGCCCAGCAGGCCACCGTAGAGAATGGCGGGCGCCGCTTCGATCACGCCGTCCAGCGTCGCGTTTTCGAAACACAGGGCGAGGAACAGGCTGATCACCGCACAGGTGACGAACTGAATCAGCGCCAGGCGCAGCGGATCGTGACGGCTGGCGAAGAACCCAACCAATAGCACATGCACGCCCCAGACGAAGGCGCCGGTCAGTTGCAGCCAGTCGCCGGGCGCCACGCTGAAGCCATCGCCGACGCTGAGCAGGAACATGCCGACCACGGCCAGGCTGGCGCCCAGCCAGATACCCAGGCCGCTGCGCTGGCCGATGAACAGGCCGAGAATCGGCACCACGATCACGTATAGCCCGGTGATGAAACCGGAGTTGGTGACGCTGGTGAACAGCAGACCGACCTGTTGCAGGTTGATGCCCAGCGCGAGCACCACGCCCATGATCACCCCGCCGAGCAGCAAGCTGCGGGTGATCGGCTGCGGCACCTGTCGCTTGCCGCGCTGCAGCAGCGCCAATACGGGCAGCAAAGCCAGGCTGGCCAGGGCGAAACGCAGCCCGGTGTAGAGGAAGGGGCCGATATTGTCCATACCCAGACGCTGGGCTACGAAGGCACTGCCCCAGATCAGCGCGGTGAGCAGCATCAGCAGATCGGCGCGCAAGGCTTGGCTTTGCATGGATAGGCTCCTGGCACAAAGGCGCGCATCCTGCCGTAAAGCGCAGTGCTTGACCACCCTGCCACGTCTCGGCATGCTGAGCGCCGCTTTCGCTCCGCGAGGGGAACCGTAGTGCCGGATGCGCTACGCTGAGTAGGGGCGACCAGGGCGCTATCCAGGGCGTCGCTCATAAAAAGAACAGGATCTGCCAATGGCCGCTTACGAAATCCTGATTGCCGATGATCACCCGCTGTTCCGCAGTGCCCTGCATCAGGCACTGACCCTTGGGCTGGGGCCCGACGTGCGCCTGGTCGAAGCGGCCAGCATCGCTGAGCTTGAAGGCCGTCTGGCCGAGAAGGGCGACTGGGATCTGGTGCTGCTCGACCTCAACATGCCGGGAGCCTACGGCTTCTCCGGCCTGGTGCTGCTACGCGGCCAGTATCCGCAGATCCCGGTGGTGATGATCTCCGCGCAGGAAGAAGCCTCGGTGATCGTGCGCTCCCGGGAGTTCGGCGCCAGTGGCTTCATCCCCAAGTCCAGCCCGCTGGAAACCCTACAGGAAGCGGTGCGTCAGGTGCTCGACGGCGATACTTGGTGGCCGCCACTGTCCGAGGAAAGCACCCCGGTTTCCGAGGAAGCCAAGGCGGCCAGTGCCGGCCTGGCGAGCCTCACGCCCCAGCAATTCCGCGTGCTGACCATGGTCTGTGAAGGCCTGCTGAACAAGCAGATCGCCTATGAGCTGAGCGTGTCCGAAGCCACCGTCAAGGCGCATGTCACGGCCATTTTCCGCAAGCTGGGGGTGCGCACCCGTACCCAGGCGGCGCTGCTGTTGCAGCAGATGGAGTCGATCCCCGCGTAACTGCCATGCTGTCGGCGATCCGCTGCGTGGCGGTGCTGCTGCATTGCAAGTCAGCACCTTCCTACACCCGATTTGGCTTTGCAGCCGTCTCGTAGCTAGGTTCTCGCACGGCGGATGCAGTAAGCTGCGCGCCTCTTTCGAAGGGGCAAGGCGCATGTCCGAATTCAAAGGCCAGACTGGCCTGAAACGCATCCTCAACGCGGCGGGCTATTCGCTCGATGGCCTGCGTGCAGCCTTTCTCGGTGAGGCGGCTTTTCGTCAACTGGTTCTGCTGAATCTGGTGCTCATCCCCTCGGCCTTCCTGCTCGATGTCAGCCGCGGTGAACGTGCCTTGATGGTTGCGGTCTGCCTGCTGGCGCTGATCGTCGAGTTGCTCAACTCGGCCATCGAGGCCGCCATCGACCGTATCTCCCTGGAGCGCCATCCGCTGTCGAAGAACGCCAAGGACATGGGCAGCGCCGCCCAGTTCGTGGCGTTGGGCATGATCGCGACGGTCTGGGCGATGATTCTGCTCGGCTGAGCCTCAGACGATAGGCGGCAGGACGATCTGATCGCTGCGGCTGACGCCCGAGGTGAGGGCGCGGCATTGCTCAAGGAATTCGCGCATGGCGGCGGTCTGGTACTTCTGCCGGTGGCGGATGAAGTAGAACTGCCGACGCAGATCCAGTTCTGCGGTTTCCAGCGCCACCAGGCTGCCGCGACGGATGGCATCGCGCAGGGCCAGGCGCGAGATGCAGCCGATGCCCAGGCCGGATTCCACGGCGCGTTTGATCGCCTCGGTGTGTTCCAGTTCCAGGCGGATATTCAGCGAGCGCGGGTGGTGACGCATGGCCTGGTCGAAGGTCAGACGCGTGCCTGAACCCTGCTCGCGAAGGATCCAGGCCTCGTGGGTGAGTTCTTCCAGGCTGGCGCGGCCGCGTTGGGCGAGTGGATGCTGCGGTGCGCAGAACACCACCAGTTCGTCCTCCACCCAGGGCTCGACCTCGATGTCCGGGTGCTGGCAATCGCCCTCGATCAGGCCCAGATCCAGTTCGTAGTGGGCGACCTGCTGCACCACATGGGCGGTGTTGTGTACCTGCAGTTTTACCCGGCACTCGGGATGGTTCTGCATGAAGCTGCCGATCAGCAGAGTGGCCAGGTAGTTGCCCACCGTGAGTGTGGCGCCGACGTTGAGCGAGCCAAAACCACTCTTGCCGCCCAGCAGGCGCTCGATCTCCTTGGCCTGATCGAGCAGCGCCACCGCCTGCGGCAATAGCTGCCGGCCCAAGGCGTTGAGGGCCAGGCGTTTGCCGGCGCGGTCGAACAGTTGGCAGTCGGACTGGCGCTCCAGTTCGGTGAGCGAGGTACTGGTCGCCGACTGCGACAATGCGAGCGATTGCGCGGCGCGCGATACGCTTTCATGCTGCGCCACGGCGACGAATACCTGAAGTTGTCTGAGGGTAAATCGCATATCGATATAACCGATAACCTATATCTTGATAATCCACTTAACAGATATTGTTGCCGCGAATAGAATGCCGCGCAATCGCGCCCAAGGCGCCGTGTTTCTCGAGGAAATCATCATCATGAGCAATATGAACGTCGAGCGTGTGCTCAGCGTCCACCACTGGAACGACACCCTGTTCAGCTTCAAGTGCACCCGTGATCCGGGCCTGCGCTTCGAGAATGGTCAGTTCGTGATGATTGGTCTGCAGCAGGAAAACGGTCGCCCGCTGATGCGTGCCTACTCCATCGCCAGCCCGAACTGGGAAGAGCATCTGGAGTTCTTCAGCATCAAGGTGCCGGACGGCCCGCTGACCTCGCAGCTGCAGCACCTCAAGGAAGGCGACGAGATCATTATCAGCAAGAAGCCCACCGGCACGCTGGTACTCGACGACCTCAACCCCGGCAAGCACCTCTACCTGCTCAGCACCGGCACTGGCCTGGCGCCGTTCATGAGTGTGATCCAGGATCCGGAAACCTACGAGCGTTTCGAGAAGGTCATCCTGGTGCACGGCGTGCGCTACGTGAACGAAGTGGCCTACCGTGAGTTCATCACCGAGCACCTGCCGCAGAACGAGTTCTTCGGCGAGGCGCTGAAAGAGAAGCTGATCTACTACCCGACCGTGACCCGTGAGCCGTTCGAGAATCAGGGCCGTCTGACCGACCTGATGCGCAGCGGCAAGCTGTTCGCCGACATCGGCCTGCCGCCGATCAACCCGCAGGACGACCGCGCCATGATCTGCGGCAGCCCGAGCATGCTCGACGAGACCAGCGAAGTGCTCGACAGCTTCGGTCTGAAGATCTCCCCGCGCATGCGTGAGCCGGGTGATTACCTGATCGAGCGCGCCTTCGTCGAGAAGTAAGGCAGCCCTGAAACGACAAAGCCGCCCAATGGGCGGCTTTGTCGTTCTTGCAGGAGCGAATTTATTCGCGAAAGGGGCTGGCATGGCGCTCTACCCAACGCGAATGAATTCGCTCCTGCACGGCATGGCCTTACAGACGCTTGGCGTCGATGATCAGCACCGGCTCGCGCGGCACGTTCTGGTACATGCCGCGGTTGCTGGTAGGCGTTTGGGCGATCTTGTCGACCACGTCCATGCCGCGGGTCACCTTGCCGAACACGGCATAGCCGAAGTCGCGCGAGCCGTGGTCGAGGAAGGCATTGTCCTTGTGGTTGATGAAGAACTGGCTGGTGGCCGAGTCGCGTGCCTGGGTACGGGCCATGGCCAGGGTGCCGCGCACGTTGTGCAAGCCGTTATCGGCTTCGTTCTTGATCGGTGCGTCGGTGTCCTTCTGGCGCATGTCGGCATCGAAGCCGCCGCCCTGAACCATGAAACCGGGAATCACGCGGTGGAACTGGGTGCCGTTGTAGAAGCCACTGTCGACGTACTTGAGGAAGTTCTGCGTGCTGATCGGCGCCTTGTCGGCGTCCAGTTCCACTTCGATTTGCCCGAGGCTGGTGGTCAGCAGCACTTTGGGATTTTCCGCCGCCAACAGGCTTGAGGACAGCAGCAGGGTGCAGGCAGCGAAGGCGAGTTGCTTGAGCATGATGGTTATCTTTCCTTGTTGGCGGTGCCGTCGACTTCGCCGAGGAAGTCGAGCAGGACGGTGTTGAAGCGTTGGGGTTGATCCAGGGGTGTGGCGTGCCGTGAATTGTCGATCACTTGCAGGCGCGCGTCGGGGAGTTCCGTCACATAGGCCTGCTTGTGTTCGATCGGGGTGTAGTCGCGGTCGGCGCTGATGACCAGCGTAGGACAGGTAATGCGTTGCAGGCGTTCCCGCACGCCCCAGCCGATGATGGCATCCAGGCTGGCCAGGTAGGCGCGCTTGTCGTTGCGCGGCCAGCGCTGCTCCACCTTGTGCCGCAGTTCGGCCTGTTCGGGCCGGGGAAACAGCAGTTTGCCCAGGGCCTTGGCCAGGGTTTCCAGCGGCAGCAGGCGCGCCAGCAGCCAGCGCTTGGCAATCTCCAGGCGCTCACCCAGGTTGTGTGCCTTCACTTCCGGTGCGCTGTTGACGATGGTCAGGCTGCGCAGCAGGTGGGGTTGGTCGACCCCGAGTTGAAAGCCGATCATGCCGCCCATGGAAATGCCCACCAGATGCACGGGCGGCAGTTGCAGATGCTCGATCAGTGCGGCGACGTCGTCAGCGAAGTCGATCATGCGATAGCGCTCGCGTGGCTTGTCGGAGCGACCATGGCCGCGTACATCCAGCGCCAGCACGCGGTAGTGCGCGCTCAGCGCGGGAATCTGGAATTCCCAGTCCAGGGTGCTGGAGCCCAGGCCGTGGATCAGCAGCACCGGCGTGCCATGCCCGTAGTCCTCGTAGTGCAACTGACAGCCGTCGTTGTCGAAGTAGGGCATGGCTTGTGTCTCAGTTGGGCGACTGCGGTGCGGCGAAGGGCATGGCAAGGGGCGCGCAGTCGAAGTTCTTGATCAGTTCGATGAGGATCTGCGTGGCCGGGCCGAGTACGCGATCCTTGTTGCTGTAGAGGAAGAAGCGCGGCTTGCGGATCCCGCCCTGGGCCAGCGGCAGCGGTTTGAGCAGCCCTTCCTGCAGCTCCCGGACGATCAGGTGGCGCGGCAGCCAGGCGAAGCCCAGGCCGCTGCTGACGAAGGTGCGAGCAGTCGGCAGGCTGCCGACCGTCCAGCGCTGTTCCGCGCCGAGCCAGCCGGCGTCGCGCGGTTGCAGTCGACCGCTGTCGCGGGTGACCACCTGCATCTGGCCTTCCAGATCCTGGAAGCTCAGCTCGCGTTGCATACGGTGCAGAGGGTGCTCCGGGTTGGCGACGGCGACGAACTCCACCTCGCTCAACTCGATGCCCAGATGACCGGTGATGTTCAGCGCGCTGATGGCCAGGTCGGCGGTGCCTTCGAGCAGCACTTCCTCGACCCCGGACAACACCTCCTCGCGCAGGCGCACGCGGCAACCCCGGCTTTGTGGCATGAATGCCGACAGGGCGCGCACGAGATTGGCGGTGGGGTAGGCGGCGTCCACCACCAGGCGTACCTCGGCTTCCCACCCTTGCTCCATGTGATGGGCCAAATCCTCCAACTGACCAGCCTGCTTGACCAGTTGCCGCGAGCGGCGCAGCAACACGTCGCCGGCCTCGGTGAGCACGGCCTTGCGCCCGTCGATGCGCAGCAGCGGCACGCCCAGCTGTTCCTGCATGCGTGCCACGGTATAGCTGACCGAGGACTGCGAGCGGTGCAGCACTTCGGCAGCCTGGGCGAAGCCGCCCTGATCCACCACGGCCTGCAGCGTGCGCCATTGATCCAGGGTTACGCGAGGAGCTTTCATCACATCATCCTGCTGCCGGCTGTCATCGCCAGCGCTATCGACCTAAACTGGCGCTTCCCGACGGAGAGCACCCTATGAAAAGAACACGCTATCTGCTGTTGCTGGCCTGCCTGCCGCTTGGCGCCCATGCCTACCCGATCGAACTGGAGAAGCAGCTCAATGGCGCCGAGGTATCTGCCACCACCCAGGATATCGACCACAACATGGCGGGGCTGATGCTCTACAACTATGGCCAGCGCGATGCCGAATGTAAGGCGGTCTTCCGCAACGGGCCGGAAGCGCCACGTACTCGTCGCTCGGCGCTGGCAGCAGGTGCCAGCAACAACATGACGGTGAAGTTCACCCGCAGCGTCATTCGCCTGCGCATCGACCTCACCTGCAATCCCAAGTGATCAGAGGCTAGCGCTGCATTTTCGATAAATCAACTTAGTCGATATATGTAAGCGGATATTTGCGCTTTTTCATCGATAAGAGTGAGCATAACCTCTGCTCCATCGACACACATTCACTTCGATGGAGTCTCCCCCATGTCCCGCGTTCTGGTTATCGAAAGCAGTGCCCGCCAACAAGGCTCGGTGTCCCGCGAGCTGACCCAGCAATTCATCGCCAACTGGAAAGCAGCCAATCCGGCTGATCAGATCCAGGTTCGCGATGTCGCTGCCAATCCGCTGCCGCATCTGGATCTGACCCTGCTGGGTGGCTGGATGACTCCGGCTGAGCAGCAGAGCGAGGCGGAGAAAGCTGCCCTGGTACGTTCCAATGAGCTGACCGATGAACTGCTCGCTGCCGACGTGCTGGTACTGGCTGCACCGATGTACAACTTCGCCATTCCCAGCACCCTGAAGGCCTGGCTCGACCATGTGCTGCGTGCGGGTGTCACCTTCAAGTACACCGAGACTGGCCCGCAAGGCCTGCTGACCGGCAAGCGCGCCATCGTGCTGACCGCACGCGGCGGTATCTACGCCGGTAGCGCGCTGGATCACCAGGAACCCTATCTGCGTCAGGCGCTGGCCTTCATCGGCATTCACGACGTGCAGTTCATCCATGCCGAAGGCATGAACATGGGCGGCGAGTTCGTGGAAAAGGGCCTGGCCCAGGCCAAGGCCAAGCTGGCCGAACTGGCCTGATTTCGTCTTCACTCTCCTGTGCGCCCCTAGCGGGCGGTTGTACCGGCCATCCCCTTGGGATGGCCGGTTTTTTATGTGGCGCTCGCGCTCGCTGAGCAGTGGCGTGACGGTCGCTGGGCTGTACGCTCGATTGCGTCGGCAACTGTAGATTGTCCGGCCCTGGCGAACGCGCTAAGGTCGCCGCCTTCTTCCGGAGGTGGCCGTGCGATACCTGTTGATTGTGACCCTGCTGTGGGCGTTCTCCTTCAGCCTGATCGGCGAATACCTGGCCGGTCGGGTCGACAGCTATTTCGCCGTGCTCACGCGCATCGTCATCGCCGGCCTGCTGTTCGTGCCACTGACGCGCTGGCGTGGGCAGGCCCCGGCCTTCGTACGCGGCATGCTGCTGATCGGTGCGCTGCAGTTCGGCATCACCTATGTGTGCCTGTACCAGAGCTTCTCGGTGCTCAGTGTGCCGGAGGTGTTGCTGTTCACCATCCTCACGCCCTTGCATGTCACGCTGATCGAGGATGCACTCAACCGGCGTTTCAATCCCTGGGCGCTGGTCGCGGCAGCCGTGGCCGTGCTGGGGGCGGCGATCATCCGTTACGACGGTATCAGCCCGGGTTTTTTGTTCGGCTTCCTGCTATTGCAGTTGGCCAATTTCACCTTCGCCGCTGGCCAGGTGCTGTACAAGCACCTGCTGTTGCGCCACCCGAGTGACGAGCCGCAGTACCGGCGTTTCGGTTTCTTCTACGTGGGTGCCTTGCTGATCGCCTTGCCGGCCTTCCTGCTGTTGAGCAATACCGAGCGCATGCCGGCCACGCCCCTGCAGTGGGGTGTGCTCGGTTGGTTGGGGGTGATGGCTTCCGGGCTCGGGCTGTACTGGTGGAACAAGGGCGCCAGCCTGGTCGATGGTGGCACCCTGGCGGTGATGAACAATGCCCTGGTGCCTGCTGGCCTGCTGGTCAATCTGCTGATCTGGAATCACGACGCTGATTTGCTGCGTCTGGCCTTGGGCGGCGCTGTGATCGCGGCGTCGCTGCCGTTGGCTCGCATCGGTCGCAGACAGAGGGCCGTCTGATGCACCTGTCCGGACGCGGTGTGGCGCTCTCGGTCGGCGCTTCCGTGCTGTTTGCGGTGATGCCCGGCTACGTGCAATGGCTGGCGCCACTCGATGGTGTACAGATATTCGCCCAGCGTGTGCTCTGGTCGATCCCTTTGGTCTTGCTGTTGGTGCTGCTGACCCGGCAGACCTCGTTGTTGCGCGGGACCTTCGGCCGTCTGCGCCGTGAGCCGTTGCTGCTCGCCGCCTGCCCGCTGGCAGCGGCACTGATCGGCGTGCAGTGGGGGCTGTTCCTCTGGGCTCCCCTGGCTGGGCGCATGCTGGAGGTGTCCATGGGCTACTTCCTGCTGCCGCTGGCGTTGGTGCTGACTGGTCGGCTGTTCTACGGCGAGCGCTTGCGCCCGTTGCAGCGCCTGGCCGTGACCTGCGCGATCCTCGGCGTGCTGCACGAGCTCTGGCGCACCCAGGCGTTCTCCTGGCTGACGCTGATCACTGCGCTGGGCTACCCGCCTTACATGATGCTGCGCCGCTGGATGCGCCTGGATGCGCTGTCCGGTTTCGTGCTGGAGATGCTGATTCTGGCACCCCTGGCGATCTGGCTGATCATCGCCTACGGGCCGCCCGATGCGTTCGCCAACAAGCCGCAGCTCTGGTGGCTGGTGCCGGGCATGGCGCTGATCGGCACGCTGGCGTTCGCGTCGATGATGGCGTCGAGCCGATTGTTGCCGCTGGGGCTGTTCGGCATCCTCAGCTATGTCGAACCGGTGCTGCTGTTCGCCGTGGCGTTGCTGGTGCTGGGCGAAACCTTCGACGCTGCGCAGTGGCTGACCTACGTGCCGATCTGGCTGGCGGTGCTGCTGGTCGGTTGGGACAGTGCGAGGTTGCTGCACAAGCAGCGCGAGCGCTGATCAGGCGGCGTTGTGGCGTGATTCCGGGAGGGGCAGGGCTGCTTCCTGTTGGTTCAGCACTCGATAGTGCATCTGCAGCGTGCCGTTGTTGAAGCGCCGCTGGTCACTGAGCTGCAGGTTACGCTCGAGCCCGGTCGCGAACAGCCTGATACCGGCGCCAAGCAGGTGGGGCGCCAGGTTGATCACGATTTCGTCGATCAGGCCGGCGGCATAGCAGGTGCCGGCCAGCGAGCCGCCGCCGACCAGCCAGGTGCGCTGAAAGCCGGCTTCACGCAAGGCCGCGACCGCCTGTGCCGGCGTGCAGTGGGTCAGTTGGATGTCGCTCGAGGCCCGTGGCAGGTCGGAGCGGGTCAGCACCACGCAGGGCTTGCCCGGGTAGGGCCAGGGGCCACCCTTGGCCAGCAGCGCCTCGTAGGTCATGCGGCCCATCAGCAGCGAATCGATAGCGGCGTAGAAGTACTGGAAACTGTACTCCTCATCCGCCTGGCGCTCGGCGTCGAACCAGTCGAGGCGGCCGTCCGGGCGGGCGATGTAGCCATCGAGACTGGACGTCACGTGGTAGATCAGGGAAGGGCTCATCATGCCTCCACAGCGGGCAGTGTGCGTATTGGAGTGTCGTGCGTGGGGCAAGTTCTTCGGGCACGCTGCCGCTTGTCGGCCCAGTCAGTCCAGCACGTTGCGCAGAATTTCGTAGACGATGCCCGTAGCCACGGCCACCAGCACCACGTCGGTGCCGACCTGCTTCCACTCATAGCCCTCGTAATAAGGCAGGCGGCTCGCCAGGCGACTGTCGAAGCGCTTGGCGATGCCGGGCGGCAGCGGCTTGCCACGTGCCAGGTTCTTGGCGATGCCAGGCGGCAGTGGCGCACTGGAACCGATCAACTGGCGATTGTCGCCCAGGATGATGCGCACCTGGCCGATGTCCACGCTCGGGCCGCGCATGTCGATCTGTACCTGATCGTGGTCGTTGCCGTGCTTGTTGTTGCCTTTCCCCGGCGGCGGGCTGGCCAGCAAAGGTGAGGTGGCCAGGAGTAGGCTGAGACCCAGGCAAAGGGAGGTGCGGGTGTGCGTGAGCATGGCGGCGTTCCGTGTTGGGGATGCGTGATAGATAGGTTAGCGCGAGCGCTGGTTCCCGTGTCGATTGCTAATATTCTGAACGGCGTCGCGGCGTGCCGGCGGATTCTTCCTGCAAAGAAATTCGGCCCGGGCGCCGGAAACCGTTAGGCTATGCACCGTTTTGTCGATCCTTCGAGGTAGTGCCCCCGTGTTTGCCCAATTTGCCCTGCATGAACGCCTGCTCAAAGCCGTGGCCGAGCTCAATTTCGTCGAGCCGACGCCGGTGCAGGCAGCTGCCATTCCACTGGCACTGGAGGGCAAGGATCTGCGCGTGATCGCCCAGACCGGCAGTGGCAAAACCGCCGCCTTCGTCCTGCCATTGCTCAACCGCCTGCTCGGCGACGGCAACTCCCGTCAGCGCCTGAGCATTCGCGCGCTGATCCTGCTGCCGACCCGCGAGCTGGCGCAGCAGACGCTCAAGGAAGTGGAGCGTTTCGCTCAGTTCACCTTCCTCAAGGCCGGGCTGGTCACCGGTGGCGAGGACTTCAAGGTGCAGGCGGCGATGATGCGCAAGATCGACATTCTGATCGGTACACCGGGCCGTCTGATCGAGCATGCCAATGCCGGCAATCTGCCGCTCGATGAGGTCGAAGTGCTAGTCTTCGACGAGGCCGACCGCATGCTCGACATGGGCTTTGCCGAAGACGCCCAGCGCCTGGCCGAGGCCTGTGGGCCGCACCAGACGTTGCTGTTCTCCGCTACCACTGGCGGCAATGGCCTGCGCGAGATGATCGCCAAGGTGCTCAAGGAGCCGCAGCACCTGATGCTCAACAGCGTCAGCCAGCTCAACGAGGGCACCCGCCAGCAGATCATCACGGCCGACCACAACCATCACAAGGAACGACTGGTCGACTGGCTGCTGGCCCACGAAACCTATGACAAGGCCATCGTCTTCACCAATACCCGGGTGCAGGCGGATCGCCTGTACGGCAAATTGGTGGCGGCCGGCGTCAAGGCCTTCGTCCTGCACGGCGAGAAGGATCAGAAGGATCGCAAGCTGGCCATCGAGCGCCTGCGCCAGGGCGCGGTCAAGGTGCTGGTGGCCACCGACGTGGCTGCACGTGGTCTGGATGTCGATGGCCTGGATCTGGTGATCAACTTCGACATGCCGCGCTCCGGTGATGAGTACGTGCACCGCATCGGCCGTACCGGCCGCGCGGGCGGCGAAGGCCTGGCCGTATCGTTGATCTGCCACGGTGACTGGAACCTGATGTCGAGCATCGAGCGCTACCTCAAGCAGCGTTTCGAGCGTCGTACCATCAAGGAGCTCAAGGGCACCTACCAGGGGCCGAAGAACCTCAAGGCCTCGGGCAAGGCCGCCAGCAGCAAGAAGAAAAAGACCGACAAGAAAGACCCGAAGAAGGCCGCTGCGCCCAAGCGCAAGACCGGCCCACGCCCTGCTGGCAAGCCATCTGCGCTGGTCAGCGCCGACGGCAGCGCGCCGCTCAAGCGCAAGAAGCCGGCGGCGGAGTAACACGGCTGTCAGTGTAGGGTGGGTGTAACCCGCCGGCAGGAGTTGGCGGGTTGCACCGCCCTACACTTAGTCGACCCCGACGAAACCGCCGGTCTGGTGCTGCCACAGGCGTGCGTACAGGCCGCCACGGGCGATCAGTTCGGCGTGGCTACCGGTTTCGATCACCTGGCCTTGATCGATCACCACCAGGCGATCCATCCGGGCGATGGTCGACAGGCGGTGGGCAATGGCGATCACCGTCTTGCCCTGCATCAGGCTGTCCAGGCTTTCCTGGATGGCCGCTTCGACTTCCGAATCCAGCGCCGAGGTGGCTTCGTCCAGCACCAGGATCGGCGCGTCCTTGAGTAACACGCGGGCGATGGCGATGCGCTGGCGTTGCCCGCCGGACAGCTTGACCCCACGCTCGCCCACTTGCGCGTCCATGCCGCGCCCGCCCTGGCTGTCGTCCAGCGTGGGGATGAAGGTATCGGCACGTGCCTTGCGCACGGCGTCCCAGAGTTGCTCGTCGCTGGCGTCGGGTTTGCCGTAGCGCAGGTTGTCGCGAATTGAGCGGTGCAGCAGGGCAGTGTCCTGGGTCACTACGCCGATCTGTGCACGCAGGCTTTCCTGAGTCACCGTGGCGATGTCCTGACCATCGATCAGGATGCGCCCGCTTTCCAGGTCGTAGAGGCGCAGGAGCAAGTTGACCAGGGTGGATTTGCCCGCACCGGACGGGCCGACCAGGCCGATCTTCTCGCCAGGGCGGATGGCGATGTCCAGACCGGCGATCACCCCACCACGCTTGCCGTAATGGAAGTGGATGGCCTCGAAGCGCACCTCACCCCGGTTTACCTGCAGCGGCTGAGCGTCGTCGCGGTCGAGCACCTGACGCGGCTGGACGATGGTTTGCATGCCGTCCTGCACGGTGCCGACGTTCTCGAAGATGCCGTTGACCACCCACATGATCCATTCGGACATGTTGTTGATGCGGATCACCAGGCCGAGGGCCAGGGCGATGGCGCCGGTGCTGATCAGCGTCTGGCTCCACAGCCACAGCGCCAGGGCGCCGGTGCCGACGATCAGCACGCCGTTCATGCAGGTGATGAGAAAGTCCAGCGCCGTGATGGTGCGCGACTGCAGGCGGAACTTGTGCAGCAGCTCCTGCATGGCTTCGCGGGCGTAGCCTTCCTCTTCCTGCGAGTGGGCGAACAGCTTGAGCGTGGCGATGTTGCTGTAACCGTCGACTACCCGCCCCATGACCTTCGAGCGCGCGGCAGAGGCGGCCGCCGAGCGTGCCTTGATACGCGGCACGAAGTACCACAGCGCCGTGCTGTAGCCGACTATCCAAAGCAGCAGTGGCAGCACCAGGCGCAGGTCGGCGGCGGCGAACAGGTACAGCGCGCTGCCGGCATACACCAGCACATGCCACAGGGCATCGATCACCTGCATGGCCGATTCGCGTAGCGACGGGCCGGTCTGCATCACGCGCTGGGCGACGCGTCCGGCGAAATCGTTCTGGAAGAAGCTCAGGCTCTGCTTGAGTACATAGCGATGGTTCTGCCAGCGGATCAGGTTGCTCAGCCCCGGGTTGATCGCCTGATGCGCCAGCAGGTTGTGCAGGCCGAACACCACCGGACGGATGATCAACGCCACCAGCAGCATCCAAAGCAGATCGCTCCGATGTTCGGCGAAGAAGCTGCTGGCATCGGTGCTGGCCTGCGCCATGTCGATCAACTGGCCGAGGAAGGCGAACAGCGCCACCTCGATCAGGGCTGCGAAGAAGCCGATGATCAGCATGGCCAACATCAGTGGCCACACCTGTTTCAGGTAGTGGCCATAGAAAGGCAGCAGCCCCGCCGGTGGTGCCACATCGGGGCTGGGTTTGAACACGTCGATCAACGACTCGAAGCGGCGAAACAGCATGAGAGCGGCATCCTGCCCGGAAAGCGAACGCCGATCCTAGCGCGAACCCGTCTCAGCAGGCAGTGTTCTCTTCAGTTCGCTGGCCCAGGCCAGGAGCGGCACTTCGGTCTGTGGTTGCCAGATGCGCCGCAGTAACAGCAGCAACTGCTCGGGTTCGCCACGGGCGAAAGGCAGGCGCTCGATGGGGTGATTGACCTGCCAGCGGCCCTCCTGCCAATGGGCGAAATCGAAGCGGAAGGGGTGGTAGCCGGTCATGCCCAGGCGCAGGTCGGTGACGATCAGGCGGCCGTCGATCTGGTCATAGCGCAGCATGCCGCCGCTGAACCAGGTCAGGCGCTGATGCATCGCGGCATCTGCCAGTGCCGGGCGCAGCTGAGTGCCCAGGGGCAGACGCTGCAGTTGTGGTGGTGCACTGTCGAACCAGCCGGTCAGCGCCTCGTGGTAATACTCGCCATCGAGCACGATGACGCGCCACAGCAGGCTGTTGAACGGGGTAGGCGTGACGAACAACTGCTCGGCTTGGATGTCCTGGCGTGCCAGCTCACGCTCGACACGCTGTTCGGCCATGTACTTGCCTGTCAGGGTGAAGCCCAGATAAAGCGTGGACAGTGCCAGGGCAATGACGGGTACCTGGGCGGAGCGTTCGCGCAGGCCGCCGATCAGCCCGACCAGCACGGCGACGATCAGTGGCAGGGTGTACAGCGGGTCGATGATGAAGATGCTCGACCAGGCCGTCGGCGTGGGCATCAGTGGCCAGAACAGCTGGGTGCCGTAGCTGGTGAAGGCATCCAGCAACGGATGGGTGATCAAGACGAGCCATAACGTCAGCAGCAGGCGCTGGCTCGAATAGCCGGGGTGTGGTCGATAACGCCGTGCCAGCCAGGTCAGCAGCAGGGCCAGGCCGCTGAGGACGAACAGCGAGTGGCTGAAGCCGCGGTGATAGGTCATGTCGGCGACCGCGTCGCCATAGTCGATGGCGACATCGAGGTCGGGCAGGGTGGCGAGCATGGCGCCATAGAGCAGCGCCTTGCGCCCCTGCCAGCGGCCGAGCAGTGCGCCCTGGATGGTGGCGCCAAGAACGGCCTGGGTAATCGAGTCCATAGGGTGGATCCACGAATGACGAGGCCGTTACGTTAGCCGAGCGTTGCCGGCGCCGCCGTAGCGAAATTTCAAGCAAAGGTTACAGTAGGCATCGCACAAGCCAGGCCATCCCCCATGCTGATCATTTCCAACGCTGTCCATCTCCCGCTCGATGAGATCGAACTGACCGCCATCCGCGCCCAGGGCGCGGGTGGGCAGAACGTCAACAAGGTGTCCAGCGCCATGCATCTGCGTTTCGACAGCCAGGCTTCGTCGTTGCCGCCCTTCTACAAGGAGCGTTTGCTGGCTGCGAGCGATTCGCGCATCACTGCAGAGGGGGTGGTGATCATCAAGGCGCAGCAGTTCCGCACCCAGGAGCAGAATCGTGCAGATGCGCTGGAGCGCCTCGCGGAGCTGATCCGCAGCGTCGCCAAGACCGAGAAGAAACGCCGCCCGACCAAGCCCACGCGTGGCTCGCAAACCCGCCGGCTGGACGGCAAGAACAAGCGCGGGGCGATCAAAGCCGGGCGTGGGCGGGTCGATTACTGACGCGTCAGAGCCGCAGCGAGGGAGGCAGCGAATCGCCTTGCGGCGATCCGCTGGGGGAGGGTCAGATGCCCTGCGGGATCTCTTCGCCGCCGAGGGCGGTGAACAGCTCGGGGAGGAACTCGACCAGGGTCATCATCATCAGGATGAAGCTGGCGTCCTGCTGAGCCAGGGCATCGTCGCCGCCGTCCTGCTCGGCCTGTTCCTGCAGCACGTCCTCGAAACGCAGGCGCTTGATGGTCAGCTTATCGTCCAGCACGAAGGACAGCTTGTCCTGCCAGGCCAGCGACAACTGGGTGACCTGCTTGCCGGTGGACAGGTGCAGCTGGATTTCCTCGCTGGTCAGATCCTGGCGCTTGCAGCGCACCACGCCGCCATCTTCGTGGGTGTCGCGCAGCTCGCATTCATCCAGAACGAAGAAACCTTCGGCCGCCTTCTGGACCTTCAGCCAATCGGTGAGGGTGGCTGTCGGGGCGATCTTCACCGACAGCGGGCGCACCGGCAGCGAGCCGATGGCTTCACGCAGGGTGGATAGCAGGTCTTCGGCTTTCTTCGCGCTGGCGCTATCGACCAGGATCATGCCCTGTTTCGGGGCGATGGCGGCGAAGGTGCCGGACTTGCGGATGAAGGCGCGCGGCAGGAAGGCCTGGACGATCTCGTCCTTGATCTGGTCGCGCTCCTTCTTGTAGACCTTGCGCATCTGGGCGTTCTCGATCTCGTCGACCTTCTCCTTCAGCGCGTCACGCACCACCGAGCCCGGCAGGATGCGTTCTTCCTTGCGCGTGCCGATCAGCAGGAAGTCGCCGCTGACATGCACCAGCGGTGCATCCTCGCCCTTGCCGAAGGGGGCGACGAAACCGTAGGTGGTCAGCTCCTGGCTGGCGCAAGGACGGGCGAGCTTGCTCGCCAGAGCCGCTTCCAGAGCGTCGGCGTCGAAAGGGATGTCCTGGGTAAGGCGATAGACCAGCAGGTTACGGAACCACATGTGCGGATGACTCTCCATTGGCGTAAGGGGGCAG
The DNA here is from genome assembly GCF_057809355.1 of Pseudomonas sp. FG29. Classification (NCBI taxonomy): domain Bacteria; kingdom Pseudomonadati; phylum Pseudomonadota; class Gammaproteobacteria; order Pseudomonadales; family Pseudomonadaceae; genus Pseudomonas; species Pseudomonas sp. FG29. Next base: position 52,217 of record NZ_JBMDJU010000008.1, on the reverse strand, counting down.
GCCGGCCAGGCGGCGCGACGGCGAACGCGGCAGCCAGGCTGCCGATGCGAAGCGCGCATTATTGTCGGCCTCGGCGTTCAGGCCAACCATTGGCAAGCAGCCGCTCGGAAAATTCCCCAGGCGGCGCTAAGTTCTTGCTACTTCGATAAATTTTTTTCACATCGGGGCTTGCCAAGGTCATCAACGCTCTCTAGAATGCGCCCCACTTCGAGAGTGAAGGGTGATTAGCTCAGCCGGGAGAGCATCTGCCTTACAAGCAGAGGGTCGGCGGTTCGATCCCGTCATCACCCACCAATCTCGCAGTTACGCGCAGCGGTAGTTCAGTCGGTTAGAATACCGGCCTGTCACGCCGGGGGTCGCGGGTTCGAGTCCCGTCCGCTGCGCCATTCTTTTCCTCGCTTCATCCCCTCCTGTGACAATCCTTCAGCGTTCGCCTGAATTTTCAAAAAATCCTTTGTTTGCCTGAACTTATGCGCTTTGCTCGGCTCCTATGCCGTAGCCAGTGATCGTGGCGTGCTGCTAAGCTCGCGCTTTCACACGACGGCCTTCGGGCGCATCTACAAGGAACAAGCATGAAACAGCATCGTTTGGCGGCGGCGGTTGCCCTGGTGGGTCTGGTGCTCACCGGTTGTGATTCGCAGACCAGCGAAGTCGAACTCAAGTCCCCGGCGCAGAAAGCCTCCTACGGTATCGGTCTGAACATGGGCCGTAGCCTTTCTGAGGAAGGCATGGACGATCTGGATTCCAAGGCCGTCGCCCAGGGCATCGAAGATGCGCTGGCGAAGAAGGATCCGCGCATCAAGGATGAGGAGATGGTCGAGGCCTTCACCTTCCTGCAGAACCGTGCCCAAGAGCGCATGGTTACCCTGAGCAAGGAAACTGCCGAAGCCGGCAAGAAGTTCCTTGAAGAAAACGGCAAGCGTGAAGGCGTGGTGACCACTGCCTCCGGCCTGCAGTATGAAGTGATCAAGAAGACCGACGGCGCTCAGCCCAAGGCCAGCGACGTGGTGACCGTTCACTACGAAGGCAAGCTGACCGACGGCAGCGTATTCGACAGCTCGGTCGCTCGTGGCAGCCCCATCGATCTGCCGGTCAGCGGTGTGATTCCGGGTTGGGTCGAAGGCCTGCAACTGATGCACGTGGGTGAGAAGTACAAGCTGTACATCCCCAGCGAGCTGGCTTACGGCGAGCAGAGCCCGTCGCCGGCCATTCCGGCCAACTCGGTGCTGGTGTTCGATCTCGAACTGATCGGCATCAAGGATCCGAGCCAGCAGCAAGGTCAGGATCAAGACGCCGCTCAGTAACACCTGCGAGCGCCCGAAAAACGCCCCGTCTTGACGGGGCGTTTGCGTTTTTACCCTTGACCGAGGCGCTCGCCTCTGATCTCGATGTTACGCTTATGCACATTTTGGGAATCGCTCCCAAGTGGATTTCGTTACAGTTGGCTGCTGTCTTTGTCAACCTTCAACTTGTTGATTTCATTGAGGTTTATGGGTTGGGCAAAAAATGTCCGATCTAAGCGAAGGCCGCATGCCACGGGGCTTTGGTAAGCTTGTCGAAGTTCTTTGCACAGGTTTATCCACAGCTTCGGTGGATAAGCCGATCAATCCCAGGCAGTGACTGGGCTGCCAAGGAGATGCGATGAAAACTCCCTGGAAACTGGCGCGTTACCTCCCACTGGCCGCTCGCTTTCTGCGTGAAGGTCGGCTGCCAGAGCTGCTGCGTGCGGTGGCGGACAAGAAGACGCCGTCGGGCGCTCGTTTCGCCGCGCTCAGAGAGGATCTCGACCTGCTGCGGGCCCTGTGTATGGCCTGGCTCAAAGGTGAATATCGGCAGGTCAGCAAGCAGGCCATGCTGATGGTCGTCGCCGCGCTGCTGTACTTTCTCACGCCGCTCGATGCCATTCCGGACTGGCTGGTCGGGCTGGGCTTCGTCGACGATCTGGCGGTGCTGGCGTGGGTACTCAACACCTGGAAAGGAGAATTGCAGGCGTTTCGTGCCTGGCGTGAGCGACAATCGCCGCAACGCCTGGCCGCCATCGAATATCTGCCTGAGGGGGAGCAGGGCGGGCTCGTTCCGCCGCGGGCGAACACCTGACCTTGGGCGCCTGTTAAGATGACCGCTCGTCAAGGAAAGGGCCGAGGCATCGGCTCTGCCGTTCCCATGGAGATATCGATGACAGTGCAAATCATTGCCCGCGATGGCGAACCGGAATACGCCGTGCTGCCCTGGGCGGATTATCAGGCTTTGCTGCAGGCTGCTGGCCAGGCCGTTGCCGAGGCGGCGCCGACTGCAGCGGCTGTACCCAGCGCTGTGCGGCCGGCGCTCATCGAGCTGGCACGGCTGCGTGAGGCCAAGGGCCTGGCGGCTGAGGAACTGGCCCGCAGCGTGGGCATCAGCCCTCACTATCTGGCAATGATCGAGCGTGGCGAGCGTATACCGGACGCGGCCATCCAGCGCTCGCTGGCCTGGCAGCTCGGGCTGGAGGGCTGGTCTTGAGCGTACGGATCAGCCGTCAGCACTGGCAGGCGTTGCTCACTGAGCTGGATGATGCCCGCCGTCAGCGCCATCTGTTGACCTACCGTGCCTTGATCGAGCGCCTGGTGTTGCCAAGCCCGGCCATGCAGACCCTGGCGGCGGCGCTCGAGCATCTGGCGGCGCTGGACGCGCGTGCCGAACGGCCACTGCGCAGTGCGCTGGTGATCAGTCAGGGTGCCAGTCGTCTGCCGCGAACCGGCTTCTTCGAGTGCGCCACGCGTCTGGGGCGTTTTTCCGGTGCCTCCGACGGGGTGGCCGCGGCGTCCTGGCACGCTTCCGAGGTGGCGCGCGTGTTCGAATTCGATTACCCCGACGATGTCTAGGCTGCTCTGGACGTTACGCGCACGCCTGGGCTACTGGCTGGCCAGGCGTCTGTTTCATTGGTCCTGGATCATGCGCCAGCCTCGCGCCTGGCAATGGATGCAGGGGCAGTACGGGCGCATGGCGAATCTGGGGGATGTTTCGGCGCAGAGTTTCTACGGCCATATTCTGGCGTTTCGTGGGCAGGGGCTCGGGGCGCGTGAAGAGGGCATGCGCCTGTTGCGCCTGGCCGCCCAAGGCGGTGATGGCAAGGCGGCCTATCAGGTCGGGTTGCTGGCGCTCAAAGGCGATGCGCGGCACGCACCGGATGGCCAGGAGGCCGTACGCTGGCTGGAGCTGGCGCTACAAGCTGGGCATCCTCTGGCGGCCCGACATCTCGCGCAACTTTACCGGGAGGGGGCTCCCGGTCTGCAAGTCGATATGCAACAGGCAGCCCGTTATGCCGAGCTGGAGAGTCAGGCGCGCTGAGCCTTCGCTTCGATGACGTGCACGCTATAGCCTGGCACGGCCTTGGCTCCGCGTTTGGCATCGGAGGCCAGTTCGGCCAGCTGGGCTGCGTCGAGCTCGCCGCAGTCCTGCTCCAGCAGATGCACCACGCCGATCGAGAGTGACAGCAGCGGGTATTCCTGACGCTGCCCCTGACGGTTGTGGGCACTGAAACAGCCGGCCTGCAGATGCTCCTCGCGGTAGAAGCGCCGACACTGGTTCTGGAACTCCTCCAGCAGGCGACTGAGCTTCTGCCGCCAATCGTCGGTGCCCAGCACCAGCATGAAGTCGTCGCCGCCGATATGGCCGACGAAATCCCGCGCCGGATCGACCCGCTCATTCAGGCACTGCGCCAGGCACAGCAGCACTTCGTCACCCTTGGCGTAACCGTAGAGATCATTGAAGGGCTTGAAGCTGTCGATATCGACGTAGCACACCGCCGCCTTGCGCTTCTGCTGCAGCAAGCGGGTCAGGCATTGCTGGATCGGCACGTTGCCCGGTAGCAGGGTCAGTGGGTTGGCGTGGCGGGCCTGTTGCAGCTTCTGTTCGGTAATCAGCTTGAGCACGTCGATCACCCGGCCCAGGCCGCGATAGCGCCCTTGCTGGATGATGATGAAGTCTTCCTCAATGCGCTGCCGGGCGCGGCTGGTCAGCAGCCGGCTGACTTTCTGCAGCGATTGCGTCAACTCGACGGCAAGGAAATCCTCGCTCATCAGGCGGCTGATCGGCTTGCGCGCGAACAGCTCGGTAGCGAAGGGCTTGAGCAGGGCCTCGGACAGCGAGTGGCGATGCACGATGCCCACTGGTTGCTGCTCGTTGTTGAGCACCGCCAGGGAGTTGAGGTTGGGCTGGGCACGAAATACGTCCAGCACGTCGGCAGTCGCGGTCTGCTGATCCACGGCCGGCAGTTCATTGAGCAGGGCGCTCAGATCGTGGCTGTCCTCGCCCAGCGTTTCCTGACTGTCGAGCAGCTCTGGCAGCATCTTCCGGGCATCGCGCGGCGGTTTCTCCTGCGGCCGGCCGATCAGGTAGCCCTGCACCAGATCCACCCCCATCTCGGCCAATACGGTGAGTTCCTCGACCAATTCGATGCCTTCGGCGATGACCTGGGCGCGCGAGGCCTGAGCCATCTTCAGGATGGAACCGACGAACTCGCGTTTGACCGCATCCTGGTGGATGCCATCGATGAAGTGGCGGTCGATCTTCACGTAATCCGGGCGCAGCTCCGACCACAGGCGCAGGCTGGAGTAACCGGCGCCCAGATCATCCAGGGCGATGGAAAATCCCATGGCGCGGTAGTGATGCAGGGCGTTGTCGAGCAGGCCGAAATCCTCGGTCGGCGACTGTTCTGTGAGTTCGATCACCACCTGACTGGGCGGTATGCCGAAGGCCTGCAGCAACTGCAGGGTGCGTCCTGGCTGATGGCTGGCTTCGAGCAGGGACTCGGGGGAGACGTTGAGAAACAGCTTGCCCTCCAGCCCCAGATTGCTGAAACGCTTGCAGGCACTCTTGCGGCAGAGCATTTCCAGTTCGCTGAGACGCCCCGCGTGGCGTGCGACGGCAAACAGCGTGAGTGGGGAGTGCAAGGCGCTGTTGGAGGGGCCGCGCGTCAGGGCTTCGTAGCCAAGGATGCGCTGCTCGGAAAGGGAGACGATCGGTTGGAACAGGCTGTTGAGGTCTCCGTGAGCGAGGATGTTACCCAGTGCGCTCAACTGCTCGGTGACGGTCATGGTGGTCTCGTTATGCCTGGAAACGAAAAGGGCCGATCAATGATCGGCCCTCGTATTTCACGACAGTTTGATGACTGCTTGATGACAGATTCCAGCTGCTGTCATCAATGCAGCGCCAGCGACGGGTTGAGCCCCAGGTAGTCGATCAGGATGTGCCCGGACTCGGACAGATAGGCATCGTCCTCGGGCTTGCTCTTGTCCTCTTCGGCGGGCAGGGCGTCCTCGTCTTCCTTGGCCAGTTCCTTGAGCGGTTCCTCGCCCTTGGCCTGGCGTCGATCGTTCTCCAGCTTGAGCTGCTTGGCCTCGATATCGGCCTGTTGCGCGCGACGCTTGGTCTCGTTGAGGCTGACTGTGGTTTCGGCCATCAGTTGCTTCGACAGGTCGATGCTGGCGCGCGTGAAGAGGAAGTCCGGATCATGCGCGGTACGCTGATCGTGCTTGCTCTGCAGTTGCTTGAGGAACGGTTTGATCGGATCCAGCTCCGGCTTGATCGCCGGACGGATGCTGTCCCAGGGCATGGCCGCCGGCAGGGCGCTCTCGCCGATGTCCTTGGTGTTCATCACGTCGGGGTAGGCGATATCCGGCAGTACGCCCTGGTGTTGGGTGCTCTGCCCGGAGACGCGATAGAACTTGGCCAGGGTCAGCTTCAGCTCGCCATGGTTGAGCGGCTGGATGGTTTGCACCGTGCCCTTGCCGAAGGTCTGGCCGCCGAGGATCAGCGCGCGGTGATAGTCCTGCATGGCGCCAGCGAAGATCTCCGACGCCGAGGCGGAGAGGCGGTTGACCAGCACAGCCAGCGGGCCCTTGTAATAGGCGCCCTTGTTCTCATCGGCGAGCACGTCGACACGGCCGTCGGCGTTGCGCACCAGTACGGTCGGGCCCTGGTCGATGAACAGGCTGGTCAGTTCGGTGGCTTCCTGCAGGGAGCCGCCGCCGTTGTTGCGCAGGTCGATGACCAGGCCGTCGACTTTCTCTTTCTGCAACTCGTCGATCAGGCGCTTAACGTCGCGAGTGGTGCTCTTGTAGTCCGGATCGCCGGCACGGAAGGCCTTGAAGTCCAGATAGAAGGCCGGCAGCTCGATCACGCCAAGCTTGTAGTCACGGCCATCCTGGGTCAGATGCAGCACCTTCTTCTTCGCGGCCTGTTCCTCGAGCTTGACCGACTCGCGGGTGATGGTGACCACCTTGCTGGTCTGGTCGCTCGGCGGGTTGCTCGCCGGGATCACTTCCAGGCGCACGGTGGAGCCTTTCGGGCCACGGATCAGCTTGACCACTTCGTCCAGGCGCCAACCGATCACGTCGACCATTTCATCGTTGCCTTGCGCAACACCGATGATCTTGTCGGCCGGGGCGATCTGCTTGCTTTTCTCGGCCGGGCCGGCCGGCACCAGGCGCACGACCTTGACGTATTCGCTGTCGTTCTGCAGCACCGCACCGATGCCTTCGAGCGACAGGCTCATGTTGATGTCGAAGTTTTCCGCGTTGTCCGGAGACAGGTAGGTGGTGTGCGGATCGTAGGTGGTGGCAAAGGCGTTGATATAAGCCTGGAACACGTCTTCGCCACGCGTCTGCTGCAGACGCGAGAGCTGGTTCTTGTAACGCTTGGTGAGCAGTTCCTGGATAGCCTTGGTGTCCTTGCCGGCGATTTTCAGGCGCAGCACCTCGTCTTTCACGCGCTTGCGCCAGAGTTCGTCGAGCTCGGCACTATCCTTGGCCCAGGGAGCTTTCTCGCGATCCACCTGCAGGCTTTCGTCGACGCTGAAGTCGATCTTGTCCACGCCCTTGTCGAGCAAGGCCAGGGCATAGTCCAGGCGCTCCTGAAGACGGGTCAGATGACGGCGGTAGATGAAGAAGCCTGGTTCGAGATCTCCGGATTTCAGCAGATCGTCGAACTTGGTTCGCCACTGATTGAACTCGGCGATATCGCCAGCGGTGAAATAGCTGCGCGATGGATCGAGCATCTTCAGATAGTTGTCATAGATCTGGATCGAACGCTCGTCGTTCAGCGGCGGCTTGTTGTAGTGGTGACGGCGCAACAGTTCCACTACGTTGAGGCTGGCGATCACCTGCTCGCGATCCGGCTGCAGGTATTCCCAGTCGGCGCTGGTGGTCTTGGCCGCCAGCGGCAAGGCGCTGAAGCCGAGGGCGAGTGCGAGGGCTGTGCTTGCGAGAGAGCGCTTCATGCTGATTCGACGTAGTGGCAGGTGATAACGCATATTAGGCCGTATATGTGGGCGCCAGGTTCCGTTGGCGCTGGGCAGAAGCCCGGCGGTCAGCCGCTGGGCTCGGTTTCACTTGCACTATGGAGGCAGCATGAAGGCATTGCAAGGCGTCGAAGGGCGCGCAGAGTGGCTGGAACAACCGACCCAGACCTGCGATGTGGGCCAGATTCGGGTGAAAGTTGCGGCTGCCGGCCTCAACCGTGCCGATCTTTTGCAGCGCGCAGGGCTCTATCCGCCGCCGCCTGGAGCCAGCCAGGCGCTTGGCCTGGAGTGCGCCGGTGTGGTTACGGAGGTCGGGGCTGGTAGCACCTGGGTGGTCGGGGATCGCGTGTGTTGTCTGCTCGCGGGCGGCGGCATGGCCGAGGAAGTGGTGGTCGATGCCCGTCATGCGTTGCCGGTACCTGAGGGCCTCAGTCTGGCGCAGGCGGCCGGCTTGCCAGAGGTGTACGCCACGGCCTGGCTCAACCTGTTCCAGCTCGCCGGTCTCAAGCCGGGTGAGAAGGTGCTGCTGCACGCGGGAGCCAGTGGTGTCGGCTCGGCCGCCATCCAGTTGTGCAAGGCGTTCGGCAGCCCCTGCTGGGTCAGTGTCGGCTCGGCTGAGCGGCTGGCCTATTGCGAGGCACTTGGCGCGCAGGGTGGGGTGTTACGCGGTGATGGGCTCGAAGGGTTGCGAGATTTTGGCCCGTTCGACGTGATTCTCGACCCGGTAGGCGGCAAATATGCCGGGCTCAACCTCGATCTGCTGGCGCAGGATGGGCGCTGGGTCAACATCGGTCTGATGGGCGGGCGCGAGGCCAGTCTCGATCTGGCTCAGGTACTGGGCAAGCGCATCCAACTGATCGGCTCGACCCTGCGCAATCGCGATGACCGCTTCAAGGGTGAGCTGCTGCTCGAGCTACGGCAGCACGTCTGGCCACTGTTCGACGAAGGGCGAATCAAGCCGCAACTGGAGCGCACTTTCTCACTCCAAGACAGTGAGGCTGCCTTCGAAGCATTGGCCAGCAACCAGGTGTCCGGCAAGGTGGTGCTGCTGATCGATCCCGAGCTGGCACAATAGGGCCTCTCGATGATTGGCAGCACTGATTGCCACATTCAATCGATACCATGGGTGTAATCAATAAGCTTTTTTTCGATAGGCGGCTAATATACGCCCCATCGAAGTTCTAACCCTCAGTGAAACCTCAATCAAGGAGTCAGAGATGTCCCTCATCAATACTCAAGTGCAACCGTTCAAGGCCAACGCTTTCCACAACGGCGAATTCATCGAAGTCACCGAGCAGAGCCTGCAGGGCAAGTGGTCCGTGCTGATCTTCATGCCGGCTGCCTTCACCTTCAACTGCCCGACCGAAATCGAAGACGCCGCCAACAACTACGCCGAGTTCCAGAAGGCCGGTGCCGAGGTCTACATCGTGACCACCGACACCCACTTCTCGCACAAGGTCTGGCACGAAACTTCGCCGGCCGTGGGCAAGGCCCAGTTCCCGCTGATCGGTGACCCGACTCACCAGCTGACCAACGCTTTCGGCGTACACATCGCTGAAGAAGGTCTGGCTCTGCGCGGCACCTTCGTGATCAACCCGGAAGGCGTGATCAAGACCGTCGAGATCCACTCCAACGAGATCGCTCGTGACGTCTCCGAGACCCTGCGCAAGCTGAAAGCTGCCCAGTACACCGCCGCTCACCCGGGCGAAGTCTGCCCGGCCAAGTGGAAAGAAGGTGAGAAGACCCTGGCTCCGTCCCTGGATCTGGTTGGCAAGATCTAAAAATGGGCGCAGAGCTGCTGCGCTAGGTATTGCTGCGTTGAAATCAGGCTCGGGCTGCTCATTTACAGCTCGTAAACTCCGCGCCCTCGCCTGATTTCGCCTTGCACTACCGTCGCTCGCGACGCTCTTCATCCCATTTTCGCCTTACAAGGTCTAAAAGGCCTTTGAAGGTGCCCGAACGCCCGGGCGCGATCCGTCCGGGCGTTTTTTCGCCCGTAATTCGCTATTTCTAGAGGATTCCCGTCATGTTGGACGCCAATCTGCAAACCCAGTTGAAGGCCTACCTGGAAAAGGTCACCCAGCCGTTCGAGATCGTCGCGTCCCTGGATGACGGCGAGAAGTCCAAGGAACTGCTCGGGCTGCTGCAAGACATCGTCGGCCTGACCGACAAGATCACCCTCAAGACCGATGGCAACGACGCCCGTCGTCCGTCGTTCTCGCTCAATCGTCCTGGTGCGGATATCGGCCTGGCATTCGCCGGCATCCCCATGGGCCATGAGTTCACCTCGCTGGTGCTGGCGCTGCTGCAGGTGGGCGGGCATCCGTCCAAGCTCGACGCCGAGACCATCGAGCAGATCAAGGGCATCGAAGGCAAGTTCGAGTTCGAGACCTACTTCTCGCTGAGCTGCCAGAACTGCCCGGATGTGGTGCAGGCGCTGAACCTGATGGCGGTGCTCAATCCCAACATCCGCAACGTCTCCATCGACGGCGCGCTGTTCCAGGAAGAAGTCGAGCGTCGCCAGATCATGGCCGTGCCGAGCATCTACCTGAACGGTGAAGTATTCGCCTCCGGCCGTATGGACGTGAAGCAGATCCTCGCCAAGATCGATACCGGTGCTTCCAGCCGTGACGCCGAGAAAATGACCGCCAAGGAAGCCTTCGACGTGCTCGTGGTCGGCGGTGGCCCGGCTGGCGCCTCGGCGGCCATCTATGCCGCCCGTAAAGGCATCCGCACCGCCATTGCCGCCGAGCGCTTCGGTGGTCAGGTGCTCGACACCATGGCTATCGAGAACTTCATCTCGGTGAAGGAAACCGAAGGCCCGAAACTGGTACGCGCCCTGGAGGAACACGTCAAGGAATACGAAGTTGACGTGATGAACCTGCAACGTGCGTCGGCTCTGGTACCGGCCAGCGGTGAAGGCGGCCTGCATGAAGTGAAGTTCGAGAACGGCGCTTCGCTCAAGGCCAAGACCGTGATCCTCTCCACCGGCGCGCGCTGGCGCGAGATGGGGGTTCCCGGCGAGCAGGAATACAAGGCCAAGGGCGTGTGCTTCTGCCCGCACTGCGACGGCCCGCTGTTCAAGGGCAAGCGCGTGGCGGTGATCGGCGGCGGTAACTCCGGCGTCGAAGCGGCCATCGACCTGGCCGGCATCGTCAGCCATGTCACCCTGCTGGAGTTCGCCGATACCCTGCGTGCCGACGCCGTGCTGCAGAAGAAGCTGTTCAGCCTGCCGAACGTGACCGTGATCAAGAGCGCGCAGACCACCGAGGTCAAGGGCGACGGCCAGAAGGTTACCGGCCTGGTGTACAAGGATCGCACTACCGCGGCGCTGCACACCGTCGAGCTGGAAGGCATCTTCGTGCAGATCGGCCTGCTGCCCAACAGCGACTGGCTCAAAGGCACCATCGAACTCAACCGTTTTGGCGAGATCATCGTCGATGCCAAGGGCGCGACCAACATCCCCGGTGTATTCGCTGCCGGTGACGTGACCACCGTGCCGTACAAGCAGATCGTCATCGCCGTGGGCGAGGGTGCCAAGGCTTCGCTGAGCGCCTTCGACCACCTGATCCGCCATAGCTGATCGGTTGCTGCAGAAACTGAAAGGCCACCCCGAGGGGTGGCCTTTTTTGTTCGTGCGTGTGGGAGGGGCTTGGGTAGCGATCTGATCGCGGCTGAAGCCGCTCCTACGGGCACGCCATCATTCAGCGTTTGAGGCCGCCCAGGGTCAGCGGCATCTGGCGGTTCACGTCCTTGTACAGCAGGTAGCGGAAGCGACCCGGGCCGCCGGCGTAGCAGGCCTGCGGGCAGAAGGCGCGCAGCCACATGAAGTCACCAGCCTCGACCTCGACCCAGTCCTGGTTCAGGCGATACACCGCCTTGCCTTCCAGCACATAGAGGCCGTGCTCCATGACGTGGGTTTCGGCGAAGGGAATCACGCCGCCCGGCTCGAAGTTGACGATGTTGACGTGCATGTCATGGCGCATGTCGCTGATGTCAACGAAGCGCGTGGTGCTCCAGCGGCCTTCGGTGCCCGGCATGACGATGGGGTCGATGTCCTGTTCGTGGGTGACGAAGGCTTCCGGGTAGGGTACGCCGTCAACGGCTTGATAGGCCTTACGCAGCCAGTGGAAGCGTACCGCTTCGCTGCTCTTGTTGCGCAGCGACCAATCGCTCTGCGGCGGGATGAAGGCGTAGCTGCCCGGGCGCAGGGCGTGCTGCGTGCCGTTCAGGGTCAGGTCGCAGGTGCCTTCGACCACGAAGATCACGCCTTCGGCCGTCGGATCCAGCTCCGGCTTGTCACTGCCGCCGTTCGGGCTGACTTCGACGATGTACTGCGAGAAGGTTTCGGCGAAGCCGGTCAGCGGGCGGGCGATGACCCACATGCGCATGTTGTCCCAGAACGGCAGGTGGCTGGTGACGATGTCACGCATCACGCCTTTGGGAATGACGGCATAGGCCTCGGTGAACATGGCACGGTCGGTCAGCAATTGCTCCTGACCGGGGTGGCCGCCATGCGGGGCATAGTAGAAGGGCGTTTTACTCATCGAGAAGGGCCTCGGCGATGGTGAAGCGTCGGGCGGTCGCCCGGCGTGGAAAAGATGTGCAGGCACTATAAGCAAGCGGCCGTTGGATTCTGAAATTAAATAGTAGAATGCGTGCCAGTGGCTTTCATGATGGAGTGGCGCCGTGCTCGATCCCGTTCTTCTGCGCAGTTTTCTCGCCGTGGTGCAGACCGGCGGTTTTACCCGTGCCGCTGCCAGCCTGCACCTGACCCAGTCCACCGTCAGCCAGCAGATTCGCCGCCTGGAGGAACAGCTCGGCGCCGAGTTACTCGACCGCAGCGGACGTTACGTGGTCACCACTACCGAAGGCGAGCGCCTGCTCGGTTATGCCCAGCGCATCGTCGCGCTGATGGATGAGGCGCAGCTGGCGCTGGGGCGCAGTGCCGAGGAGGGAGAGATTCGCCTCGGCGTGCCGGATGACTTCGCGGCCAACAGCCTGACGCCCTATCTGGCGGATTTTGCCGACACTCATCGCGGTATCCGCCTGGAGATCACCAGCGGCCTTAGCCATGACGTCTGGCGCGCCTTCAATGCCGGGGAACTGGATCTGGCGCTGATCAAGCAGCGCGCCGGCAGCGTCAAAGGCCTGGCCAGTTGGGCCGAGCCGCTGGCCTGGCTGGACAGCCGTGCACGCCCGGTGCTGGCGCGCGATCCGATCCCGCTGGCGGTGTTCCCGCCCAATGGCTTGTACCGTCTGGAAATGACCCATGCTCTGGATGCCATGGGCAAGACCTGGCGTATCGCCTACGTCAGCAGCAGCCTGCCGGGCGTCAGTGCGGCGGCTGAGGGAGGTCTCGGCCTGACTCTGTTGCCACGCCGGCTGATTACCCCTGAGCACCGCGAGCTGACCGAGGCCGAGGGCTTTCCGGCGGTGGCCCCGGTAGAAGTCGCCCTGCATGCCCGGGCGCAATTGCCAGGGCATGCAAGGGAGCTGGCGGCCGCGCTGATCCAGGCCTGCGAGGGCATCATGCAGCGCGGTTAGCGCAATGGGCTCAACTGGCCAGCGTCAGCGGCTGGCGCTCCTGGGCGGGCGCCACGCCGGCGAGGAAGTCCTCGCCCCAGCGGCGTATGTCGTTGTAGCTGACGATATCGAACAGCTCGCGCAGACGCGCCTGGGCCTCGCTCTTGGGCAGGTTCAGTGCCAGGTAGCAGGTGTGCGCCAGATCCGCCGGGTCGTGCGGGTTGGTCAGCAGCGCGCCCTTGAGCTCGGCGGCGGCGCCGGCGAACTCCGATAGCACCAATACGCCGCGCCCACCAAGCAGACCCTGGGCGGCGACGAACTCCTTGGCCACCAGGTTCAGCCCGTCACGTAGCGGGGTGATCCACATCACGTCGGCCATGGCGTACCAGGCGCTGACTTCCTCGAACGGCAGGCTGCGGAAGAAGAACTGCAGCGGCGTCCAGCCAATGCGGGCGAAGCGGCCGTTGATGCGGCCGACCGCCTGTTCGATCTGCGTCTGCAGCTCGTCGTACACCGTCATCTCGCGCGCTGCCGGCACGCAGACGGTGACCAGGGTGACCTTGCCGATCAGCTCCGGATTGTCGGCCAGCAGGCGTTCGTAGGCGTTGAGCTTTTCCAGGATGCCCTTGGTGTAGTCGAGGCGCTCCACGGCGAGAATCAGCTTCACGCCTTTCATCTCTTCGCGCAGTTGACCCATCAGCTCCTGAATCTTCGGGGCTTCCAGGGCGTTGCGCACGCGGTCGATGTCCAGCCCCACCGGGTGCGCACCCAGCTTGACCTGCCGGGTGCCGGTATCCAGCGCGGTGGTCATGCGCTCCAGACCGACGGCGCAGCCGTAGGTGATGAAGCGCGGTGCGCAGTTCTGTCGATCCAGGGTCTTGAGTGGGAACACACCACGGGCAACGTCGACGAAGTTCTCCACCTGACGCGGAATATGGAAACCGATGTAATCGCATTGCAGCAGGCTGCCGACGATCTGGCGGCGCCACGGCAGCACGTTGAACACGTCGGCCGAGGGGAAGTAGGTGTGGTGGAAGAAGGCGATGCGCAAGTCCGGGCGCAGCTCGCGCAGGTAGGCCGGCACCATCCATAGGTTGTAGTCGTGCAGCCAGACGATGGCGCCTTCGGCGGCTTCCAGCGCGGTGCGTTCGGCGAAGGCGCGGTTGACCTTGCAGAACACCTGCCAGTCGTCCTCGTTGAAGGTGGCGCGCTCCCAGAAGGTGTGCAGGGTCGGCCAGAAGGCTTCCTTGGAGAAGCGCTTGTAGAAGACGTCGACCTCTTCCTTGCTCAGTTTGACCCGTGCGGCGGTGAGCTTGGGATAGCGCTCTGCATCCACCGTGGTGTGGCTGTCGAAGGGCTCGTCGTCATCCTCGTGCACGGCCCAGGCGACCCAGGAGCCGGGGCGACCATCGCCGAAGAAACTCAGCAGGGTGGGGATGATGCCGTTGGGCGAGGTCGGCCGGCGACGCTGCAGCTTGCCGGCAGCGTTGCGGTATTCCTCATAGGGCAGGCGGTGATAGACCATCACCAGCTCGGCCTTGCCCGGCTGCGCGGCCTGGCGGCGCTCGGCGGCGATGCCGTGTTCGCCGAGAAAGCCGAAATGAGCGAAGGCTTCGAGAATGCCGCCGCAGCCCGGACGATTGGCATGCAGGGTGCGCGAGTGGCTGCGCGTGGCCTCCAGTAGCGCGGTTTCCGATTGGCCAACGCACACGCCGTGGAAGCTGGAACTGAGCATCGACAGGTCATTGAGCGTATCGCCGGCGGCCAGTACCTGGTCGTGGCTCAGTTCCAACCAGTCGGCCAGGGCCTGCAGGCTGCTGCCCTTGTTCACACCCTTGGGCAGGAAATCCAGGTACAGCCCGGCGGAGTAGAGCAGGTCGCAGCCCAGTTCGTCGGCGATCGTGCGCAGTGCCGGGTTGGCCGCTTGTTCCGGAGTGCAGAAGTAGGAGCAGCGACGCGCCTGTGGCACGTCCTGGCGTTCCAGGCCGAACGCCTCGATGGCGCTGGCCACCTGTGTTTCGCCTGGCCAGCGGGCATCCACCGTGCTTTGCAGCGGCTGGATCGGTTGCAGGCTGTCGCCATGCACCAGGGTCGCGCCAACGTCGGCGATGATGTAGTCCGGCTGCGGCAGCGTTGGGTCGGCCAGCAGCGGCAGCACCGCTTCCAGGCTGCGCCCGGTGACGTAGGCGAGCTTGATCTCCGGGTGCGCGGCGATGGTCTGATAGAGGCTCAGGCGATCTTCGGGATCGCCGGCGAGAAAGGTTCCATCCAGGTCGGTGGCTAATAGCATCGTTGTGTCTCCAGAAGTGGCCTGCGGCTCGGCTCAAGGGCGAGCGGCCTACTGGCCGGGTTTCTGGCTGCTTGGGGTAGGCTCGAGGCCTTGCCGAAACAGCCGGTTGCGTGACTTCAGGACTGAGTTGTCTCCTCCGTCGAGTCATGGGGCGGTGCATCGGGCATCAGCTCCAGCACCGTCGGGCTGGTGCGCAGCATGGGGACGAAGTGCGCGGCGTCGCCGCTGACCAGGTCGCTGACATGGCGCAGCCGGTAAAGGGTGTAGGCGGCCAGCAGGCCCAGGGTGGCGGCGAAGTACAGCGGTAGCGCGTGTGCGCCCAGTTGCTCCATCAACACGCCGGCCAGCAGGGGCCCGCACACCGAGCCGATGCCGTTGATCATCAGCAGGCTGGCGGAGCCGGAAAGAATCTCGTCGCTGTGCAACTGGTCGATCAGCTGGGCCACGGCGATGGGGTAGATGGCGAAGGCCAGGCCACCCCAGATGAAGATGGCGCCGAGCAGCCAAGGGCCCGCCGGCAGCAGGCTCATGATCAGTGCCAGGGCCACGGCCAGTACCACGACCCAGAACAGCACCTGGCGCCGGTCGTGGCGGTCGGAATAGATGCCGATGGGCCATTGCAGCAGCGCGCCGCCCAGAATGGTGGCAGTCATCAGCAGGCCGACACCGGCGGTGTCGAAGCCGGACAGGCTGGCATACACCGGGGCCATCCCCCAGAAGCCGCCCATGGCCAGCCCGGAAAGCCCCGCCGCGACGATGGCCAGGGGGGCGATGCTCCACAGCTGGCGCAGGTTGCTCGGCGGCGTTTCCGGCAGGCTCGGCTGGGACTGGCGCGTGAGGGTAATGGGCATCAGCGCGGCGCTGATGAGGATGGCGGCGATGGCGAACAGGGTGAATTGTACCGGGTCGGCCAGGTGCAGCAGTTGCTGAGCCAGGGCCAGGGCCCCGAGGTTGACTGCCATGTAGACGGCGAACACCTGACCACGCTTTTCGTTGGGCGCCTGAGCGTTGAGCCAGCTTTCGATGACCATGTACAGCGTCACCAGTGCCAGGCCATAGAGCACGCGCAGGCCCAGCCAGATCCACGGATCGATCAGCAGCAGATGGAGCAGGGCGGCGATGGCGGCCAGGGCGGCACAACAGGCGAACGCGCGGATATGCCCGATGCGTCTGACCAGCGGAGTCGCCAGCCAGGTGCCGAGGAGAAACCCGACGAAGTACCCGGACATGATCAGGCCGAGCATCGTGGTGGAGTAGCCTTCGGCGACGCCACGCAGGGTCAGGAGGGTGTTGAGTAGACCATTGCCGAGCAGGAGCAGAGCCACGCCGCTCAGCAGTGAGCTGATGGGGGCAATGAGAGACAACATGCAAACTACCCTAGGGAACTATGCCGGTGATGGCAAGCACGAAACAGGCCAGTGCGCAGCGGTTGCTTTGTTTAAGTTGTTGTTATTTAAGTAAAAATTTTAATGACGAACGGTCGTGTGAATTTTTTGCGTAGAGCCGTTGCCCCATGAGCGTGCGCAAATAGCCCAGGACGCACGCCTGGCCGTCAAAGACAGACGTAGCCCGGATGCAATCCGGGAGCTTTTCACAGCCTCCCCGGATTGCATCCGGGCTACGGGGGCTCAACCGCGGTAGTAGCGCTGCGGCACGAACGGCGTCTTGGCCACTTTCATCGGCACGCGCTTGCCGCGCACCACGGCCCAGACATCGCTGTCGATGGCGCTGTGGCTGGCATTGACGTAACCCATGGCCACCGGCGCGCCGAGGCTCGGGCCGAAGCCGCCGCTGCACACCTGGCCAATTACGCTGCCGTTGGCGTCGACGATTTCCGCGCCTTCACGTACCGGCACGCGCTCTTGCGGCAGCAGGCCGACGCGCTTGCGCGCCACGCCTTTTTGCTGCTGCTCGAACACACGCTCGGCACCGGGGAAGTTGCCGGCACGTTCGCCACCCTCGCGACGCACCTTGGAAATGGCCCACAGCAGGCTGGCCTCGATTGGCGAGGTGGCGCTGCTCATGTCGTGGCCGTACAGGCACAGGCCGGCTTCCAGGCGCAGCGAGTCACGCGCACCCAGGCCGATGGCCTCGACTTCCGCCTCGGCCAGCAGGCTGCGTGCCAGGGCTTCGGCCTGGTCGACGGCAACGGAAATCTCGAAACCGTCTTCGCCGGTGTAGCCGCTGCGGCTGACGATGCACTCGCTGCCCAGCAGGCGCACACGGGCAACCTGCATGAAGGTCATCTTGCTCACCTCAGGCGCCAGGCGGGCCAGCACGTCGACCGCTTTTGGCCCTTGCAGGGCGAGTAGAGCGCGTTCCTCGAACAGGCCCTCGATCTGGCACTGTTCGCCGATGTGCTTGTTCAGGTGCGCCAGGTCCTGATGTTTGCAGGCGGCGTTGACCACCAGGTACAGGGTGTCGTCACCCAGGTTGGCGACCATCAGGTCGTCGAGAATGCCGCCCTGGGCGTCGGTGAACATGGCGTAGCGCTGCGTGCCCACCGGCAGGTCGATGATGTCCACCGGCACCAGGGTTTCCAGGGCGCGCGCGGCGTTTTCGCCACGCAGGAGGATTTGACCCATGTGCGATACGTCGAATAGACCGGCCGCGTCGCGGGTGTGCAGGTGTTCCTTCATCACGCCCAGCGGGTATTGCACAGGCATGTCATAGCCAGCGAAAGGCACCATGCGCGCGCCGAGTTCGAGGTGCAAGGCGTGCAATGGCGTCTTGGCGAGGGTTTCGGTAGTCATCGGAAAAATCCTTGAAAAGGCCCGGCGCACCTGGCGCGGGGCGTTTCGCGAGTCGTAGCCCGGATGCAATCCGGGGGGCTTTGCGGGCCTCCCCGGATTGCATCCGGGCTACGGGCTGGACGCTGAACAGTCCCCTCTCCCGCAAGCGGGAGAGGGGAGACAAGCCCCTTACGCGTCCTGATACGCCTCGATGGACGGGCAGGCGCAGACCAGGTTGCGGTCGCCGTAGACGTTGTCCACGCGGCCAACCGGCGGCCAGTACTTGGCCTCGATCAGGCTCGCCAGCGGGTACACGGCCTGCTCGCGGCTGTAGGCGTGGTGCCACTCGCCAACCAGTTCCAGGGCGGTGTGCGGGGCGTTCTTCAGCGGGTTGTCGTCCTTGTCCAGACGACCCTGCTCGACTGCGCGGATTTCCTCGCGGATGGCGATCATGGCGTCGCAGAAGCGATCCAGCTCTTCCTTGGACTCGCTCTCGGTCGGCTCGATCATCAGGGTGCCGGCCACCGGGAAGGACATGGTCGGGGCGTGGAAGCCGAAGTCGATCAGGCGCTTGGCCACGTCGTCGACGCTGATGCCGCTGCTGTCCTTGAGCGGACGGATGTCGAGGATGCATTCGTGCGCCACCAGGCCGCCTTCGCCGGAGTACAGCACCGGGTAGTGCTCTTCCAGACGACGGGCGATGTAGTTGGCGTTGAGAATGGCCATCTGCGACGCACGCTTGAGGCCGTTGCCGCCCATCATGGTGATGTACATCCAGGTGATCGGCAGGATGCTGGCGCTGCCGAACGGCGCGGCGCTGACGGCACCTTCCTTGCGTGCCATGTGCGCATGGCCCGGCAGGAACGGCGCCAGGTGCGACTTGACGCCAATCGGGCCGACGCCCGGGCCGCCACCACCGTGCGGGATGCAGAAGGTCTTGTGCAGGTTCAGGTGCGAGACGTCGCCACCGAACTGACCCGGTGCGCAGAGGCCGACCATGGCGTTCATGTTGGCGCCGTCGATGTACACCTGGCCGCCATTGTCGTGGATGATCTGACAGATCTCGCGGATACCTTCCTCGAACACACCGTGGGTGGACGGGTAGGTGATCATGATCGCAGCCAGGCGATCCTTGTGCTCTTCGGCCTTGGCCTTCAGATCAGCGATGTCGACGTTGCCGCGTGCATCACAGGCGGTGACCACCACGCGCATACCAGCCATGGAGGCGGTTGCCGGGTTGGTGCCGTGGGCCGATTGCGGGATCAGGCAGATGTCGCGCTGATCGTCGCCACGGCTCAGGTGATAGGCACGGATGGCCAGCAGACCGGCGTACTCGCCCTGGGAGCCGGCGTTGGGCTGCAGCGACACGGCGTCGTAGCCGGTGGCGGCGCAGAGCATGGCCTCCAGTTCGCTGGTCAGCTGGGTGTAACCGGCAGCCTGCTCGACCGGAGCGAAGGGGTGCAGGTTGCCGAATTCCGGCCAGGTCACCGGGATCATCTCGCTGGCGGCGTTGAGCTTCATGGTGCAGGAGCCCAGCGGGATCATGCTGCGATCCAGGGCCAGATCCTTGTCAGCCAGCTTGCGCAGGTAGCGCATCAGCTCGGTTTCGCTGTGGTAGCGGTTGAACACGGCGTGTTGCAGGATGGCCGACTGGCGCAGCAGGCCTTGCGGCAGGCGGCTGGCGATCTGTGCGGCCAGGTCGCTGACGACAGGCGCGGCCTGGTCAGCGGCGAACAGTGCCAGCAAGGCCTCGACGGCTGCCTGGTCGGTGGTTTCGTCTAGCGACAGACCCAGACGCTCGGCGTCGATCTCGCGCAGGTTGATGCCGGCCGCACGGGCCTTGGCATGCAGTTCGGCGGTCTTGGCGCCGGTCTTGATGCTCAGGGTGTCGAAGAAGTGCTGCTGCTCGACGCTGTGGCCCAGCTTGGTCAGGCCCAGGGCGAGAATGGCGGTGAAGCTGTGCACGCGCTGAGCGATCTCGGTCAGGCCTTTCGGGCCGTGGTACACGGCGTACATGCTGGCGATGTTGGCCAGCAGCACCTGGGCGGTACAGATGTTACTGGTGGCCTTCTCGCGGCGGATGTGCTGCTCGCGGGTCTGCATGGCCAGGCGCAGGGCCGGCTTGCCGAAGCGGTCGACCGACATGCCAACCAGGCGGCCCGGCATGTCGCGCTTGAACGCGTCGCGGGTGGCGAAGTAGGCAGCGTGCGGGCCACCGAAGCCCAGCGGCACACCGAAGCGCTGGGCGCTGCCCAGGGCGACGTCGGCGCCGAACTCGCCCGGCGGGGTGAGCAGGGTCAGAGCCAGCAGGTCGGCAGCCACGGCAACCAGGGCGTTGGCGGCGTGGAAGCGCTCGACCAGGGCGCTGTAGTCGAAGATGTCACCATTGCTCGCCGGGTACTGCAGCAGCGCGCCGAAGTAGGCGCTGGCGTCGGTGATGGCGGCTTCGTCGCCCACTTCCACTTCGATGCCCAGCGGTTCGGCACGGGTGCGCAGCACGTCGAGGGTCTGCGGGTGGCAATGCTGGGAGGCGAAGAAGGTGTTGCTGGCCTTGTTCTTCGACAGGCGCTTGCAGAAGGTCATCGCTTCGGCAGCGGCGGTGGCTTCGTCAAGCAGCGAAGCGTTGGCGATCTGCATGCCGGTGAGGTCGCTGATCAGCGTCTGGAAGTTCAGCAGCGCTTCCAGGCGGCCCTGGGAAATCTCCGGTTGGTAAGGGGTGTAGGCAGTGTACCAGGCCGGGTTTTCCAGCAGGTTGCGCAGGATCGGGCTCGGCGTATGAGTGCCGTAGTAACCCTGGCCGATGTAGTTCTTGAACTGCTGATTCTTCGCGGCGATGGCCTTGATCTTGGCCAGGGCGTCGGCTTCCGACAGGCCCGGTTGCTCGCCGAGGATGCTGGTGCCCTTGATGCTCTCGGGGATCACCGCACCGGTCAGCGCGTCGACCGAGTCATAGCCGAGCAGTTCGAGCATGGCGGCTGTGTCGGCATCGCGCGGGCCGATATGGCGGGCGATGAATTCGTTCTGGGTATCGAGCTTGGTCATGGCGATCACTCAGGCGTCGGCGTTGGCGTTCAGCAGGCGGTCATAACCGGCCTTGTCCAGCAGGTCCGCCAGCACGGCGTTGTCGGCCAGGCGCATGCGGAAGAACCAGGCCTTGTCCAGCGGCGACTCGTTGACCAGCTCCGGGCTGCCTTCCAGGTCGCCGTTGATTTCGACGATCTCGCCGTCCAGCGGCATGACGATGTTGCTGGCGGCCTTCACCGACTCCAGCACGGCCACTTCCTCGCCTTGGGCGTAGGCCTTCACTTCCGGCAGTTGCACGTACACCACGTCGCCGAGCGCGTCCTGGGCGTAATGGGTGATGCCGACGGTTACCAGACCATCGTTGTCCAGACGCAGCCATTCGTGATCGGCGGTGAAACGCAACTCGCTCATGTGAACTCCTCAAAGGGCAAAGGTGGCCTGCTTCTGCGGCAGGCAACGGGTAACCCGCAGCAGGGCGGGTCGAACTCCTGGCCCTAGAGCAAGCTTGGTGCCATTGCTATAAAATTCAATAAAATCAATTACTTAAGTGTTTTATGGGTGATTGATCAAAGTATGCTGGAACGATATCGTTCCAAAACGCTGCGTCGTTTTTAGCAAGGTTGAGGTCGCACCAGCGGGAATGGGGCTTTACCCGTGTCGTTACGAAATCGTTACGGTGGAATGATTTGGCTACAGACAGTCTACAAGCCACGTCCTGCTTGGTTTGTAGGCCGTATGTATCCGGGAAGATCGTGCAGGCAACCCCCGGATTTGTCAGGTGGCTTGTGGGAGGCGCTTCAGCGGCGATTTGTCGAGGCTGTCGCGGCTAAAGCCCCTCCCACTGCGTATGGATGGCGCTTTTGATATTCGCTGGGTGATCCTGCAGGTTGTGTCACCGGGCTGTGGTTGTGCTGGTGGGCTGAAGCGGATCGTCGCCCGGGCCGCCCTACGCAGATGATCGTCGTTACAGCTTGCCGATACCGTACTTGCGCAGGCGCTTGGCGATGGCGGTGTGCGAGGTGCCGAGGCGGGTGGCGAGCAGGCGGCTGGAGGGGTGGCTGGCGTAGAGCTTTTCTAGCAGCGCCTTCTCGTATTCGTCCATGGCCTGCTCCAGGCTGCCAACCTCGCCCTGTACCCGTGGCGCCACCTCAGTCACGGCGATGTCCAGGTCGTCCATTTCCACCCAGTTGCTGTCGCAGATGGCAGCAGCGCGGAAGATCACGTTCTGCAACTGGCGCACGTTGCCCGGCCAGCGCCCGGCCAGCAGCGCCGGGAAAGTGGCTGGCGCCAGGCGGCAGGGTAGGCGCTGGATCTGCGCGCAGGCCTGGGCCATGAAGTGCTGGGCCAGCAGCAGGATGTCCTGGCCGCGCTCGCGCAGTGGCGGCACTTCCAGGTTGAGCACGTTGAGGCGATAGAACAGATCCTCGCGGAAGCTGCCTTCGGCCACCATCTTTTCCAGATCGCGGTGGGTGGCGCTGAGGATGCGCACGTCCACCTTCACCTCACGGTCGCCCCCGACGCGGCGGAAGCTGCCATCGCTGAGAAAACGCAGCAGCTTGGCCTGCAGATAGGGCGACATCTCGCCGATCTCGTCGAGAAACACCGTGCCCTGGTTGGCCAGCTCCAGCAGTCCTGGCTTGCCACCACGCTGGGCGCCCGTGAAGGCGCCGGGGGCGTAGCCGAACAGCTCGCTCTCGGCCAGGTTTTCCGGCAGGGCGGCGCAGTTCAGCGCCAGGAAGGGCGCAGTGCGGCGCACGCTGACGGCATGGCAGGCGCGCGCCACCAGTTCCTTGCCGGTGCCGGTTTCGCCATGGATCAAAAGCGGCGCATCCAGCGATGCCACACGCAGAGCGCGCGTTTTGAGGGCGCTGATCGCAGCGGACTCACCGAGCAGCGAGTCGAAGCCCTCGGCATGGTCGTGGTGCAACGCGGCCAGGCGCTGACCCATGCGACTCGGCGCATACAGGGTGAGCAGGCCGCCAGTGAGGCGGCCGTCCTCGGTGATCGGCTGGGCATCGAGCAGCAGCGGCTGACCGGCGAAATGCACCTCGCGCAGCGGCTGGTGGAAACCAGCGGCCAGCAGCGATTGCTGCAGCGGCTCGTCGGCGAACAGCGCGGCGATGCTGAGGCCCTCGGGGGCGCGGCCGTAGAGGTCGTTCAGTGCCGGGTTGGCCAGCAGCACGGTGGCGCGATCATCCACCGCCAGCACCGGGTCGGGCATGGCGGCGAGCAGGGCATCGAGCTGCAGGCGACGGCGCTGGCCAGGGAGAATGTCCACCACCTCCACGCTCTGCACGCCGTGCACCTGCAGCAGCGCGCCGCGCAGTTCTTCGAGCACCTCGGCGCTTAGCGTCGGTGCGTCGATATAGACGTTTGGCGGTACCATCTCCACCGCATCGAGGTTCAGATTGCGCCCGCCGAGCAGCGCCAGGACTTCCTGGGTGATGCCGACGCGGTCGATGAAGCTGACGTGGATGCGCATTGATGACGGTCGATATGGGCGAACAGGCGGCGATTATGCCTGCTCCGCCCGATATGAGGAAAAGGGCAACAGCGTGAGTACAGAAAAACCGAGCCGCGCCGACTACCACCGCGAGCACCAGGCCCGCGCCGAAGCCGAGGCCCAGCGCCTGCTGGCGCGCAAGGCTGAACTGCAGGGGAGTTGGTTACCCTGGGTGGCGCAGGAGCTTTACCAGCTCAGCCCCCCGGAGTTCGCCAATATGGTACGGCGCGAGCTGCAGCGCCTGGCGTAGCCGCTTGGCGATGTGGGAGGGGCATTAGCCGCGATTAATTGGCCGCCACGGCTGTCGCGGCTAAAGCCCCTCCCACTGTTTCATGGGGTTGCATTTCGGATCGTGGAAGCGGCGGCAAGAGCAGTGATCTGTTCGCGAAGCAGTACGCCGTTGGGGGGAGTATTGGGCGTGGGTTGTGGTGCCTGACTCGGCTTGGCCCGGCGGACTGTTCGCTTAGGCTCCTGAGTCCGCCCTACGAGCTGTATATCAACTGTAGGAGCTGCGCCCCGCAGCGAATGCGATCATTCAGGCGATAGAGAACTCAAGCGCTTCGCCCCGGGGCGGGGCTCCTACAAGAGCCTGAGGCGTCTTCGACCTGCTCTGCCGAACTACGCCCTACGCGTGCTTACGTCCGCAGCGGTTCATATCCACCTTGCCCACATAGGGGTTACCCCAGCCCATCACGCAGGCCACCTGCTGGTTGCGCTGGCGCTCCCAGGGTTCGGCCGGGTAGGTCTTGCTCCAGGCTTCGTAGAGTTGGCGATCCTGCCTGGACAGGCGCAGCTTGTAGCGGTCGGCCATGTAGAAGTAGGTACGCGCGATCATCCCGCGTATGGCGGCACGCGGCATCACCTTGCGTGCCTTGAAGTCCACCACCGTCTGGCACTGGCCGTATTGGCTCGGCTTTTGCGGCAGCCAGGCGAAGCTGTAGTTGCTGCGGTCGCCATTCACCTCGCCGATGCTCGGCACCAGGTTGTGCAGGTCGGCCTCGGCCTTGCGGAACTGGGTATCGTTGGCGGCGCAGTTCTTGCGACCGCCTTTTTGCCAGCACTGGCGCTGATGGCCGATAACCCAGGCGGGGACGATGTGTTCCCACTCGATACGCTGGGCGCGATTGGCATTCTTGCGCGGCGTGTAGCCGCATGAGCGCAGGTCGACCCGATTGCCGCTGTACTTGCAGCCGCAATAGAACTCGGTGGATTGCTTGGCATACAGCGGCCAGGCCAGGCGCTTGGCCTCGGCGAAGGTGGCGGGTGCGGCATGCAGGGACAGGGCTGTTAAACAGCAGAACAGAAGCAGTAGAGATCGAATCATGGGGCGGCAGAGTAGCCGTCACCGTCACGCTTGTGAAGCGTGAAAATTTATGTTTTTCAAAGGCTTATATGGTGGCAAAGCGCCCTTCTCGAAGGAGAAGGGCGCCTGTTTTCAGGCGTTGGCCGAGGCAGTGATGGCTTGTACGCTGTCGCCGCGGTGACGGCTGAACTGCGGCAGCAGCGAGCCGATCAGCATGCCCGCCAGGCTGATCAACAGACCGGCCAGTTGCGGTGGCCAGAAGTCGGTCTCCTGATAGGTCAGCTCCAGGGCGATCCAGCTCGACAGGCCGAGGATGATGGCCAGCAGCGCGCCCTGGGTGGTCGCACGTTTCCAGAACAGGCCGGCGAACAGCGGCACCACGGCAGCTACCAGGGTCACCTTGTAAGCATTGCCGACCATCTCGTAGATGCTCGCCGTGGAGTTCAGGGCGAAGATCGACGTGGCGATGGTCATCGCCACCACGCTCAGGCGCATGGCCAGCAGGAACTGGCGGTCGCTCATCACCGGCACGAAGTTCTTCAGGATGTTCTCGGTGAAGGTCACCGACGGCGCCAGCAGCGTGCCCGAGGCGGTGGACATGATCGCCGACAGCAGCGCACCGAAGAACATCACCTGGGCGAACAGCGGCGTCCGCTCCATGATCAGGTGCGGCAGGATCATCTGCGCATCCTCGGCCAGCCACTTCTGCACCATCGCCGGATCGATCAGCGAGGCGGCGTAGGTAAGGAAGATCGGCAGCATGCAGAACGACAGGTAGAACACCGCGCCGGCCATCGAGGCGCGCGCGGCAATGTTCTCGGTCTTGGCCGACATCACGCGGGCGTACACGTCCTGCTGCGGGATGGAACCGAGCATCAGCGTCACCGCCGCGGCGATGAAGGCGACGATATCCCGTGGCTCGAAGGCATGCATGAAGGTGAACTTGCCCTCGGCCGCTGCGTGGCTGATCACCACGTCGGCGCCGCCGGCCATGTCGCCGATCAGCCAGGTCAGGTAGCACAGGCCGGCGACGATGATGATCATCTGCATGAAGTCGGTCAGCGCCACCGACCACATGCCGCCGAACAGGGTGTAGAGCAGCACGATGGCGGTGCCGATCAGCATGCCCTGAGTGGTGGTGATCGAGCCATCGGAGAGCACGTTGAACACCACGCCCAGCGCGGTCAGCTGCGCCGCCACCCAGCCCAGGTAGGAGCCGATGATCACCAGGCTGGTGAAGATCTCCACATGCGGGCCGTAGCGCTTGCGGAAGAAGTCGCCGATGGTCAGCAGGTTCATGCGGTACAGCGGGCGGGCGAAGATCAGACCCACCAGCATCAGGCAACCGAAGGAGCCGAACGGATCCTCGATGATGCCGGCGAAACCTTCCTCGATGAAGGTGGCCGGGATGCCCAGCACCGCTTCCGAGCCGAACCAGGTGGCAAACACCATGGCCGCGACCAGTGGGAAGGACATGCTCCTGCCGCCGGCGGCGAAATCCTTGGAGTTCTTGACGCGAGTGGATGCATAGACGCCGACACCGACGGTGAACAGCAGGTAGATCGCAACAAACCAGATCAGCATTGGATGAATACCAGTGGCTCGCCCGTCGTCCGGCGTGGGCAGTGCCCGCTAGGCCGCCTGGACAGACAGAATTGTTGTTTTCATGGCGCGTCACAACTGGCGAGCGATACCCCGCAGGCGCTCACCATGCCGGGTTCGCGGCCACCTGCCGCAACGGGCCAGCAGTCTGCCAAAGCCGTAAAATATGTCAAACATATACAGCGTTCATGACGTAAAAAAGCGACAGGCGACCTTCAGGCGGAATCGATAAGCACCTGATAAACAAAGCGTTGGCTGGATGTGTCGGTGTAGGGCGTTTTGGATATTTTACGGCTACTGGGCAAGCGTACCGGCTTTGCCGGTTCGCGCGAGCCGCACGGCCACTCTGAGGCCGCGCCTTGCAGGTTCTGCGCGCTGGCCGCTCATGCCGATAGGTCTGGAATGAGCGGCACGTCAGATGGGGTGGACGAGTCCGTCAACCGAGAAGGGCTTGCAGCTGTTCCAGCAGCCGTTGCGGGCCCGTATACAGGTGTTGCCCGGCAATGACCTGAGATACGCCATCGATGATGACCCGCAACTGCGGCACGCCGCCTGACGGCAGCGTCTGCATGGCCTGTTGGGCCAGGGCGACACGACGTGCGGTGGCTTCTGCGAGCGCACGATCATCGTCCAGGCGCGCGGCGAATTCGGCGGCATCCAGGCTGAGACCTGCGCCTTGCGCCACATTCACGGCGATCTGCGCGACGGCTTCGGCGCGGCAGGTGTCCACCCCGTCGACGTAGCGAGCGAGCTGGGCGGCGTGCAACAGGTGGGGCTCCAGGCTTGCGTTCTGTTCAGCCAGCGCCGTCAGTGCCCGCGTCAGTGACGTCGAATCGAAGACCCCATCGGCGGCCAGCAGCACCTGCTCCCTATAAGCCTCGCTGAACCGTTGGCCGGTGAGCGTGGCGATGCGCTGGTCGTTCTGCCAGGCAAAATCAGCCATGCCCGCGATGGGGCGCGGCTGCGTGAAGAGCCCCACGGGCATCATCCGCAATGCCGCGCCATGGCGCTCGGCCAGGCCGGCCAGAGCTGGGGCACTGGCATAGCACCAGCCGCAGAGCGGATCGAAGAAATACTGCAGTTCGAGGTTTTGCATGGTCATGGGCGAAGTCTCCTGCGCGCCCACTCTATCGTTGCGTCATGCGCAGATATACCGCGTGACAGTCGCAGCTTTGTTGCGCAAAGCGCGCGAGTCAGCGGCTAACTGAACCTAGGCAAGCGCTGATCTTCCTCACCCCGCTCGGCCTCCACCTGTTGCGGCAGGCCGGCAACCTTGAGCACTGGCGTTCGCTCGCCCACCAGGCGCAGATCGCGGCGCGGCAGGGCGAAGCGCACGTCCAGCTCGCGCAGGGCGTCGAGCAACTGCAGGTTGATCTCCTGCTGGATATCCATGTACTGGTTGTAGTCCGAGGTCAGCACGATATACACCACCTCGAAGGTCAACTGGCTCTCGTCGAAACCAAGGAAATGCGCGCGGTCGAAGCGCGTCTTGGACGTGGCGCGGATGATCTCGCCGACCTTCTCCGACACCTGGCGCACCTTGGCGCTCGGTGTGTCATAGCTGATGCCGAACTTGAAGACGATGCGCCGGGTGTCCATGCGCTTGTAGTTATGCACGATCTGCCGCAGCAGATCGGCGTTGGCGCACACCACCTGTTCGCCGCTGAGGCTGCGGATGCGCGTGGTCTTCAGGCCGATATGCTCGATGGTGCCGGCCACCTCGCCGAACACCACGAAATCGCCGATCTCGAAGGGCTTGTCGACGCCGATGGACAGCGAGGCAAACACATCGCTGAGCACAGTCTGCACCGCCAGCGCCACGGCGATACCGCCCACACCCAGGCTG
This sequence comes from Pseudomonas sp. FG29, assembly GCF_057809355.1. Lineage (NCBI taxonomy): Bacteria > Pseudomonadati > Pseudomonadota > Gammaproteobacteria > Pseudomonadales > Pseudomonadaceae > Pseudomonas > Pseudomonas sp. FG29. Next base: position 24,112 of record NZ_JBMDJU010000008.1, on the reverse strand, counting down.
GCCACCAGCGCGGTGATATCCACACCGAGGTTGGCCAGGATCGACAGCAGCATCACCGACCACACCATGACCAACACCATGATGCTGATGATGGTGGTCATCACCGGGTTGTAGTTGGCGCCGCTCTTGCCCATCACCAGGCTGCGCGACCACAGGCGTACGCCGCTATCGACCCACAGCGCCACCTGCAAGGCCAGCGCGACGAACCAGGTATGGCTTAGCGCGCTCTGCCAACTGTCGGGCAGATCCGGCAAACGCAACGCCAGCAACAGGGAAAAGGCCAGCAGCAACAGCCGGCTGGTACGGCCGATCACCACCGCGACGAAGTGCTGCCAACTGCCATCCTGATCCTTCGACCAGGCTTTCAGGCGCTTGTGAAGGGTATTCACCAGGGTACGTAGCACGCTGTAGATCAGCGCCGTAGCGACCAGCACGATCGCCACGTTGAGCCAGATATCGCGGTTAAGCCAGATATTCCACTGTTCCATCGCCAGAGGCCTCCAGAAAAGGGCGGATAGTGTTCTGGTGGCGTTGGGGGGCAGAAGTTCCGGGGAAATGGAGAAGGGGTGCTTCAAAATACAGTTGTGAGAAGGCCTTGCATCGACTTGGCTTTCATGTGTTGCTTAGAACAAGCAATTAAGAGGGTAAGCGGGAGCTGCTGAAGTATTGATCGTGGCATATCTCCGATTTTACGTTTTATGTTCTCTTGACGCTGGGACAGCTAGCTCCAGCGATTATAGAGGTATACTTCTACTGTATTCTAGTGTATGAGAAATGGTTTTTGATGTTTGCGCTCAAGTAAGAGCCGTGAGAACTTGCATTCATTAGATCTTGATGTATTTGTTCTGGGACTCCGTAATATTCGTAAATGCTTCCATTCAAGAATTCCACTTCAAGAATTTCCGAGTCAGAGTTGTAACCAATTGATGCTATATTGCTGGAGCCTACAGGTATGCGTTCCATTGTGTTACCTATTTATTTGATTGGGTTCGCCAGCTTTTGATTAGTTTTGCATAATCTTCTTTTGTCTTTGGGTTTCTCCATTGTTTTGTGACTTCCGGATCTTTGCTCGTGGGATATTTGTCTTCGGATAGTAGGTTGAATCTGCACCGCGTAGGAAGTTTTGCTGCCTCACCAACAATTATAGCTTCACCGGTTCGAAGTATCGGTAGTGATTCTACTATTCCTGCTAGTCCCTCAGAGAAGGAGGATTTTACTATGGCGCGATCTGAAGCGTTGTTTATTCTTAGGGATATAATCGTTCCGCACTGCGACAGGATTGTGTCATCAATTTCTGATGGTCGTTGACTAACAAGCATGGCGCCAACACCAAATTTTCTACCCTCTTTTGCAATTCTTTGGATCATGCTTTTGGCAAGTCCATTTTCAGACTTTGATAAGTATCTATGTGCTTCTTCGAGAACTAGCAATAAAGGCCGCTTACGCATTCCGCTTTCTTGATGTCTACCCCATATTGCGATTTCAAAGAGGATGTCCAGGATGGTTCCTAAAAGCAGGCTTAATGTAGTTGATGGCATTCCTGATAAATCTAGTATGGTTATAGGTTTGTCATGTCCTAGCCATTCAGATATCAGCTCGTCAATATCTTTTTTAATGATTCCATCTTTATCTGGGTTCCAGTCGCCGGGCTCAAGCATGAAAGAGAATTGAGCGTCTGTTAGTCTAGACTTCATTAGATCCAATGGTCTTTTCATTACTCCTTGTCCACCTTTTTTAGGTAGAGCCTGTCCGGCGCCGGGAGGAATAAATTTAGGTGCTACGAGATTTTCAAAACTTCCTTTGCCATTATGGGCATAGGCTGGTGTACTCATTGCGGCATCCTGCCAGGTAACCGTGTCATCGAAAAATAAGTCGTACCATATTTTTTTAATTCTATACGGCAGTGGGGTTGCGCTAGTTATTTTCTCGGGATCTATGTCGTTTAGGTTATTGGCATTTATCGCGTGACTTTTTTCCTCTATTGTTTTGTCTAGGAATAATGATTTGTGGCTTTCGCTCATTGTGCCGCATAAGAAATCGATGAGATTATTAGGTGAAAGGCACCAGTAAGGTATTTCAAGTTTATTCTTTGATTCTGGTAGAATTGAAAAGACTTTTGCTATATCTCCTAAAGCGGACTCGTACTCTCCGTGTATGTCGATTAATAATATTCTTGCGCTTGGTAGTGTTGCGTTTTTTTCGTCAGTAGCTATGGCTCTTAAAATACTGGCTGTGCTAGTGGATTTTCCAGAGCCGGTTGATCCTAATATAGCTGAGTGTCTTGTGACGAGCTTGTCTAGATCTAAGCTGACATCTATGCCGTCGGAGCTAGAAAGCGTACCAACTTTGACATGGCCCTCAGTAGGGTCACCAAAAACTTTAATTAAATCTTTGTCTGTTACAATATGTACTTCATTTCCGATGCTAGGGTATTCGCTTATGCCTCTTTCAAAGTTTCCAGCAATTATCTCGCCTACAAGCTCAATCTTTACCAGCCGCCTATCTGGCCGAATTGATTGACTTTCCTCTAGTTGAGAGGACTCACTTGAGCCTGCGATTACACCGTAAAGATTGTTGTAGCCAATGGGGATTTTTACAAAGCTACCGACTTGGCCTACTCTGTAATTTCTCCCGCCTATAATTACTATTCCAGAATCGACGGAGTTTGCTACCTCTACGACTGCTGATGAACCAGATACAGAGCTTATCGTTCCCAATAGCGTAGGCTGGTTAAGCATTTTTTGGCTCCTCAATGAGTGCCTCTTTAGTATTGGATGTAGCGTTATTTGTTTCTTCAAGGTCCTGTGGGGGGGGTAAGTCTCCGGAGAAGTCTCCTCCCGCTGTTGCAAGAAATCGAGCTAAGGCGGAGAAGTCTCCTAGTGTAAATTTGTCATTTTGATAGTATTCTTTCCTAATATGTTCCCAGCCTTTGCTTGGTATTGCACCTAGCTTCCATTTGGCTTTGACGCCGTTTATTATTGCGCCGTCGTTGCAGTATGCACTTATGCTCGGGCATTTTAATGCTAGCTCTGTTATGAACTTCTCTGTTTCTAGGTCTTGAAATTGAAAGGCTAATAGAGCGGCTGATGGGTTCGCTTGGAGACTTTCTAGTAATTTTGATGAGATGTGGGCGTCTGCAAATGAAAAGCCAGTAGATATTAGAACTGTATCGGGCTCTAGCAAAAAATTCTTAAGCCGCTCGAATAGTGAGGAAAAAGGTGCAGCCTGTGTTTGGTCATATTTTATATGGGACGGATATACCATGCTTGCTTTGGGTGAGTTGGGTATGCGCACAATTTCACTTCTTTCATTTTGTTCCCAACCAATAGATCCATGAAGTTTCCATAGTCGCACCCATCTAGATGGTAAGTCATTTCTTGAAATGCTTGATGGATCAAAAAAAGCCTCCCGAGCTCCGCTAAAACCATCAAAATATGGTGTTTTAGACCTCTCAAGAGCTTGCTCCATCAAGAGGTCATAATTAGTTGTGAAAATCTCTATGCCGTACTTTCGGTTAACTCCATTTATCCATGCAACTAACTCTGAGTAAGGCGTTGCGCCTGTTGGTAATTCCTTGCTTACTGCGTCGCGTATTAGGTTGCAAATCTTTTCTGATAGTGAGACAAAATCATCTGAATTATAGTTGTGTATTTTTGAAGAGCCTATAACCTCAGAAATAGCTCTGATTTTTGATAGAACCTTCTCTAGGTTAGGTTTTTCTGTGCTTGTCTCAAGAATGTTATAGACTTCTAGATCCTTAGCGCTAAGTCCATTTTTTACGGTTTTAGTTAGACCGTCTAGGTTCGGAATTAGTGATTCCCATTGGGCGCTATCTTTTGCTACGTTTATTCCTACGGGAGCTCCGGCGCCGATAAGTATCCCTATTTTTTTCTTGCCATTACTGGCGAGTTGTCGAAAACCGAACATATATTGGTCTGGGTTGTGAGTTGATCTGCTCATTGAAATTCCTATAAATGGTTTAATTTATATCTGTGATTTTTATTTATTTTTACTAAAGGTAATTGGAATCTCGGACAGCGAGAGCCTGAGACAGATGTATTGTCTGTCTAGCGTGTTTTTCAGATGATTGCAATAAGCCATCCTTCTGACCATGACCCTTGCGGTCAAGCCCTTCAAACGCCAGAAACGAAAAAGCCCCGTCAGTGATGACGGGGCTTTTTCTTGGCTGTCTGGAGCGGGTGATGGGAATCGAACCCACGGCTCTAGCTTGGGAAGCTAGGGTATTACCATTATACGACACCCGCAGCGGGTGCCTTTATACCGGAAGCGGCGGCGGAAATGAAGCGCAAAGCGCATTCGCTTTGCGCTCGGTGCCCTTCACACCGCCATCGCCTGCAGTTCGCGCAGGTCGCCTTTGGCTGGCAGTTGTAGGCGCTTGCTGGGGGCGTTGAAGAAGTCCAGCAGTACGCGTTGGCTCTGCAGCCAGGCGGCCTTGTGTTCCATGTCGAGGAAATGGCCGGCGTCGTCGATCACGGCGAACTGGGCGTGGTCGATGTGCTGGGCGAACAGGCAGGCGTCTTCCACCGAGGTGTATTCGTCGCGGTCGCCGTTGACGAACAGCAGCGGGATGTCGATGGCCTTGAGGCACTCCATGCTGCAGTGCGCTTCCATGCTCAGCACTTGTTTGATGTGGGCGTACATCTGCCGGTATTCGTGTTCGTCCAGGGTGCTGACGTGCTTATGGTTGAAGCGCTTGAACAGTGACGGCAGGTGTTTGCCGATGGTGCTGTTGACCAGCAGGGCGATGTTGTCGCGATCCACGGCGTTCAAAAAGCGCAGGCCCTTGTGCAGGTAGTCGAGCATCGGCACGTTGAGGATTGGCGAGAAGGAGCAGATCGCTGCCTTTTCCAGGGTCGCCGGGCGTTGGGCCAGGGCGAGCATCGAGGCGACGCCGCCCCAGGAGAAGGACATCAGGTAGTTGGCGCCGTAGTGGTCGATCAGGTGCAGCAGGATCGCCGCTTCGTCTTCCTTGGTGATGGGGGTGAAGTCCGTGTTGTGTGGCTTCGACTGGCCGGCGTAGGGCAGGTCGAAGGCCACCACGTTGAACTGCGGTTGCAGGTATTTGACCGTTTGCGTGAACGAGGCGGTGGTCGCCAGAGAGCCGTTGACCAGAATGATGGTCTTGCTTGCTGCCGGGTTGCCGTAGAACTCCGTGTGGACTTTGTGCTTCCTGTTGATCTCGACGACTGCGGTTTCTGGCCTCATGTCGTTTCCTCCTGGCGCAAGTAGGTCAAGGCGAGCGGGCGACCGTTCGCGTTGGTTTTAGCAGTTAGAAAAGCGCCTGAGCGTGACAGCGTGATGTCAGGCTGGAGATTTTTATAAGTCTAGGAATTTCAAACAGTTAGGATCGAAACAGGCGAGCACTCCAAGCGTTTTCAGGGCCGGGAGAGGGCGGTGTTACCAGGCAGGAATCCAGTCGGTGCAGAGCACCAGCAACCGAAGAACGTTTTCGTTCGTCTCGCTGTGACCAATCGGTCACGCAAAGACTTGTGATTCGATTCAAGCAGCTAGCTTGCAGCCACGCAAGGCCAAGTCACATCTTTATGGACGATTGTGCCGACCGTTGGTCGGGTAGCCGGAAAGGTCGTCAGACGCTGACGATTTCCGCAGCTGTCAGGGCGCGGTACTGGCCGGGGGCGAGTTGTGGATCGAGGACGATTTCGCCCATGCTTTCGCGATGCAGGGCGACGACGCGGTTGCGGAAGTGGCCGAACATGCGCTTGACCTGATGGTAGCGGCCCTCGAACAGGGTCAGGCGGGCGTGGTGGCTGTCGAGCACCTCAAGCTGGGCGGGCAGGGTGGTCAGATCCTCGAAGGCGAAGTACAGGCCACGGGCGAAGACCTCGGCGTATTCGGCGGTGATCGGCTGCTCGGTGGTGACGTGGTAGACCTTGGGCTTGCGCTGCTGCGGCTGGGTGATGCGCCGCGACCAGCGCCCGTCGTTGGTGATCAGCAGCAGGCCGCTGGTGTTCAGGTCGAGGCGCCCGGCCAGGTGCAGGTCGTGCTTGTTCGGCTCGTCGAGCAGGTCGAGCACGGTGCGGTGTTCGTCGTGCTCGGTGGCGCTGACCACGCCGACCGGTTTGTGCAGCATCCAGTAGCGCGCGCTGCGCCCGGCCTGCAGCAGTTCGTCGTCCAGCTCCACGCGCTGGATGTCGCGGATCTCATGGCGTGGGTCGCGGACGATCTCGCCATCCACGCGCAGACGGCCGGCGCTGATCAGCAGGCGGCTGTCCTGGCGGCTGAAGCGCGGGAAGTTGCTGAGAAAGCGATCCAGGCGCATGGCTCAGTCGCGCTCATCACGTTTGGCGACGGCGCCGGCGCAGGCCGGGCACAGGCAGGCCTGGTCGCGTTGTTCGGGCGTCAGGCGCTCCAGCGCGGCCGGGTCGATCTTGGCTTCGAAGCACCAGCAGGGTTCGTCGCGGCGGCCGGCGGCGACGCTGCACTGGTTGAGCTTGCCGCACAGCGGACAGCGTTCGTTATCCATCACTGCTCTTCACAGACGCGGTCGCGCCCGGCCTGCTTGGCGCGGTACAGCGCGCGGTCGGTGCGGCCGAGCAGAGCATGCAGGCTCTCGCCGCTTTGCCACTGACTGAGGCCGAGGCTGACGGTGACCTGCAGCGCCGCATCGTCTACGGCGTAGCGCTGGTCGGCGCAGTGCTGGCGGAGTTTTTCGGCCAGTTCATGGGCGGCCTGGCGGTCTGTGTTCTTCAGCAGCAAGATGAATTCCTCGCCACCCCAGCGGCAGAGGATGTCGGACTGGCGCAGTGCGCCGCGCAACTGCTCGGCGAAGCGGCGCAGCACCTCGTCGCCGGCCAGGTGGCCGTGCTGGTCGTTGATCAGCTTGAAGTTGTCCAGATCCAGCAGCACGGCGCACAGCGGGCTGCTGTCGCGCTGCGCTTCCTGCAGGGCCTGCTCGGCGAGGATGTCGAAGCCACGACGGTTGGGCAGCTCGGTAAGGGCATCGGTGGTGGCCAGGGCGGCGATACGGCGCTGATAACGCCGAATCACCAGGCTGACCAGGGTGAGGACGATAACGGTGACCAGCAGGCACAGCAGCAGGTTGATGTAGAGCCCCTGGCGGACGCCGGCCAGGGCCTTGTCATGCTTGTCGACGAACAGGTACCACTCCAGCTCGGGGATGTAGCGCACGTTGAGGAAATGCTCGTGGCCCTGTTCCTGGTATTCGAACTGGCCGCTCTGTGGCGTCGGTAGTTTCTCCATCAGGTTGTCCAGGCCGGGGATGTCGACCAACTGGTCGCCGACCTTGGCGCCCAGCGGCCCGCCCTGGGCGCCAGTGAGGGTGATGCGCCCGGTGGTGTCGACGAAATAGACGCTGCGCTCGTAGCGCTGCTGGTATTCGTCGATCAGCTTGACCACGGCATCGACCGCCAGACCGACGCCGGTGGCGCCGATGAAGTTGCCGTCGTAGTCGAGCACCTTGTAGTTGATGAAGATGGTCAGGCGGTCGGCGTTGGCCATGTCGACGTCGACGTTGACCTCGTAGGGCTCCGGCAGCATGCGCACGCGGTAATACCAGACGTCGCGCGGTTCGCTTGGTTTGACCTTCTTCAGCACGCCCTTGGACTGGTAGTAGGTGCTGCTCTTGTCGGAGACGAAGAAGCTGGTGAAGGCGCCGTAGTGCTCCTGCACTTCGCGCAGGTAGCGGGTCATCTGCTCGGCGTCCTGCTCGCCGGCCAGCACCCAGTCACGCAGAAAGGTGTCACGGGCCATCATCGAGGAGATGAGGGTGGGGCGCACCAGGTCTTTCTGGATTTCCGAGTAGACGGTGTCGGAGGTCAGCGGCAGCTCGGTGTTGATGATGTGGTCGCGGATCGAGTCGCGCGAGGCGTAGTAGCTGAGCAGTGACGTGGTGAGGAAACCACTGCCGAGCAGCAACAGGAGCACTAACACCAGCGAGATTTGCGTGTGCCGTTTGGGGCGCAGGGACATGGGTGAATCCGGGAGCGGGTTGATGGCGTGATGCTAGCCCGTTGGGCGGGGAAAGCGCCAGTTGTGATCACAATTGGTGTTGTTTTATCGGACTGAGCGTTGCCCGGTTGCATCCGGGTTATGGGGCTGTAGGAGCGGATTTATCCGCGATTGGGGGGGCGGTGAGGCGTGAAGCGGTCGCGGCTAAAGCCCCTCCCACAGGGGGGATTGGGGCTTTGGTGAGATCGCGGCTGAAGCCGCTCCTACGGGGGCGCTGTTGGGTTGTGGCTGAAGCAGAATGCTGCCCAGCCGCTGGTGAAGCGCTCCACTCCCGGCGTCTGCGGGGCGTTGTGGGAGGCGCTTCAGCGGCGAGCTTTTCAGGCTTCTTCCAGCACCACCACACGCTGCCCGGCACGCACGGGCGAGCCTGGCTGTACGCGTACTTCGCGCACGGTGCCGGCCATTGGAGCGGTGAGCGGAATCTCCATCTTCATCGATTCGAGGATCACCAGCACATCACCTGCCTGCACTTGCGCGCCGGCCTCCACCTGCACCTGCCACAGGTTGCCGGCGACATGGCTTTCGATGGCATGTTGGCCGGCTGCCAGTGGTGCATCCTCACCCTGCTCGGGCGTGGCTTCCTCGACCTCGAAGTGCGCCTGGCCGCTGTCGATCCAGCGTTGGCGTTCGGCGTCGAAGGCGGCGCGCTGTTGTTGGCGGAAGGCGGCGATGCCTTCGGCTTCGGCGTCGAGGAACTGCTGGTAGTCAGCCAGGGCCAGTTCGCTCTGTTCGATGCGCAGCGGGTAGCGACCCAGCGGGAAGTCGCGGCGGATGCGCAGCAGTTCGTCGGCGCTGACCGGATAGAAGCGGATCTGGTCGAAGAAGCGCAGCAGCCAGGGCTTGCCGTCGAAGGCCTCGACCGCGCGGTAGCGGTTCCACATCTGCAGGGTACGGCCGACGAACTGGTAGCCGCCGGGGCCTTCCATGCCGTACACGCACATGTAGGCGCCGCCGATGCCGACGGAGTTTTCCGCTGTCCAGGTACGTGCCGGGTTGTACTTGGTGGTGACCAGGCGGTGGCGCGGGTCGAGCGGCGTGGCCACCGGCGCGCCGAGGTAGACATCGCCCAGGCCCATCACCAGGTAGCTGGCGTCGAACACCGTGCGGTAGACCTCGTCGAGGTTCGGCAGGTCATTGATGCGGCGGATGAACTCCAGGTTGCTCGGGCACCAGGGCGCGTCCTTGCGCACGGTGGTCATGTACTTGTCGATGGCCAACTGGCAGGCCGGGTCGTCCCAGGACAGCGGCAGGTGGACGATACGGGACGGCACTTTCAAATCGCGTGCGGCGCAGACAGCGTCCCACTCGCCGGCGACGATATCCAGCAGCTTCTGCAGGACCAGGGTTTCCGGTTGGTAGTGCACCTGCAGCGAGCGGATACCGGGGGTGAGGTCGATCACGTCGTCCAGTTGCTTGGCCTCCAGCGCCTGCATCAACGCATGACCACGGAAGCGCAGCACCAGGTCGAGTTCGGGTTGGCCGATTTCCAACAGCAGGTGGGTGTCGCCGGACAGGCGCGCGACCAGGCGGGTGTCGGCTTCGCCGATGTCGAGGACGATGGGGGAAGCCAACACCGAACGGCTCCCTCTCCCATTTATGGGAGAGGGTTGGGGAGAGGGGCTTTGGGCGTTTTCAAGAACCCTCTCCCCCGGCCCCTCTCCCGCAAGCGGGAGAGGGGAGACAAGCGCGAGTTTGCTGACCTCTGTGTCGCGTGCCTTGGCCAACTCCCGCGCCGTGGCGATATCCACCGGCACGAAGCGCACCTTGTCGCCGGCCTTGAGCTGGCCGAGCTGCCACAGGTCGGCCTCGATGATGGTCACCAGGCAGACGAAGCCGCCGAGGCTGGGGCCGTCCGGGCCGAGGATCACCGGCATGTCGCCCGTAAAGTCCACCGCGCCGATGGCGTAGGGGTTGTCGTGGATGTTGGACGGGTGCAGGCCGGCTTCGCCGCCGCTGTCGCGCACCCATTCCGGTTTCGGGCCGATCAGGCGCACGCCGGTACGGCTGGAGTTGAAGTGCACTTCCCAGTCGGTGGCGAGGAAGCGGTCGACATAGCCGGGTGTGAAGTATTCCGGCGCGCCGTGCGGGCCGTAGATCACCCGCAGTTCGCGCACGGCCGGTAGGGCGGGGCAAAGCTCGGCGGGCAGTTGCGCACCGCTGCTGGTATCGGCGAGTGGCAGCAGGTGCAGCACGTCGCCGGCACGCAGGGCGCGACCGCCGTGGCCGCCGAACTGGCCGAGGGTGAAAGTGCTCTTGCTGCCCAGATAATCCGGCACCTGAATGCCGCCGCGAATGCTCAGGTAGCTGCGCGCGCCGCTGCCCGCGATGGTGCCGAGCGTCAGGGCGCTGCCGGCTTTGATCAGCAGCGCGGTGTTCATGGGGTGTGCCGCGCCATCTAGGCTGACGGGAATCTCGGCACCGGTCACCGCGACCACGGCATCGGTGTTGAAGCGCAGTGTCGGGCCGCTCATGGTGATTTCCAGGCCGGCGGCGCCTTCTTCATTGCCCAACAGGCGGTTGCCCAGGCGCAGGGCGCGGCTGTCCATCGGCCCGGACGGCGGCACGCCGACGGCCCAGTAGCCGAGGCGGCCGGGGAAGTCCTGCACGCTGGTCTGGGTGCCTGCGCTGAGCACTTCGAAGGTGGTTGCCTGGTAGAGCAGATTTTCCAGGCAGCGCGTCCAGGGCGAGCCGCTGGCGAAGGGCGCGTCACTGAGGATCTGGCGCAGATAGTCGCGGTTGCATTCCACGCCATACAGCACGGAATCGCCAAGGGCTTTGTCCAGTGCTTTGGACGCTTCATCGCGGCTGGGCGCCCAGGTGATCAGCTTGGCGATCATCGGGTCGAAGTAGGGCGGAATCTCGCAGCCGGCTTCGACCCAGGTGTCGATGCGCAGCGCCTTGCCGTCGGCTTCGGGAAATTGCACGGCGGTGAGCAGGCCGGGGCTGGGCTGGAAGTCACGGCCCGGATCTTCAGCGTACAGCCGTGCCTGGATGGCATGGCCGCTGGGTTGCAGGCCTTTGGCGAGCTCGCTGAGCGGCGGCAGATCGCCGGCAGCCAGCTCGATCATCCAGCGCACCAGGTCGACGCCCCACACTTGTTCGGTGACGCCGTGTTCGACCTGCAGGCGGGTGTTCACTTCCAGAAAATAGAAGCGCTCGGCCTCGCTGTCGTAGACGAATTCGACGGTGCCGGCGCTGCGGTAATTCACCGCTTTGGCCAGCTTGATCGCCGCCGCGCAGAGCTCGTCGGCCATGCCGGCGGGCAGATTGGGTGCAGGGGTCTCCTCCAGCACTTTCTGGTTGCGCCGCTGCACCGAGCAATCGCGCACGCCGAGGGCGAGCACTTCGCCCTGGCCGTCGCCGAACACCTGCACTTCCAGGTGACGGGCACGCTGGATGTACTTCTCGATGAAGACGCCGCTGTCGCTGAAGTTGTTCTGCCCCAGGCGTTTGACCGCCTCGAAGGCGTCGCTCAGTTCCTCTGCCGAACGGCACACGCGCATGCCGATGCCGCCGCCGCCAGCGGTGCTTTTCAGCATCACCGGGTAGCCGACCTGCTCGCCGGCTACCAGCGCGGCATCGAGGTTTTCCAAAAGCTCGGTGCCTTCGAGCATGGGCACGCCATGTTGCTTGGCCAGGGCGCGGGCGGTGTGTTTGAGGCCGAATACGCGCAGTTGCTCCGGCGTCGGGCCGACGAAGGCGATACCGGCGGCTTCGCAGGCTTCGGCAAACGCCGCGTTTTCCGAGAGAAAACCGTAGCCCGGGTGGATAGCTTTTGCGCCAGTCTGTTTGGCGACGGCGAGGATCTTGTCGACTACCAGGTAGGTCTGTGCGGCTGGGCCGTCGCCGAGGGAGAAGGCTTCGTCGGCCTGTTGGATATGCAGGCTGGCGGCGTCGGCTTCGGAGTACACGGCCACGCCGCCGACGTTCAGCGAGCGTAGGGTGCGCAGGATGCGGCAGGCGATGGCGCCACGGTTGGCGATCAAAAGTTTGTCGAACATCAGGGTGACCCTCGAAGGGCGTGGCGGGCCGTCCCGCCGTCATTCGTCGTGCGCCACGGTCGTCCGTGGCGAAAAATCCGCTGATACGTGCCGCGCGTGTTGGCGGGACGATTTTGTAGGGCGGGTGAAACCCGCCGGGCCTTGGCGGGTTGCACCCGCCCTACGTCGGTTCTGTGCCAGCGCTTTGGCTGGGGTTTTGGCGGGTTGCACCCGCCCTACGTCAGTTCCACACCAGCACTTCGGCGGGCGTCGGGTTCCAGCCGTTGCAGGGGTTGTTCAGTTGCGGGCAGTTGGAGATCAGCACGATCACATCGGTCTCGGCCTTCAGCTCCACGTATTTGCCGGGTGCGGAGATGCCGTCCTCGAAGGTCAGGCCGCCCTCCGGCGTTACGGGAACGTTCATGAAGAAGTTGATGTTGGCGCCGATGTCGCGCTTGCTCAGGCGGCCGTCGTGCAGGCTGGCGCGCAGGAAGTTGTCGCGGCAGCTGTGCATATAGCGCTTATCGAGTGCATATCTGACGGTGTTGCTCTCCTGCGCGCAGGCGCCGCCGAGGGTGTCGTGGCGGCCACAGGTGTCGGCCACGATGGTCAGCAGTGGCTTGCCGAGATTGGAGTAGAGCACCGTGCCGGTGGTCAGGTAGACCTTGTTCTGCTTGCGCAGGGTGCGCTGTGGGTCGAAGCGCTCGCGCGGGTTGTTCGCGGCGAAGAACAGGGTGTCGATGGCCTGGTTGCCTTCGAGGTCGTGCAGGCGCAGGGTTTGCCCGGCCTTGACCTCGAACAGGTAGGGTTCGCCCGCCGGGATGGTGTGGCGGAACACGGCGGTTTCGGCAGGCAGGGTGCTGGCGGTCAGGGTCATTTCGGCAGCCCTCAGATGTACTGGCGTTCGGTGTTGTGGAAGGCGCGGCCGTTCTCCGGGCGCGAGGTGCGGCAGAGCACGGTGATGCCGTCGCTGTCGACCTTGCTCCAGCGAAGGTGCACCGGCTTGGGCGCGTACTGCGGGTTCGGATCCATCGGGTGCTGCAGGGCGGTGAGCACCACCAGGGTGTCCATCGGCGCGTACAGCTCGATGTAGTCGCCGGCCTTGCTGTTGTTAGGCTGGAAGTGGAAGGCGCCCTCAGCGTCGACGTCCACGCGGCTGAACAGGTTGAGGTTCATCAGCAGATCAAGCAGGTTGAGATCCCACTTGCCCATTTCCACCAGCAGGTTGTCCATGCCGTTGCGGAAGAAGCCGTTGCGCAGTTCCTGGTAGCGGCCCTGGCCGTACTTCTCCAGCGTTTCTTCTGCGTTGAGCACGCCGCCGAAGCTGTCGTGCCAGCCGCAGGTGTCGGCGGTGATGGCCGCCAGCACCTTACCCATGTCCGAGTACAGGCAGTGGCCGGCGGTGAGCTTGGCGGTGTGCTGGCCCTTGAGGGTGTCGGGCAGGTTCAGGCGCTCGCTTTTCTCGGCGGCGTTGAACAGCAGCAGGCTGACGTTGGCGCCGCCTTCGAGATCGGTGATGCGCAGTTGTTGGCCGCGCTTGAGGATGAAGGAGGTGTGGCCGCCACCGGGGACGGTTTCTTCGTACAGGGTCGGACGCAGGGCGAGAGAGGCAGTCATGCTCAGGCTCCTTGGTGAGTGGGTTGCAGGCTGCCGAGCAGGTGTTCGGGCAGCAGGTCGGCCGCGGCGCGTTGGTTGCGGCGGCTTGCGTTGAGGGGGATGTCGTAGGTCACCCGTGCGCCATAGGCGCCCGGGGCATGCGGGTCGTGGCGCAGCTTGTCGAAGACCATCAGCCGCGTGCCAAGGCTGAAGCCCTCGGACAAGTCGTGGGTGACCATGAACACGGTCAGCCCGGTCTCGTGCCACAGCTCCAGCAGCAGGGCGTGCATGTCCTTGCGGATGCCGGGGTCGAGCGCGCCGAAGGGCTCGTCCAGCAGCAGCACGCGCGGCTTCATGATCAGCGCCTGAGCGATGGCCAGACGTTGCTGCATGCCACCGGAGAGGGCGCTGGGGTATTTGTCCAGGGCGTGACCGAGACCGACCTTGGTCAACATCTCGGCTGCACGTTCGCGGGCTTCGCGCTTGGCGCCGCCGAACAGGCGGCCGAGCAGCCGTGATTGGCGCAGCTCCAGACCGAGGGCGACGTTGTCCAGCACGCTCAGGTGCGGGAACACCGAGTAGCGCTGGAACACCACGCCCCGGCTGGGATCGGGCTCGGCCACCAGCGGCTCGCCACTGAGCAGGATCTGCCCACGGCTGGGGCGCTCCTGGCCAAGCAGCAGGCGCAGGAAGGTGGACTTGCCGCAACCGGAGGCGCCGACCAGGGTGCAGAACTCGCCTTCGGCGATGCTCAGATCGAGGCGTTCCAGAACAGTCTGGTCACCGTAGGTCTGCCAAACATTCTTCACTTCGATGAAAGCGCCTACTGCGCTGCTTTTTTTATCGTTCATGCCTTGGCCCCCTCATACCAGGGGAAGCACAGGCGGGTGAGCTGGCGCAGGCCCAGATCCATGGCCCAGGCCAGCAGGGTGATCCACGCCACGTAGGGCAGGATCACGTCCATGGCCATGTAGCGGCGTACGAGGAAGATGCGATAGCCCAGGCCGTCGGTGCTGGCGATGGCTTCGGCGGCGATCAGGAACAGCCAGGCAGAACCGAGCACCAGGCGCAGGGAGATGAGCAGGCGTGGCAGCAGTTGCGGCAGCACCAGGCGCAGGATCAGCGTCCAGGTGCTGGCGCCGAGGGTCTGCGCCTTGATCAGCAACTCGCCCGGAATTTCCCGTGCGCGCTGTTCGAGGTCGCGCGCCAGCATCGGCGTGACGCCGATGACGATCAGCATGACCTTGGACAGCTCGCCCAGGCCGAAGACGATGAACAGGATCGGCAGGATGGCCAGCGGCGGAATCATCGACAGCACGGTGAGCAGCGGCGACAGCGGCGCGCCGAACAGAGGCAGGCTGCCAGCGGCGATACCCAGGGTCAGGCCGGCCAGCGCGGCAATACCCAGGCCGAGGCCGAGGCGTTTGAGGCTGGAGGCGCTGTCGGCCCAGAATAGGTACTGGCCGGTACGCTTGTCCTCGGTAAACGCCAGGCGGTCGATGGCATCGGCCATCTGCCCGGCGCTGGGCAGCAGCTTGTCATTGGGGTTTTCCGCCAGGCGCGTGGCCGAGCTGCTGAAGTACACCAGCAGCACCAGCGCGAAGGGCAGGAGGATCAGCAGCAGACGGCTGCCGCGATCCGGGTGTCGATTGATCAGGCGCATGGGATCTCTCGGTTGGCTTGGGGCCTGAACCCGTTCCCGCAGGGGAACGGGCGGGAGAGGCGTCAGAGCTTGCCGTCGGCGGCCATCTGCATGTAGCTCGGGTCGAAGCGCAG
This sequence comes from Pseudomonas sp. FG29, assembly GCF_057809355.1. Taxonomy (NCBI): domain Bacteria; kingdom Pseudomonadati; phylum Pseudomonadota; class Gammaproteobacteria; order Pseudomonadales; family Pseudomonadaceae; genus Pseudomonas; species Pseudomonas sp. FG29. The sequence goes on along the minus strand of NZ_JBMDJU010000008.1, from coordinate 8,750 downwards.
CTTGACGTTGCCCTTGTCGCCGGTGACCACGCCGCCGGCGAAGCTCATGCCGATGGCGTCGCTGCTCTGCGCGCCTTCACCGAGCAAGCCGTGGGCGAAGGAGAACTCGGCCACCTTGGTCATCGTCGCCGGCAGTTGCGCGCTGGTGGCGAAGGTCACGGCGTCCTGGGCGGCATAGAACATCTTGGTCGCGGCCAGTTGCGCCTCGTAGCCGGCCAGGTCGGTGCTGGAGGCCTTGGCCATGTGCTCGCGGGCGGCCTTGCCCTCGGCCGAGTCGCTGCCCATGGTGGCCATGATTTCGTACCAGGCGCCGGTCAGGGCCTTGCCCAGGGCGGGGTTGTCCTTGAGCGTTTCGCTGTTGACCACCATCAGGTCGATGATTTCGCCGGGGATCTGGCTGGAGTTGAACACCTTGGTCACGCCCGGCGTGGCTTCGATCTCAGCCAGCAGCGGGTTCCAGGTGGCGACGGCCTGCACGCCAGGCGTGGCGAAGGCGGCGACCATGTCGGCGTCGGAGGTATTCACCACCTTGAGGTCGCGCTCGCTCAGGCCGGCGCTTTCCAGGCCACGGGCCAGCAGGTAGTGCGAGACCGACAGCTCGACCAGGTTGACGTCCATGCCCTTGAGGTCTGCCAGGGTCTTGCCTTCGCCCTTGACCACGACGCCGTCGTTGCCATTGGAGAAGTCGCCGACGATCAGTGCGGTGCTGTCCACGCCACCGGCGGCGGGAATGGTCAGGGCGTCCATGTTGGTCATGGTGCAGCCGTCGAACTGGCCGACGCTGTACTGGTTGATCGACTCGACGTAGTCGTTGATCTGCACCACGTCGATGTTGATGCCGTACTTCTTCGCCCACTTGTCGACGATGCCCTGGGCCGCGCCGTATTCCCACGGCATCCAGCCGGCGTAGATGGTCCAGCACACGCTGAAGTCGGTTTTCGGGGCGGCCTGGGCGGACAGACTGAGTGCGGCGCCGAGACCGGCGGCAGCGAGAACGGAGAGCAGACGGGACTTACGCATGGAGAACCTCCAGTTCGAGAAAGGGGCGGGCAGGAGTTCGCGGCGGTTCCCCGATACAGGGGCGCGTCTCCCGGGCTTTTGTCCCGCCGTGTAACCTCGAAGGAGGTCGCCAACTCTCGGACCAGTCACTCGCTTTTCTGGCGAGCCGGAACCCTAGTCGGCTATTTGCAAATTGTGGTGCCGCGTACCCGGCGTACCGGGGTATTTCCTGCACGCAGTAGCTCAAGCGAACATCGTGCCAGGTATTCAACCCCTGGTTCTGCCTGGGCTGCAGCGGGCGCGGGTGGCTGGTGTGCGCCGTGTTGGTGCGGGCGCGAGAGGATGTGCTGCCTGCTGGGGCGCGCCGTGAAAATCACAGCACCTGCCGCCGCACCTAAAGGTCTTGCCGCTGTCTGATGGAACAGGGATCGACTCCCTATTGCCGGCATGCGCCGGCTATGTCTCGCGGTCGAAAGGAGGCCGCCATGCTCAAGAAGATGCTGTTCCTGCTGTTCTTCTCGTTATCAGGGTGCGCGGTTTATGGCGGGGGCTATGAGAGCCCCGGTTATGGCCGTTATGAACACCGCTACAACGATGGCTATCGCGGCTATTACGCCTCGCCGCCGATTTACGTGCCGGGCTATTACTACGAGGAACGCCGCTACGACTACCGGCAGGATCGTCGCTACCTGCCCCCGCCACCGCGTTACGTTCAGCCGCCGCGCTACCACGACGCGCAACCGCCGCGCTGGCAGCCGCGCAATGAGCATTACCGAGACAGCCGCCGCTACGAGCAGCGCGGCGGTGGTATTTCCCGGGGTGGCTGGGAGCGCAGTGATCGCCGTTACTCGCAGGGGCGCGATCAGCAACCGCGCGGCTTGGGCGAACACCGTCGCTAGCCGATCACCCATCCAAAGAGCGGCGGCATGAGCCGCCGCTTCTCGGCACACTCCAGGCTTCACTGCACTGGAGGCCAACGATGAAGCTGCTGTCTTTCGCCAAGGGTGCCCTGGCCATGTTCTGGCTGGTGGCGCTGCTCAATCTCTTCTATCCCTTCGCAGCGCCACTGGGCGGCTGGGTCAACTGGGCCGCCTTGCTGATACTGCTGGCGCACGTCGGCGAGTTACTGCTGTTTCGCTCGCGCCTGAGCGCGTTTCCCGGGCTGTGGTGGCAACGCCTGCAAGTGCTGCTGTTCGGCGTGTTGCACCTGCGCAGCCTGCGCTGAAGCCATCCCCGCCTGGCTCCGGCTGGCGCGCCGGATAACGGCGAAGTGCCATTGTCTTTTTCCGGGCCAGCCCGCACCATTCCTGCCTTGTTCCAGGGGCGGGTGGCCCCGAGACGGATGGATGATGTTCCGAGGTGGCATAGGCACAGGTCGAGCAGGGTGGCGGCGGCGCAAATCGCGCCTGGCCGCGCCATTGCTGCTGATCGCGTTGGCCGGTGCCCTACAGGCGGACTGGGATTTCAACCTGATCAGCCAGCGTGCCGAAAAGCTCTACGGCCCGTTGGGTGCCGGCAAGGCACGCATCGACGACTGGCAGGCGCTGCTGGAGCGACTGCCGACGCTCGACGAGCCGGCGCAGCTGGAGGCGGTCAACCGCTTCTTCAATGCCAGCCTCCGCTTCCGTGACGACATCGAAATCTGGCACCAGAACGATTACTGGGCGACGCCGGTCGAGGCATTGCGCATTGGCGCGGGCGACTGCGAAGACTTCGCCATCGCCAAGTACTTCACCCTGCGTGAAGCCGGTGTCGCCAGTGAAAAACTGCGGATCACCTACGTCAAGGCACTGCGCCTGAACCAGGCGCACATGGTGCTGACCTATTACGCCACCCCCGAAGCCATGCCGCTGGTGCTGGACAATCTGATCAACGTCATCCGGCCCGCCAGCGAGCGTTCGGATCTGTTGCCGGTGTATGCCTTCAATGCCGAAGGCATGTGGCTGGCGGGCAAGGGCGGTGGCAAGCAGGTGGGAGATGCCAAGCGCCTGTCGCGCTGGCAGGAACTGATGAAAAAGATGACGGCCGAGGGATTCCCGGCGGAGTCGGGTCGATAGGAGTCGAGATGTCGCTGTTCAAACAATTGCTGATTGCCATCTGCCTGTTCCTCGTGGTCGCTTTCACCGGCAGCTTCATGGTCGGTCTGGAAAGCTCCCGCGAGCAGTACGTCAACCAGTTGCGCTCGCACGCGCAGGATGCCGCGACCGCGCTCGGCCTGTCGCTGACGCCGCACGTGGACGACCCGGCGATGATGGAGCTGATGGTCAGCTCGATCTTCGACAGCGGCTACTTCCAAAGCATCCGGGTGATCGACATCGCCAGCGGCAATATCCTGGTCGAGCGCACTGGCGTACCGGATGCCGCCGGCACCGAAGTGCCGCAATGGTTCGTCGACCTGATCGGTCTGAACGCCGAGGCCGGTGACGCCATCGTCAGTCGCGGCTGGGAGCAGGCGGCGCGGGTGGAGGTGCGCAGCCATCCGCTGTTCGCCATCGCCCGACTCTGGCGCAGCGCGCTGGGTAGCCTGGGCTGGTTGTTGCTGTGTGGCCTGCTCAGCGCCGGCGTCGGTGCCTTCGTGCTGCGCCGCCAGCTCAAACCACTGGACTACATGGTCGAGCAATCCCATGCCATTGCCCGCCGCGAATTTCTCAGCCTGCCCATGCTGCCGCGCACCCCGGAGCTGCGCCGGGTGGTGCAGGCGATGAACCTGATGGTGGAGAAGCTCAAGGCGCTGTTTCAGGAACAGGCCGAGCGTAGCGAACGCCTGCGCGACGAGGCCTACAAGGACGCCCTGACCGGGCTGGCCAACCGTCGCCACTTCGAGATGCAACTGCAGACGCGCCTGGGTGCCGAGGATCAGGCCAATGCCGGCTACCTGCTGCTGGTGCGCGTGCATGACCTGGGTGGGCTCAACCAGCGCCTCGGTGGTCAGCGTACCGACCAGTTGCTGCAGGCCGTCAGCGAGCTGCTCGCCCGCGAGGCGCTGCCGCTGGGCTCAGGCCACCTGCTGGCGCGTTGCCGGGGCGGCGACTTCGCACTGCTGGCGCCGGGGCTGATGAGCGAGGAGGCCGAGCAACTGGCGATACGGCTGGAAGTGGCGTTGGGCAATCTGGTCAGCATTGGTGCCACTGATTGTGCGCCAGTGGCGCATATCGGCCTGGCGCCGTTCCAGCCGGGCGATGATTGCCATGACCTGCTGCGCCTGTCCGACGAGGCGCTGGCCAAGGCCGAAGCCTCGGGCGAGCAGACCTGGGCACTGGTGTCGCGCAAGCAGAGCCACAGCGTCGGTGACGAACGCCATGCCTGGCACCAGTTGCTCGACACCGCCCTGAGTCGGCGCCAGGTGGAGCTGTATTTCCAGCCGGTGGTCAGCGCTCGGGCGCCTGAGCAGGTGCTGCATTACAAGGTGCTCTCGCGTCTGCGCGACGAAGCCGGCGAGACGATTCCGGCCGGGCGCTTCCTGCCGTGGCTGCAGCGCTTCGGCTGGTCATCGCGGCTGGATCTGCTGATGCTGGAAAAGGTGCTGCAACAACTGACCCAGCACCAGCAGACGCTGGCGCTGAACCTCTCCGGCGCGCTATTGCGCGAGCCCAAGGCGCTGGAGGCGGCGTTCGAGTTGTTGCGCCGGCATGCTGCGCTCGGGCCGCGCCTGATCCTCGAGCTGGAGGAGGATCAACTGCCGGATCCGCTCGCTCTGGAACAACTGACCCGGCGCCTGCGCGAGCTGGGCTTCAGCCTCAGCCTGCAGCACTTCGGTGGGCGCTTCAGCATGATCGGCAACCTGGCGCGTCTGGGCCTGGCTTACCTGAAGGTGGATGGCAGCTACATCCGCGCCATCGATATGGAGGCGGACAAACGCCTGTTCATCGATGCCATGCAGCGTGCAGCGAACAGCATCGATCTGCCGCTGATCGCCGAGCGCGTGGAAACCGAAGGGGAGTTGCAGGTGCTGGCCGAGATGGGCTTCAAGGGTGTGCAGGGGCAACGCGTTGGCGCGCCCATGCCGTGGCCGACTGCGGACTGAATCTGAGAGCGCCGGCTAGATCAGGCCGGTGCTGGTTTCTTCTTCACCGATCAGGCGTGACAGGCCGCCCAGAGCCTCGCGCGCCTGGTTACGGCTGAGCAGCTTGGATTGCGCGGCAGGCGGCAGGTCGGTGATACGGATGACGCCCTTGGCGATCAGCGCACCGATCAGGTCTTCCAGCACCCGGATCATTTCCTGGTCGCTTTGGCGCAGTTGCAGCAGGCTCGATTCGACCGCCTGATTGGCGTACCAGGCGAGCACGTCAGGCGCGTCGGCCGGAAGCTGGCCGGTATGACCGGCGAACGCGGCCGCTTCGACGCGCACCAGGCGGCCCTGGTCGTCGTGTTGTACGTAGAGCATGGATACCCCCGATGGGATGTGCGCCGGACGCACATCTATACGCGCAGCCGGAGCCCTCGACAAGAAGGATGCACTTCACCCACCGCGCCTATAGGACACCTCTAAAAACTACCTGCGTTGCCACCGCTGCGTTAAAAACAGGCTCAAAATGCTCATTTACAGCTCGTAAACTCCGCTTTTTCGCCTGTTTTTGCCTTGCGTTGGCTGCCTCGCCTACGTTTTTAGAAGTGCCCTCACGCGGTGGGTGAGTGCGATCATCAGCTGTGCTCGGTCTTCACCAGCGGATCGGCACCGGCCACCAGCGAGTTGACGATCTGCGCGGAGGTGGAGCCGTACTGAGTCAGATCCACGCCTTCGAGCTTGATGGTCACGTCGGCGCCGTTGGCGACATTGCCGGTGGTGCTGACCTGCAGGGTGTTGGTGGTGGTGTCGACCTTGAGGTAGTCGAGCAGGTTGTTGGCGTTAGCCGCATCGGGCAGCAGGTCGCTGAGGTCGATGCGGTCACCGTCGCTGGCCTTGAAGTCCGTGATCACGTCGTTGCCGAGATCGCCAGCCTTCCAGACGAAGGTATCGGCGCCTGCACCACCAGTCAGGGTGTCGTTGCCCACACCACCGATCAGCAGATCGTTGCCGTCACCACCATTGAGCAGGTCATGGCCGGCGTTGCCGTAAAGCACGTCGTGGCCGTTGCCGCCATTGAGGATATCGGAGTACTTGCTGCCATTGATCAGGTCGCTGGCTTCGCTGCCGTTGGTGGTCTGGATGGTGTGTACCGCCCAGCCGGTATCGGTCTGCACCAGCTCCTGGCCACTGCTCAGGGTCGCGGCCTGGAACAACTTGTAGTCTCCTGCGCCGAGGGTCTGGTAGGTGGAGTCGCTGCTGCCGCTGAGCTTCAACTCGACCTTCAGCGCGGCGTGGCCGCCCTGATCCCAGTACAGCAGTTCGAGTGCCTGCAGGCCGCCCGCCAGGTTGACGCCCTTGAAGGTGTCGGTGGTGGTGGACTGGATCTTGTCAACGTTGGCCACATCCTGACCACCGATCAGCAGGCGATAACCGTCGTCTGCGGTGATGCGGATGTCATAGGTGCCGGCAGCGACCGAGAGGAAGCCGTGGGCACGAATGATGGCATCCGTGGTATCGCCCAGGCCGGCGCCGCCAGCCTTGAGGTCGGAGACATTGTTGACGCTGGCCGCCGTGAGGAAGTCGTACAGGTTGTTCTGGTTGTCGGTGGAGCTGCCGATGGTCCTGCCATTTCTCACGGTGCGGTTGTCACCCAGATCGTCGCTGAACACCGTGGTGCCGTTCTTCAGGCCGAAATCGATCTGATTGGCGATGAAGCTGGCATTGAGCGAGCCATTGGCCGCGTTGGCGTTGGAGCCGACCAGGTTGCTGTTGTTGCCGCTGCGACCCTCGATGTAGTTCTCCACCTGACTCAGGCTGCTGAGGTTCGGGTTGCGGCTGTCCTCCTGATAGCCCCAGTACTCGCTGGTCAGGCCGCTGCCGAGAGTGGTCACACCTGCGGTTTCGCTCGCGGTGATGGTGTTGGTAGTGTAGCTGCCATGCTCCACGCCGCCATCGATGATCTTCAGTGTCAGGTGCTGGCTGCTGGAACTGGCGGTGCTGCCGTTGGGCTCGACCGATACGGATTTGACGTCCAGACCGATCTCGCCACGCACTGCACCATTGACCTCCAGCTTGGCCGTGGCCAACTGGGCCGCTGTCAGCGAAACCACGCCATCGACTGCGCTCAGGGTATTGCCGCCGACCACGATCTTGGCACCTGTGGGCAGGTTGGAGAGGTTGTAGCGCAGGCTTTCCGAGCCGTCGGTGTCGGTCAGCGCGCCGCTGATGTAGTTGCTCAGGGCGATGCTGGTCTTGCCGCTGACGCCGCCATCGCCGGCCACCACGCCCTGGGACGAGGAGAGGCTGATGTTGTCGATCAGCGCGCCGCGGCCAGCATCGTTGGTCGAAGTGCCCGCTAGCTTGATGGTCAGGGCCTCGGTACTGCCGGTGCCGACGAAGCTGAAATGGATGTTCTCCCAGTTCAGGCTGGTCTGGCTGCTGGTGGAACCGTATTCACCGACCAGGGTATTGCCCAGGTAGACCGCGATCTTGGTGTAGCTGGTGTCGAAGCCCAGGCGGCCTGCGTAGTCCATCGACAGCTCGTAGACCTTGCCGACTTCGGTGGCGACGTTGCGGGTGATGCCCAGGGTCTGAGCCATCGTGCCAGCGGAGTCGTTCAGCTCCAGAGCATCGTTGTTGCCGCTGCCCTGCATCTTGATGGTGATCTCGGTGCCGGCCTGGTTCTCCATCCGGTCGTTGTGGCCCCAGACCTCGAAGACATTGCTGCCGCCGGTGAGCTTGTCACCGGTGGTGACCAGCGTCCAGTTCTCGAAGGTCGAACCGCTGATCAACTCGGAGGTGTAGTTGCTGTCAGGCGCGCTTTCCCAGGTAGTGGTGAACAGCGTGCTGGTGGCAGCGGACTTCACGGTCAGAGTCGGTACATCGGCTACCGGCGCGATGTCGATGTTCATGGTGCTGCTGGCGGTGCTCAGGCTGCCGTCGCTACCGCTGTACTTGAACGTGGCGTAGGTAGCCTGGTTCAAGCCGACGCCGTTGCCGCCGAAGCTGTCGTGACCAGACTCGTTGCTGTCCGGGACAAAGCGCAGGCCGCCGGCATCGATCACCGACTTGCTGACCGTGGCGTTGGCGCTGACATCGACCCAGCTGTTGCCGGACTTGATCTGCAGCTTGCCTTCGCCGGGCAGGCTTTCGATCTTGATCGACAGGCTGCTGTTGGCGTCGACGTCACTGACCTTGAAGTCGCTCCAGGCGAACGTGTAGTTGCTGTCTTCGGCACCGGTAACGCTGGCGCCGGAGACCACCACAGGGGCCTCGTTGACGTTGGTCACGGCAATCGAATAGGTCTCCGCGCGGGTGCTGCCATCGGAACTGGTGGCCAGTACGGTGATGCTGTGGCTGGTGGCAGTTTCGAAGTCCAGCTTGCTGCCGTCGGCGACGGTGACCACACCGGTGGTGGCATTGATGGCGAAGCGGCCGCCGGCGTCGTTGGTCAGCGCGTAGCTGACCGTGGTGCCGGCGTCACCGTCGACCCCGCGTGCAGTGATGCCCACGGCGGTGCCGTTGGCGGCGTTCTCCGCGACGCTGTTGGTGGTTGCATCGACATCGCTGAGGGTCACGCCGAACTCGTTGAGATTACCGAGCTGGACGGTGAACACCTGGGTATTGCTGCTGCCGTCGGAGCTGGTGGCCTTGACGGTGATGTTGTGGCTGGTAGCCGTCTCGTAGTCGAGCTTGCTGCCGTCGGCGACGGTGACCACACCGGTGGTGGCATTGATGGCGAAGC